>JALDYL010000196.1:0-8446 GCA_032153965.1 Achromobacter sp. | reverse complement strand
ATGACCGCCGTAGACACCATGGCCGGGCGCCTTGCCCAGATCCAGCAACGCATCGCCGACGCCTGCGCGCGCGCCGGCCGCAGCCCGGACAGCGTGACGCTGCTGCCCGTCAGCAAGACCTTCGGCGTGGACGCCATCCGCGAGGCCATGGCGCTGGGGCTGACCCGCTACGGCGAAAACAAGACGCAGGAGATCCGCCAGAAAGCGACAGCCCTGGACGGCCTGGGCCTGCAATGGGTGCTGATCGGCCACCTGCAGACCAACAAGGCCCGCGACGCGGCGCGCGACGCGGCGGAAGTCCAGTCGCTGGACCGGGTGGAGCTGGCCGAAGCCCTGCATCGCCGCCTGGCGAACGACGGCCGGACCCTGGACGTGCTGGTGCAGGTCAAGACCTCGTCCGAACCTAGCAAGTACGGCATGGATCCCGCCGACGTGGCCGCCTTCCTGCGCCGCATCGCCGCCGACTTCCCGACGCTGCGCGTGCAGGGCCTGATGACGCTGGCCGTGAATTCGCCGGACCCCGCCGAAGTACGCGCCTGCTTCCGCGCCCTGCGCGAATTGCGCGACCGCCTGCGCCAGGAAAACCTGCCAGGCGTATCGCTGGAACGCCTGTCCATGGGCATGAGCGGAGACTTCGAGCTGGCGATCGAGGAAGGCTCCACCGAAGTGCGTATCGGCTCGGCGATCTTCGGCGCCCGCAGCTACCCCGATCCGCAATAAGCCGCTGAAAACAGGGCACAAAACATCTGCCGATTGCCGGGGACGCAAGGCATAATAACGGCGCATAACAGGCCCCCGCACGTCCTGCGGCGCCGGCCCATACTCAATTCCGCACTTGGAGACACCCCATGCATAAGCACGCGAAGCGCCTGTTGGCGCTAGCCGCCCTGTCCCTGGCCGCCAGCACGGCCGCCGCCCAGTCTTGGCCCGCTCAGCCGATCCGCTGGATCGTGCCTTACCCGGCCGGCGGCGGCACCGACGTCGTGGCGCGCACGGTGGCCAGCGGCCTGGAAAAGCCGCTGGGCCAGACCATCGTCGTCGAGAACCGGCCCGGCGCGGCCACCATCATCGGCGCCACCGCCATCGCCCAGGCCGAGGCCAACGGCTACATGGTCGGCACGGCCGACTCGGGCACGCTGGCCTTCAACCCGTCGCTGTACGCCAAGCTGTCCTACGATCCGTCCAAGTTCACCTACATCGGCGGCATCGCCAAGTTCCCGCTGCTGCTGGCCGTGAACGTCAACTCGCCGTTCAAGACGGTGGACGACGTGATCCAGGCCGCCAAGAAAGAGCCGGGCAAGTTGTCGGCGGCCTCCGCCGGCGCGGGCTCGCCGCATCACCTGGCGCTGGAACTGTTCAAGCAGCGCACCAACGCCAACGTGCTGCACGTACCCTACAAGGGCGCGGCTCCCGCCGTCCAGGATCTGCTGGGCGGACAGGTGGACCTGATGTTCATCGACCTGGCCTCGGGCCTGCCCAACGTCAAGGCCGGCAAGCTGCGCGTGTTGGCCGCGGCCACCCCGGAACGCGTCGCCGCGCTGCCGGACGTGCCCACCATGGCCGAGCAGGGCGTGCCCAACTTCACCGCCTATGCCTGGCAAGGCCTGGTCGGCCCGGCCGGCCTGCCTGAGCCCGTCGTCAAGAAGCTGGCCGCCGACCTGGAGGCCACGCTGAAGTCGCCCGCCGTGTCGCAGAAGATCCTGGACATGGGCGTCATCCCGATGCCCATGTCCTCGCAGGACTTCAAGGCCTACGCCGAACAGGAACGCGCCGCCTGGGCGGACGTGATCAAGAAGGCCGGCATCAAGCTGGAGTAATCCTTCCGGCGTCTTGTCACAGCTGAAAAAAAACCGCGACCAGCAATGGCCGCGGTTTTTTCTTGCGCGTATCTTGCCTGGACCGCCGGCCTAGACCAGCACCCGCTCGATGCCGCCCGCATTGGCGCGGCGCACGTACTCTTCCATCCAGCCTTCGCCCAGGATGTGGCGCGCCATCTCGACCACGATGTAGTCCGCGTCCATGCCGGTGTCGCCTTCATAGCGCGACAGACCCTGCAGGCACGACGGGCAGGAGGTCAGCACCTTCACGTCGCCGGTGAAGCCGTCGCTGCGCAGCGCGGCATCGCCCTTGAGCAGCTCTTCCTGCTTGCGGAAGCGCACCTGCGTGGAGATATCGGGGCGGCTGACGGCCAGGGTGCCAGATTCGCCGCAGCAGCGGTCGCTCTTGATGGCGTCGTCGCCGACCAGGGCGCGCACGGTCTTCATGGGTTCCTGCAGCTTCATGGGCGTGTGGCAGGGGTCGTGGTACATGTAGCGCACGCCCTTGGCCCCTTCCAGCTTGATGCCCTTTTCCAGCAGGTATTCGTGGATGTCGATCAGGCGGCAGCCCGGGAAGATCTTGTCGAACTCGTAGCCGGCCAGCTGGTCGTAGCAGGTGCCGCAGCTGACCACCACCGTCTTGATGTCCAGGTAGTTCAGCGTGTTGGCCACGCGGTGGAACAGCACCCGGTTGTCGGTGATGATCTGCTCGGCCTTGTCCGTCATGCCGTTGCCGCGCTGGGGATAGCCGCAGCACAGGTAGCCCGGGGGCAGCACGGTCTGCACGCCCGCATGCCACAGCATGGCTTGCGTGGCCAGGCCCACCTGCGAGAACAGGCGCTCCGAACCGCAGCCCGGGAAGTAGAACACCGCTTCCGTGTCGGCCGTGGTGGCCTTGGGATCGCGGATGATGGGCACGTAGTCCGCGTCCTCGATGTCCAACAGCTTGCGCGCCGCCTGCTTGGGCAGCCCGCCGGGCATCTTCTTGTTCACGAAGTGGATCACCTGCTCGCGCAGCGGCGGCTTGCCCACCGTGGCCGGAGGCGCCGCGGTCTGCTTCTTCACCAGGCCCGACAGCAGATCGTGCGCGGCGCGCTGGACCTTGTAGCCCACGCCCACCATCGCCTTGCGGGTGGCGTTGATGGTGGCCGGATCCTTGGCGTTCAGGAAGAACATGGCGCTGGCCGTGCCCGGATTGAACGACTTGCGGCCCATGCGGCGCAGCACGGCGCGCATGTTCATCGACACGTCGCCGAAGTCGATATCGACCGGACAGGGGTTGTAGCACTTGTGGCAGACCGTGCAATGGTCGGCCACGTCCTCGAACTCTTCCCAGTGCTTGAGGCTGACGCCGCGCCGGGTCTGCTCTTCGTACAGGAAGGCTTCCACCAGCAGCGAGGTCGCCAGGATCTTGTTGCGCGGCGAATACAGCAGGTTGGCGCGCGGCACGTGGGTAGCGCACACCGGCTTGCACTTGCCGCAGCGCAGGCAGTCCTTGATGGATTCCGAGATGGCGCCGATGTCGCTTTGCTGCATGATCAGCGACTCGTGGCCCATCAGGTTGAAGCTGGGCGTCCAGGCGTGGCGCAGGTCCGCGCCCGGCATCAGCTTGCCGGCGTTGAAGTGGCCGTTGGGATCGACGCGGCGCTTGTAGTCCTGGAACGGCGCCAGTTCGGCCTCGGTCAGGAATTCGTACTTGGTCAGGCCGATGCCGTGCTCGCCGGAGATCACCCCGTCCAGGTCGCGGGCGATCTGCATGATGCGCTCGACGGCCTGGTGGGCCTCCTGCAGCATCTCGTAGTCGTCCGAGTTGACCGGGATGTTGGTGTGCACGTTGCCGTCGCCGGCGTGCATGTGCAGCGCCACGAACACGCGGCTCTTCAACACGCGGCCATGGATGGCGATCATCTCGTCGACGATCTTCTTGTAGGCCGCGCCCGAGAACGTGCGCTGCAGGCCGGCAAGCACTTCGGTCTTCCAGGACAGGCGGATGGTGCGATCCTGCACCACGTCGAAGACGCACGCGCCCGGCTGCGCCGCAAGGCGGTCCGACAAGGCCGGCTGCAATTCGCCCAGGCCCAGGCCATGCAGCTCGGGCAGCGCCTGCAACAACGGCAGGTCGAGGTTGTCCAGCAACCACTGCCAGCGCTGCCTGACGGCGGCCACCAGTTCCAGCGCCTGGCGGGTGCGCTCGGCCAGCATTTCCGCGCGGGTGGTTTCGATGTCGGCGTCGTCGATCTTGCCGACCGGCAACGGCGTACAGAGATAGGCGTCCAGCTCGCCCAGCAGCTTGAGCTTGTTGCGGGTCGAGAGCTCGATATTGATGCGTTCGATGTGATCCGTGTATTCGCCCATGCGGGGCAGCGGGATCACCACGTCTTCGTTGATCTTGAAGGCGTTGGTGTGGCGCGCGATCGCGGCGGTGCGCGAGCGGTCCAGCCAGAATTTCTTGCGCGCCTCGGGACTGACGGCCACGAAGCCTTCGCCATGGCGCGTATTGGCCAGGCGCACCACTTCGCTGGACGCCGCGGCCACGGCGTCTTCGTCGTCGCCGACGATGTCGCCGATCAGGACCATCTTGGGCAGCACGCCGCGCTTGCTCTTGGTGGCGTAGCCCACCGCGCGCAGATAGCGTTCGTCCAGGTGCTCAAGACCGGCCAGGATGGCGCCGCGGGCGCGGCCTTCGCCGTCCAGGTAGCCCTTGACCTCGACGATCGACGGAATCGCGTCGCGCGCCTGGCCGAAGAACTCCATACAGACGGTGCGCGTGTGGCGCGGCATGCGGTGCAGCACCCAGCGCGCCGACGTGATCAGGCCGTCGCAGCCTTCCTTCTGGATGCCGGGCAGGCCGGCCAGGAACTTGTCGGTGACGTCCTTGCCCAGGCCTTCCTTGCGGAACACGCGGCCCTGGATTTCCAGCGTTTCGGTCTTCAGCAGGCGTTCGCCCGGCTTGCCGCGGCCGTCGAACCACTTGAGCTCGAAGCGCGCCACGTCCACGTCATGGATCTTGCCCATGTTGTGTTCCAGGCGGCTGACTTCCAGCCAGTTGCCGTTCGGGTCGACCATGCGCCACCAGGCCAGGTTGTCCAGCGCGGTGCCCCACAGCACGGCCTTCTTGCCGCCCGCGTTCATGGCGATGTTGCCGCCCACACAGGAAGCCTCGGCCGAGGTCGGGTCGACGGCGAACACGAAGCCCGCGGCCTCGGCGGCCTCGGAGACGCGCTTGGTCACCACGCCGGCGCCGGCATGGATGACCGCCACGGGCTCGGTCAGCCCCGGCAGCAGACAGGACTCGACCTTGCCGAGCTTGTCGAACTTCTCGGTGTTGATCACCGCCGACTTCCAGGTCAGCGGAATGGCGCCGCCGGTGTAGCCGGTGCCGCCGCCGCGCGGAATGATGGTCAGCCCCAGCTCGATACAGGCGGTGACCAGCGCCGCGATCTCGTCTTCCGAGTCCGGCGTCAGCACCACGAAGGGATATTCCACGCGCCAGTCGGTGGCGTCGGTCACGTGCGAGACGCGCGACAGGCCGTCGAACTTGATGTTGTCGCGCGCAGTGATGCGGCCCAGCACCTTCTGCGCCTGCTTGCGCATCATGGCGGTCTGGTCGAACTCGCCCTCGAACGCGGCGATGGCGGAACGCGCCCGCGCCAGCAAGCCGACCACCTTCTCGTCGCGGTGCGGATCATGGCCGGCCTCGGCGGGCACATCCGGTTCGCGACGGCGGTCGATTTCGCCCAGGCGGTGATGCAGGGCTTCGATGAGCTGCTTGCGGCGCTTGGGGTTGTCGAGCAGGTCGTCCTGCAGATAGGGATTGCGGCGCACCACCCAGATGTCGCCCAGCACCTCGTACAGCATGCGCGCGGAACGACCGGTGCGGCGCTCGCCGCGCAGGTCGCTCAGCAGGCTCCAGGCGTCATCGCCCAGCAAGCGGCCGACAATCTCGCGGTCGGAAAACGACGTGTAGTTGTACGGGATTTCGCGCAAGCGCGCGGGTGCTGCGGGCGGCATCGCCCCGTTCAAGATGTGGCTAGCGAGTGGGGCGTTCATGGCTGCAAGAAGGGGGCCCTTAAAAAACTATTTTATGCCATAGGCTGAGTCTGACCCCTAATACCCCTAGGGACGCGCTCGAAACCTGGAAATGGCGGGGATGGTGTGTCCCCGATTAATTGAAATCCTGGCGCTAGACTTGGCCAGGAAAAAACCACAGCAGGCCGGCCGTCATGACCAGATAGCGCAGGAATTTGCCGATGGCCATGTAGACGACGCAAGGCCAGAACGACAGCCGCAGCCACCCCGCCACGGCACACAGCGGATCGCCCACGGCGGGCAGCCAGGACAGCAGCAGGGCCGGCGGCCCCATGCGGTGAATCCAGTCGTGGGCCCGCTCGTTCCAGCGGCCGCGCATGCGGCCGCCTTCGGTCGCGTCGGGATGCGGATGGGGGTGGTGTTCCTTCCAGCGCTGCACGGCGCGTTCGGCGCCCAGGCCCATGGCGTAGCTGATGGCGCCGCCCACGGTGTTGCCTGCGGTCGCCACCAGGATGGCCGGCCAGAACATGTCCGGCGCCAGCTTGATATAACCGAACACGGCCGGCTCGGAGCCCATGGGCAGCAGGGTCGCGGACACCAGCGAGACCGTGAAGATCGCGGACAGGCCGACCGAGGGCAGCGCCAGCATGCCCAGCATCCAATGCACAGCGGATAGCAGACTTTCTTCCATAGTGGAGCGAGTGTAGCCGCGCGCGGGTGCATAATCTGCCCCACTTCTCTACTTCTTGCCGCCAGCCGCTGTCCCATGTCCACTGACTATCTGAAACGCATCCTGACCTCCAAGGTTTACGACGTCGCGGTCGAATCGCCGCTGGAGACGGCGCCGCTGCTGTCGCAGCGCATCTCGAACACGGTGCTGCTCAAGCGCGAAGATACCCAGGCGGTGTTCAGCTTCAAGCTGCGCGGGGCCTACAACAAGATGGCCAACCTGAGTCCGGCCGCGCGCAACCGCGGCGTCATCGCGGCCTCCGCCGGCAACCACGCCCAAGGTGTGGCGCTGGCGGCCAGCCGGCTGGGCTGCCGCGCCGTCATCGTCATGCCGACCACCAGCCCGCAGGTCAAGATCGACGCGGTCCGCCGCCTGGGCGGCGAAGTGGTGCTGGCCGGCGAGAGCTTTTCCGACGCCTACGCGCATGCGCAGATCCTGGAAAAGAAAGAGAAGCTGACCTTCGTCCACCCCTTCGACGATCCCGACGTGATCGCAGGCCAGGGCACGGTGGGCATGGAGATCCTGCGCCAGCATCCGGGTCCGATCGACGCCATCTTCGTCGCCATCGGCGGCGGCGGGCTGATCGCGGGCGTGGCCGCCTACATCAAGCAGCTGCGCCCGGAGATCAAGATCATCGGCGTGCAGACGGAAGATTCCGACGCCATGCTGCGCAGCGTGCGCGCGGGCCGCCGCGTGCAGCTCACCGACGTGGGGCTGTTCTCGGACGGCACGGCGGTCAAGATGGTGGGCGCGGAAACCTTCAAGCTCACGCGCCAGTATGTGGACGACTTCGTGGTGGTCAACACCGACGCCATCTGCGCGGCCATCAAGGACGTGTTCCAGGACACGCGCAGCGTGCTGGAGCCGGCCGGCGCGATGGCGGTCGCGGGCGCCAAGCAGTACGCGGCCGAACACCATCTGAAGGGCAAGACGCTGGTGGCGATCGCCTGCGGCGCCAATATGAATTTCGACCGGCTGCGCTTCGTGTCCGAACGCGCCGAAGTCGGCGAAATGCGCGAAGCCGTGTTCGCCGTCACCATGCCGGAGCAGCGCGGAAGCTTCCGCCGCTTCTGTGAACTGGTGGGCGAGCGCAGCGTGACCGAGTTCAACTACCGCATCTCCGACGCGGACCGCGCGCACGTCTTCGTCGGCATCCAGGTATCGTCGGCGTCCGAACCCGACAAGATCGCCGCGAACTTCCGCCGCCATGGCTTTGACACGCTGGACCTGACCCACGACGAAATGGCCAAGACCCACTTGCGCCACATGGTGGGCGGGCGTTCGGCGCTGGCGCGCAACGAGCTGCTGTACCGCTTCGAATTTCCGGAACGTCCCGGCGCGCTGATGCGCTTTCTGAACGCCATGAATCCGGACTGGAACATCAGCCTGTTCCACTATCGCAACCAGGGCGCCGACTACGGCCGCATCCTGATCGGCATCCAGGTGCCGCCCGCCGACAAGAAGCAGTTCCGCAGCTTCGTGGCGGAACTGGGCTATCCCCACTGGAACGAGACCGACAACCCGGCCTACAAGCTGTTCCTCTAAAGGAAAACGCCCCCACGCCGCACCCGCTACGCGGGCTTGCTGCCCCCCGAGGGGGCCCTTTTGCCTTGGAGCGGCCCGGCGGCAAAACACCTGAAAACGAGAGGGCCTCCTTGCGGAGGCCCTTCCCTTCCCTGCTCTAGAAACGTCCGGCGGCAACCAGTAGGGGGGGTTCGCTGTCACTCGGCGGCCCACGGAGATGGGCCGCGCATTCAGCAAGGTTTTGCCGGACGTCCTAGCGCTTAGAAACGGTGACGCACGCCCACGGCGACAGCCGTGTCGGTCGCATCGCGCTGGAACGCGTAGTTGTCGCCGTAGGAGGCGTACG
>JALDYL010000195.1:0-8468 GCA_032153965.1 Achromobacter sp. | reverse complement strand
AAGGCTACCGCACCGGTCGCGGCCGCGTCATCATGCGCGCCAAGACCCACTTCGAGGACATGGAGAAGGGCAACCGCCAGGCCATCGTGGTCGACGCGATCCCTTACCAGGTCAACAAGAAGACGCTGCAGGAACGCATTGCCGAACTCGTCAACGACAAGAAGATCGAAGGCATCTCCGACATCCGCGACGAGTCCGACAAGGACGGGATGCGTCTGGTCATCGAGCTCAAGCGCGGCGAGGTTCCCGAGGTCGTCCTGAACAACCTCTATAAGAACACGCAGCTGCAAGACACCTTCGGGATGAACCTGGTGGCGCTGGTCGACGGCCAGCCCCGCCTGCTCAACCTGAAGCAGATGATCGACTACTTCCTGCAGCATCGCCGCGAAGTGGTCACGCGCCGCACGGTGTTCCAGCTGCGCAAGGCCCGCGAACGCGGCCACGTGCTGGAAGGCCTGGCCGTCGCGCTCGCCAACATCGACGACTTCATCGCCATCATCAAGGCGGCGCCGACCCCTCCGGTCGCGCGCCAGGAACTGATGGCGAAGTCGTGGGATTCGTCGCTGGTGCGCGAAATGCTGTCGCGCGCCGACGGCGATACGCCGGGAGGCCGCGCGGCTTTCCGTCCGGACGACCTGGGCACCGAGTTCGGCCTCCAGGGCGACGGCATGTACCGCCTGAGCGACACGCAGGCCCAGGAAATCCTGAACATGCGCCTGCAACGCCTGACCGGGCTGGAGCAGGACAAGATCGTTGGCGAATACAAGGACATCATGTCCACCATTGCCGACCTGCTCGACATCCTGGCTCGCCCCGAGCGCATCACGGCCATCATCAGTGACGAACTCCAGGCCATCAAGGCCGAGTTCTCCACGAACACGAAGGACTCGCGCCGTTCGGAAATCGAACTGAACGCCACCGAGCTCGACACTGAAGACCTGATCACGCCGACCGACATGGTCGTGACCCTGTCGCACGGCGGCTACATCAAGAGCCAGCCCTTGTCCGAGTACCGCTCGCAAAAGCGCGGCGGACGCGGCAAGCAGGCCACGGCCATGAAGGAAAACGACTGGATCGACCAGTTGTTCATCGCCAACACGCACGACTTCCTGCTGTGCTTCTCCAACCGCGGCCGCGTGTACTGGCTGAAGGTCTGGGAAGTGCCGCAGGGCACGCGCAACTCCCGCGGCAAGCCGATCGTGAACATGTTCCCGCTGGCTGACGGCGAGAAGATCACCGTGGTGCTGCCGGTCAAGGAATTCAGCGAAGACCACTACGTCTTCATGGCGACGTCGCGCGGCACGGTCAAGAAGACCCCGCTGTCCGACTTCTCCAACCCGCGCAAGGCCGGCATCATCGCCGTGGACCTGGACGACGGCGACTACCTGATCGGCGCCGACCTGACCGATGGCCAGCATGACGTCATGCTGTTCTCGGACTCCGGCAAGGCCGTGCGCTTCGACGAAAACGACGTGCGTCCGATGGGCCGCAACGCCCGCGGCGTGCGCGGCATGATGCTGGAAGAGACCCAGACCGTCATCGCGCTGCTGGTGGCGGGCGACGAAACGCAAAGCGTGCTGACCGCCACCGAAAACGGCTATGGCAAGCGCACGCCGATCACCGAGTACACGCGCCACGGCCGCGGCACCAAGGGCATGATCGCCATCCAGACCAGCTCGCGCAACGGCAAGGTCGTGGGCGCCGTGCTGGTCATGCCTTCGGACGAGATCATGCTGATCACGACCGGCGGCGTGCTGGTGCGCACCCGCGTCTCGGAAATCCGCGAAATGGGCCGCGCCACGCAAGGCGTCACGCTCATCAACGTCGACGACGGCAGCTCGCTGTCCGGCGTGCGCCGTGTCGTGGAAAGCGATGCGGACGATGACGGCGAACTGGACGAAGACGGCCAGGACGCGGATGGCGGCGACGATAACGGCGCTGCGGACTCGACGGATTCGACGGAACCTACGGAGCAATAATGGCCCGCCCCTGGAACTTCTCGGCAGGCCCCTCGGCCTTGCCCGAGGTGGTGCTGCAGCAAGCCGCTGCGGAAATGCTGGACTGGCACGGCAGCGGCATGTCCGTGATGGAAATGAGTCATCGCGGCAAGCACTTCGTGCAGATCTGCGATGAAGCAGAGTCCGATCTGCGCGATTTGCTCGGACTGCCGGCGGACTACGCCGTCATGTTCATGCAGGGCGGCGGTTCCGGGGAAAACGCCATCGTTCCCATGAATCTCATGGGACGCCGCGGCACGCCGGCAGCCGATTTCGTCGTGACGGGCCACTGGTCCAAGCGTTCGTACAAGGAAGCCGGCCGCTACGGCAGCACCCATGTGGCGGCAAGCAGCGAGCAGGCCATCCAGCTGGATGGCCGCGAGCAGGCGCCGCTGACCTGGGTGCCGCCGGTCGATACCTGGCAGGTGCGCCAGGATTCGGCCTATCTGCACCTGTGCAGCAATGAAACCATCGGCGGCGTCGAGTTCATGGACTGGCCCGACACCGCCGCGCTGGGCGCACCCGACGTGCCGCTGGTCGTCGACGCGTCCTCGCATTTCCTGTCGCGTCCGATGGACGTGACGCGCTGCGGCATGATGTATGCCGGCGCGCAGAAGAACGCCGGTCCGGCGGGCGTGACCATGGTCATCGCGCGCCGCGACCTGATCGGCCATGCCTTGCCGATCTGCCCGTCCGCGTTCGACTACGCCAACGTGGCCGCGGAGCATTCGCGCTACAACACTCCGCCCACCTTCGCCATCTACGTCGCCGGCCTGGTGTTCAAGTGGGTCAAGGCCAATGGCGGCGTGGCCGGCATGGAAGCGGCGAACAAGGCCAAGGCCGATCTGCTGTACGGCTACCTGGACAGCACCAGCTTCTATCGCAATCCCATCCACGCCCCCGTGCGCTCGCGCATGAACGTGCCGTTCGTGCTGCGCGACGAATCGCTCAACGACGCCTTCCTGCAAGGCGCGGACGCGGCCGGCCTGACGCAGCTCAAGGGCCACAAGAGCGTGGGCGGCATGCGCGCCTCCATCTACAACGCGGTGCCCCTGGCCGGGGTCGCTGCGCTGGTCGAGTACCTCAAGGAATTCGAGCGTCGCTATGGATGACGATCTGCAGCGCAAGCTGCTCCCCCTGCGTCAGCGCATCGACGCGCTGGACGCCCAGATCCTCGATCTCCTGACGCAGCGCGCAAGCGCCGCGCTGGAAGTGGGCGAGGCCAAGCATGCCGCGAACGCCGATGGTCCCGTGCTGCGCCCCGAGCGCGAAGCCGATGTCATCCGCCGCCTGCAGCAGACCAATCCCGGCCCGTTCCCGAACGCCGGCGTGGCCGCGGTCTGGACTGAAATCATCTCGGCCTGCCGTGGCCTGGAGCGCGGCATGACGGTCGCTTTCCTGGGCCCGCAGGGCTCGTTCTCGGAACAGGCCGCGCAGGAGCATTTCGGCCACGCCGTGCAGAAGCTGCCGTGCGCGTCTTTTGACGAAGTCTTCCGCGCCGTCGAGGCGGGGCAGGCCGACGTCGGCATGGTTCCGGTCGAAAATTCCACCGAGGGCGCGGTCAACCGCAGCCTGGACCTGCTGCTGAACACGCCGCTGAAGATCCTGGGCGAGCGCTCGCTGGTCATCCGTCATTGCCTGATGTCGCAGTCCGGCAGCATGGACGGCATCAAGACGATTTCCGCGCATCCGCAGGCGCTGGCCCAGTGCCAGGGCTGGCTGACGCGCAACTATCCCGACGTGGCCCGCGTGGCCGCGTCCAGCAATTCCGAGGCCGCACGCGCGGCAGCGGGCGACCCGAGCATCGCGGCCATCGCCGGCGAAGTGGCCGCGCCCGCCTGGAACCTGCAGGTCGTGGCCGCGGGCATTCAGGACGACCCGCACAACCGCACGCGCTTCCTGGCGATCGGCAACATCGAGCCGCTGGTTAGCGGCAAGGACAAGACCAGCCTGATCCTGGCGGTGCCGAACCGCGCCGGCGCCGTCTACGAAATGCTGGCGCCGCTGGCGGCCAATGGCGTGTCCATGACGCGCTTCGAGTCGCGGCCGGCCCGCACCGGCCAGTGGGAATACTATTTCTATGTCGACGTCCAGGGTCACCGCAATGATCCGAACGTCGAACGCGCCCTTGCCGCCTTGCAGGCGCAGGTTGCCTACCTGAAAGTGCTGGGTTCCTACCCGGCGCCGTGAGCCCTTCCGACATGACCACCGCATCCAAGCCCCTCGTTGCTCCCGCGCACGTCAGCGCCATCGCGCCTTACCAGGCCGGCAAGCCCATCGAAGAACTGGCCCGCGAATTCGGGCTGGATCCTGCCGGCATCGTCAAGCTGGCGTCCAATGAAAACCCGCTGGGCATGCCCAAGTCGGCGCGCGAGGCCATGCTGGCCGCGGCCGAGTCGCTGGCGCGCTATCCCGATCCCAACGGCTTCGATTTGAAGTCGGCATTGGCCGAGCGCTACGGCGTGCCGATGAGCTGGGTCACGTTGGGCAACGGCTCCAACGACATCCTGGAAATCGCGGCGCTGGCGCTGCTGGAGCCGGGCGTGTCGGCGGTGTATGCGCAGCATTCGTTCGCGGTCTACCGCCTGGCCACGCAGGCGCGTGGCGCGCGCCACATCGTGGTGCCGGCCAAGGACTACGGCCACGACCTGGACGCGATGTTCGACGCCATTGCCGACGATACGCGGCTGCTGTTCATCGCCAACCCGAACAATCCCACCGGGACCTTCGTGCCGGGCGACCAGATCGCGGCCTTCCTGGAGCGCGTCCACGCCGCCCACGGCGACCGCGTGACGGTGGTGCTGGACGAGGCCTACAACGAGTACCTCGATCCCGAGTTCCGTTTCGACAGCACCGCGCTGGTGCGCCGCTATCCCAACCTGATCGTGTCGCGCACGTTCTCCAAGGCCTACGGCCTGGCGGGCCTGCGCGTGGGCTTCGCGGTGGCGCAGCCCGCCCTGACGGATCTGCTGAACCGCGTGCGCCAGCCCTTCAACGTCAATACGCTGGCGCAGGCCGCAGCCATCGCCGCCTTGCGCGATACCGCCTACCTGGAAGAAGCCTACGCTTCGAACAAGGCGGGCAAGGCGCAGCTGTGCGCCGCGTTCGAAAAGCTGAAGCTGCGCTACGTGCCCAGCTACGGCAACTTCGTGCTGGTGCATGTGGGCGACGCCCCGCGCATCAACCTGGAACTGCTCAAGCGCGGCGTGATCGTGCGTCCGGTGGCTGGCGACGGCTTGCCGGAGTGGCTGCGGGTGTCCATCGGGCTGCCGCAGGAAAACCAGCGGTTCATCGATGCCTTGACCGCCATCCTGTCCGCATGAACGACGCGTCACCGAAATCCGATCAGGGGGCCGCTGGCCCCCTGATTCCTGTATTGGCCGTCGTGGGCGTGGGTTTGATTGGCGGATCCTTCGCCGCGGCCTTGCGCCGGGCGGGGCAGGTGGGCCGGGTGCTGGGGGTGGGGCGCAATGCGCAATCGCTGGCCCGTGCCGTCGAGCTGGGGCTGATCGACGAGGCCGCTAGCGCCGAGGAAGCTGCGGCGCGCGCCGACCTGATCGTGCTGGCGACGCCGGTGGGTGGGCTGGCCGACGCGCTGTCGCGCATGCGCGCGCATCTGCGTCCCGGCACCGTGCTGACCGATGCGGGCAGCACCAAGGTCGAAGTGGTCGCGGCCGCGCGTGCGGCGTTGGGCGATCGCATCGCGCAATTCGTGCCCGGCCATCCCATCGCCGGCGCCGAACGCACTGGCCCGGAGGCGGCCGATGTCGATCTGTACCGCAAGCGCACCGTCATCCTGACGCCCTTGGCCGAGAACGGCGAGTCTGCCCTGGACCTGGTGCGCCGCGCGTGGCAGGCTTGCGGGGCGGACGTGATCGACATGGACGCCGATGCCCATGACCGGGTGCTGGCTTCGGTCAGCCATCTGCCGCACCTGCTGTCGGCGGTCTACATGGAACAGGTGGCCGAGGCCGCCGACGCCGCCACGCGCCTGGCGCTGGCGGGCAGCGGCTTTCGCGACTTCACGCGCATCGCCGCGGGTTCGCCGGAAATGTGGCGCGACATTTTTCTGTCCAACCGCGATGCGATGCTGGCCGAATTGGCTGACGTGCGCGCGGTGCTGGATCGTGCCGAACGCGCCATTGCCGACGGCGATGGCGCGGCTTTGCTGACGCTGCTGGACACGGCGGCCCGCGCCCGCCGCAACTGGCGCAAGGAGTAGCTGACATGGGCGCTTTGCCTTATCTCGATCTGCCGCGCGTGCGGCAAGCGCGGGGCGTGATTGCCCTGCCGGGTTCCAAGAGCATTTCCAACCGCGTGCTGCTGCTGGCCGCCATTGCCGAGGGCAGCACGGTCATCACCGGCCTGCTGGATTCCGACGACACGCGCGTCATGCTGGGCGCCCTGCGCCAGCTGGGCGTGCAGGTGTCGGAACTGGAAGCCGGCAGCGTCACGGTGCAGGGCGTGCGCCGCTTTCCCGTGGAAAGCGCCGATCTGTTCATGGGCAACGCCGGCACCGCGATCCGGCCGCTGACCGCTGCGCTGGCGCTGATGGGCGGCGACTACCGCCTGTCGGGCGTGCCGCGCATGCACGAGCGGCCCATTGGCGACCTGGTCGACGCGCTCACGGGCCTGGGCGCCAGCATCGACTACCTGGGCCAGCCCGGCTATCCGCCCCTGCACATCGGCCGCGGCGACATCGCGGCCGACGCGGTCACGCGCGTGCAGGGCTCGGTGTCCAGCCAGTTCCTGACCGCCTTGCTGATGGCCGCGCCGCTGCAGGCGGGCCGCAGCGGCAAGCCGGTCACGATCGAAGTGCTGGGCGAGCTCATCTCCAAGCCCTACATCGAGATCACGCTGAACCTGATGGCGCGCTTCGGCGTGCAGGTGCGGCGCGACGGCTGGAGCCGCTTCGTCATCGACGGCGGGGCGGCCTATCGCAGCCCCGGGCAGATCGCAGTCGAGGGCGATGCCTCCACGGCTTCGTACTTCCTGGCGCTGGGCGCGATCGGCGGCGGGCCGCTGCGAGTGACCGGCGTGGGCGCGGACAGCATCCAGGGCGACGTCGCCTTTGCCGATACGCTGGCCGACATGGGCGCTACCGTGACCTATGGCCCCGACTGGATCGAGGTGTCTGGCGCACGTGTCGCCCAGGGCGAACACCTGAAGGCGTTCGACACCGATTTCAACCTGATCCCCGACGCGGCCATGACCGCGGCCGCCCTGGCGCTGTATGCCGACGGCCCGTGCCGCCTGCGCAACATCGGCAGCTGGCGCGTCAAGGAAACCGACCGCATCCACGCCATGCAGACCGAGCTGGAAAAGCTGGGCGCGCAGGTGGAATCGGGGCCGGATTGGCTGCGCGTGACGCCGCCCGCGCAGGACGCCTGGCGCGACGCGCACATCGGCACCTGGGACGACCACCGCATGGCCATGTGCTTCTCGCTGGCGGCTTTCGGGCCGGCGGCCGTCCGTATTCTCGACCCGGGCTGCGTCAGCAAGACCTTCCCGGGTTACTTTGATGTTTACGCGGGCCTGGTAACGGCCTAGCGAAGAATTGCCCATGACTGCGATTTCCTCTGCAACTTCCTCTTCCGTCCCCGTCATCACCATCGACGGCCCCACCGCGTCCGGCAAGGGCACGGTGGCCCACCGCGTCGCCAAGGCGCTGGGCTGGGCGGTGCTCGACAGCGGCGCGCTCTATCGCCTGACCGCGCTGGCGGCGCTGAACCGCGGCTTGTCCGCCGAGGACGAACCTGCCGTGGCGCGCGTGGCCGAAACCCTGGATGTGCGTTTCGAGGGCCCCCATGTCTATCTCGAAGGCGTGGATGTTGGCCACGAGATCCGCCGCGAGGAAGTCGGCAATTTCGCCTCGCGCGTGGCGGCGTTCGCGGGCGTGCGCCAGGCGCTGCTCGAGCGTCAGCGCGCCTTCCGAGTGGCGCCGGGCCTGGTTGCGGACGGTCGCGATATGGGCACGGTGGTGTTTCCCGATGCGCCGCTGAAGGTGTTCCTGGTCGCCGATGTGGTCGCGCGGGCGCAGAGGCGCTGTAAGCAGTTGATCGAAAAGGGAATTTCTGCTAATCTTGATGACCTCCTACGGGATATGCGCGAGCGGGACGCCCGCGATATGGGGCGGACTACCGCTCCCCTGGCTCCCGCAGCGGATGCACACGTGCTGGATTCGTCTGATTTGACGATTGCGGAAACGGTGCAGGCAATACTGGATTTCTGGAAGAACGCCACCGCGGATTGACGTACTGGTCCCGGACTTTCCCCTCGAATCCTCGGCAGTTTTCTGTTTTTTTTTATCGGCCCTGTTCCAGCCAGGCGCAACCCCCACGGGACACCCCGCAAGGGTAAACCGGCAAGCAGGCATTTTGACTCCACTGTGGCGGGCAATCCGCTGCGGTGTGTTTTTAACGGCCATTTCGGCCCAATGGATTTCAACCCCATGTCTTCCGTTTCCACTAC
>JALDYL010000194.1:0-8489 GCA_032153965.1 Achromobacter sp. | reverse complement strand
GCGCCGCGCCTGAAGACCTTCAACGACGTGCAGAACGTCAGCGCCTATCTGCGGGCCCAGGAGGTCCGGGTGGCGCTGGAGGGCGACGCCGCGCGCCTGGCGGCGCTGCGCCGCACCGACGAACAGCTCAAGAAGATCGCGGACGCGCACGCGGCCTTTGCCGACAGCCTGGCGCGCGGTCAGGTGTCGGCCGAGGCCGACCTGGCTTTCCATGCCAGCATCGCCGAAGCCAGCGGCAACGACTTCTATCTGGGCGTGCTGGAAAGCATTCACGAATCCATCAGCGGCTTCATGCGGCTGACCCTGAACCTGACCCGCACTGGTTCGCGCCAGCGCGCGCAGCGCGTGGTGGACGAGCACGCCGCGATCCTGGACGCCATTCGCGAACAGGACAGCGAGCGCGCCCGCGTCGCCATGCAGTTCCATTTGGGCCAGGCCCGTCACCGGCTGGTGGACCGCGAGCGCGATTGATCCCTTCCGTTTGCCCGCTGCGATCAAATCAAAACCACAGGAGACCAGAGTGCAAGGGAATATCGCGGTGGAAGCGCCGGTGGAGCAGGTCCGCGAGCAGATCCTGCAGGTGCTGATGGCCTGGGGCATGGCGCCGGATCTGGCACACGTCACGGCCGGACTGATGGCGCGCACCGACCTGCTGGGCATCGACTCGCACGGCATTTCCATGTTGCCGGCCTACGAGGACAAGCTGCGCGCCGGCACCTTGCGCCTGGACGCCAGGCCGCGGATCCTGCGCGACGGCGGCGCCAGCGCGCTGATCGACGGCATGGGCGGCCTGGGCTATCCGGTGGCGGCGCAGGCCATGAACCTGGCCGTGGACAAGGCGTTGGCGCACGGCGTGGGCGCGGTGTCGGTCTGTAATTCGCATCACTTCGGCGCGGCCGGCGTTTATGCGCGCATCGCGGTCGAGCGCGGCGTGGTCGGGCTGGTGACCAGCAGCGCCAACGGCGTCATCATGGTGCCCACGCGCGGCGCCATGCCCATGCTGGGCACCAACCCCATCGCCTTCGGCGCGCCGGCCGCCTACAACGAGCCCTTTGTGCTGGACATGGCGACCACCACCGTGGCCGCCAACAAGGTCAAGGTCTATGACTTCCTGGACCAGCCGCTGCCGCCGGGCTGGGCGGTGGACGGGCAGGGCGGGGCGGTCACCGATGCGGCCGCCGCCATGCAATTCATCTTCAAGCATCCCGAGGGCGGCCTGACCCCCTTGGGCGGCACCGCCGCCATGAGCAGCCACAAGGGCTACGGCCTGGCGATGATGGCGCAGATCCTGGGCGGCACGCTCAGCGGCAGCGCCTTCGCCGCGCGCCGCGCGCCGACCCGCCGGCCGGGCGAGCCCGACGACGTGGGCCATTTCTTCCTGGCCCTGAACCCCGACGCCTTCCGCGCGGCGGGCTCGTTCGAGTCCGACATGGACGACATGATCGACGCCATGCACGATACCCCGCCCGCCAATCCGGACGAACCGGTGCTGGTGGCAGGCGAACCCGAAGCCGCCGAGCGCGCGCGCCGGTTGCAACAGGGCATACCCATCCCCGCCGCGCTGGCTGAACGCCTGCGCGCCATCTGCGAACGCGCCGGCACGCCCTATCTGCTGGACGCAGCGTGATTCCGTTTTCCCTATAAACCCTTGCCCAAGAGCACAGGAACAGAGACATGAGCCATTCAAACCAGCGCAAGAAACCCGAAGAACTGCGCAGCCACCGCTGGTACGGCGTGCGCGACCTGCGCGCGTTCGGCCACCGTTCGCGCACCGCGCAGATGGGCTATCACCGCTCGGACTACGCCGGCAAGCCCGTCATCGCCATCATCAACACCTGGAGCGACATCAACCCCTGTCACAGCCATTTCAAGCAGCGCGTGGAAGAGGTCAAGCGCGGCATCTGGCAGGCGGGCGGCTTCCCGGTGGAAATGCCCGCCATGAGCCTGTCCGAACCCTTCCAGAAGCCCACCACCATGCTCTACCGCAACCTGCTGGCGATGGAGACGGAAGAGCTGCTGCGCTCCTATCCCGCGGACGGCTGTGTGCTGATGGGCGGCTGCGACAAGACCACGCCCGCGCTTCTGATGGGCGCGGTATCGATGGACCTGCCCACCATCTTCATGCCGGCCGGCCCCATGCTGCGCGGCAACTGGAACGGCAACACCCTGGGCTCGGGCTCGGACACCTGGAAGTACTGGGCCGAGCTGCGGGCCGGCAACATCACCGAGGAAGACTGGCAGGGCGTGGAGGACGGCATTGCGCGTTCGCCCGGCCACTGCATGACCATGGGCACCGCGTCCACCATGACGGGCGCGGTCGAGGCGCTGGGCCTGTGCCTGTCGGGCGCCTCGTCGATCCCCGCGCCGGACTCGCGTCATGCGCAGATGGCCAGCCTGACCGGCAAACGCATCGTCGAGATGGTGTGGGAAGACCTGAAGCCGTCCGACCTGCTGACCGCCGCGTCCTTCGACAACGCGGTGCGCACGGTGCTGGCGTTGTCCGGTTCGACCAATTCGGTGGTGCACCTGATCGCCATGGCGCGCCGCAGCGGCTTCGGGCTGGACCTGGACCGCTTCGACCATCTGGCGCGCACCACGCCGGTGCTGGCCAATCTGCGGCCGGCGGGCAAGTACCTGATGGAAGACTTCTATTACGCGGGCGGCCTGCGCGCGATGCTGGTGCAGTTGGGCGACCTGCTGGACACCACGCAACGCACCGTGGACGGCCGTACGCTGGGCGAGAACATCGCCGGGGCGCGCATCTTCAACGAAGACGTGATCCGCCCGCGCGCGCAGGCGCTGATCGAGCGCGACGGGCTGGCGGTGCTGCGCGGCAACCTGGCGCCCGACGGCGCGGTGATCAAGCCGCCCGCGATGGAGGCGCACTTGCAGGTGCATACCGGCCGCGCAGTGGTCTTCAAGGACTACAACGACATGGCGGCGCGCATCGACGATCCGGACCTGGACGTGGACGCCGACAGCGTCATCGTGCTGCAGAACGCCGGACCGCAGGGCGCGCCCGGCATGCCGGAGTGGGGCCAGCTGCCGATTCCGCAGAAGCTCTTGAAGCAGGGCGTGCGCGACATGGTGCGCATTTCGGATGCGCGCATGAGCGGCACCAGCTACGGCGCCTGTGTGCTGCACGTGGCGCCCGAGGCCTATGTGGGCGGTCCGCTGGCGCTGGTGCAGGACGGCGACCGCATCACGCTGGACGTGCCGGCGCGGCGCCTGGAACTGCTGGTGTCCGACGAGGAACTGGCCGCGCGCCGCGCCGCCTGGCAGGCGCCGCCGCCGCGTTTCGAGCGCGGCTACGGCGTGCTGTACCTCAAGCACATCGGCCAGGCCGACACGGGTTGTGATTTCGATTTTCTTCAGACCGAAACGCGCGCTCCGGCCGCGGGCGAGCCTGAAATCCACTGACCCGGACACCGGGCGCACATACTAAAAAACCCACGGAGGAGACAACCATGCAACAGAAAAAACCGGCGGCGCGCGCACGCCTGGCCATGTTGGCGGCAGCGGGGGCGCTGGCCATGCTGCCAGGCGCGCTGATGGCGCAGGGCGCGGCCTGGCCCACCAAGCAAATCAAGCTGGTGGTGCCGTTTCCGGCAGGGGGCAGCACTGATTCGGTGGGCCGCTTGTTGGCGACCGAGCTGTCCAAGGAGCTGGGCCAGACCGTGGTGGTCGAGAACAAGGGCGGGGCCAACGGCAACATCGGCTCGGACATGGTGGCCAAGGCCGAGCCTGATGGCTACACGCTGCTGCTGTCGGGCGTGGGCTCCAACGCCATCAGCTACGCGGTCTACCAGAACATGCCGTACCGCAATAGCGACTTCGCGCATGTTTCCTTGCTGGCGACCGGCCCCAATGTGCTGGTGGCCAACAACGACTTCCCGGGCAAGACCTTCAAGGACTTCATCAAGCTGGTCCGCGAGAACCCCGGCAAGTACACGCATGCGAGTTCGGGCAGTGGTTCCTCCGGCCACCTGGCCATGGAAATGCTGGAGCAGGACGCCAAGATCGACCTGGTGCACGTGCCCTACAAGGGCGGCGCGGCCGCCATCACCGACATGATCGGGGGCCGCGTGCAGGTGATGTTTCTGAACCAGGACACGCTGCTGCCGCAAGTCACCTCGGGCAAGCTGCGCGCGCTGGCCGTGGCCAGCGCCAAGCGCAATCCTGCCTATCCCGATACGCCTACGGTGGCGGAATCGGGTTACCCGGGTTTTTCCGCCGAGTCCTGGTTCGGCCTGTCGGCGCCGGCCAAGACGCCGCCCGCCGTGATCCAGCGCTTGAACCAGGCAACGGTGAAGGCCCTGTCCTCGCCCGACATCCGGCAGAAGCTGGAGAGCGTCGGTTTCGTGGTGGTGGCGGACGACCCGAAGTCGTTCTCGGCGTTCGTGGATAACGAGATCGCGAAGTGGGGCAAGGCGGCCAAGGCCTCGGGCGCGAAGATGGACTGAATGCGTGGACTGAATGCGCGGCCGGGCCTGCGGGCCCGGCCTGACCTGTTTTTCCTGATGAAGTGAATACGGCAATGAACTCACCCTTACCCAATCGTTTCCGGCAACGCATCCTGGCGCGCGAACGGCTCATCGGATTCTGGATGTGCATGTCCAGCCACATCACGGCCGAGCTCGTGGGGCTGGCCAATTTCGACTGGCTGCTGCTGGACGGCGAGCACTCGCCCAACGAGGTGCCGATGTTCCTGCAGCAGCTGCAGGCCCTGCAGGGCAGCGCCAGCGCCGCCGTGGGCCGGCCGTCGTGGAATGACCCGGTGGAGATCAAGCGGCTGCTGGACATCGGCTTCTACAACCTGCTGATTCCGTTCATCGAATCAGAAGAGGACGCGCGCCGGGCCGTGGCCGCCACGCGCTATCCGCCGCAAGGCATGCGCGGCGTGGCGGGCGCGCAGCGCAGCAACCGCTACGGCACGGTGCCGGACTACCTGCACACCATCAACGACAACATCTGCGTACTGCTACAGATAGAAAGCCGCCCGGGCATAGCCGCGGTGGACGAGATCGCCTCCGTGGAAGGGGTGGACGGCGTGTTCATCGGACCGTCCGACCTGGCCGCGGCGCTGGGCCATATCGGCAACCCGGGCCATCCCGAAGTCCAGGAGGCCATCCGCCACCTGTACCAGCGGGTGTCGGCCCAGGGCAAGGCCGTGGGCATCCTGGCGCCGGTGCATGCGGATGCGCGGCGCTACCTGGACATGGGCATGCACTTCGTGGCGGTGGGCACCGACCTGGGCGTGTTCAAGCAGGCGACGTTTGCCTTGCGCGAGGCGTTTCCGACCTGATGATGCTCAGGCGTCTTCCAGCGCCAGCAGTTCGCTGACCGTCTGGCGGCGGCGGATCAGCCGGGCCGCGCCCTGGTCCAGCAGCACTTCCGGCGCCAGCGGGCGGCTGTTGTAGTTCGAGGACATCGACGAGCCATAGGCGCCCGCGTCATGGAACACCAGGAAGTCGCCGATGCGCGGCTGCGGCAGCAACTGGTCCGACACGACGCCGCCGGCGTCCTGGGTGAATACGTCGCCCGATTCGCACAGCGGGCCGGCCACGGCGATGCGCGTTTCGGCCACGCCCTGCGGCTGGCTGCCATCCGGCGCGTGCACCGAAATGCGGTGATAGCTGCCGTACATCGCCGGGCGCATCAGGTCGTTGAAGCCCGCGTCGACCAGCGCGAAGTCGCGCTCCGGGCGGCGGTTGATGGCATGCACTTCCGACACCAGCGCGCCGGCCTCGGCGACCAGGAAGCGGCCCGGCTCGATCTCCAGGCGGATCTCGTGGCCCAAACGTTCGGCGATGCGGCGGCGCGCCGCATCCCATTGTTCGAAGTAGTGGTCGCAATCGATGCGGGCGTCGCCTTCGCGGTAGGGGATGGACAGGCCGCCGCCGGCGGAAATGGCTTCGATGTCGTGGTCCAGCGAGGCCACCACGTCGACCATGGCGTCGCACACGCTGGACAGGTGGGCGTAGTCCACGCCCGAGCCGATATGCATGTGGATGCCGACCAGCTTCAGGCCGTGGCGGCGCACGATGGCCATGGCTTGGGCCACGTCGTCGATCCAGATGCCGTGCTTGCTTTGCGGGCCGCCGGTGTTGGTCTTGTTGCTATGGCCGTGGCCGAAGCCCGGGTTGATGCGCAGCCAGACGCGATGGCCGGGCGAAGCCTGGCCGACGCGGGCCAGCATGTCCAGCGAGCCCGCGTTGACGGTGATGCCGTGCTTGAGCACGGCGGCCAGCGTGGCGTGGTCGATCAGGTCCGCGGTGAAGACGATGCCTTCCGGCTCGTCCTGGGGCTGGAAGCCGGCGGCCAGGCTGCGCTCGATCTCGCCCAGCGAAACGGCGTCCACCACGGCGCCCTCGGCGCGCATCAGGCGCAGGATGTGCAGGTTGGAGCAAGCCTTCTGCGCGTAGCGGATGGTGTCGAAGCGGCGCAGTTGCGCGATGCGTTCACGGATGACGGCGGCGTCGTACACCCAGAGCGGCGTGCCGTGTTCGGCGGCGAGTTGGGTGAGTTGGCGCGGATCGAAGGCCATGGCGGGCGAAACCTTGTGGGTGGAAGTGAAAACAAGGCGGCATGATGCCCGGCTTCGGTCATCCAGTAAAATGCTTATATTTCCTTTATCGATTCATTCCTGATATGAGTCAGGCCATGCTGACACACCGCCAGATCGAAGTCTTCCGCGCCGTCATGATCGCCGGCAGCGTGACCAAGGCGGCCGAGCTGCTGGGCTCGTCCCAGCCGACCGTCAGCCGCGAGCTGGCGCGCATGGAGCAGGGCATAGGCTTTGCGCTGTTCGACCGCGTGGCGGGGCGGCTGCGGCCCACCATGCCGGGCCTGGCGCTGTTCGACGAGGTCCGCCAGTCCTATGCCGGCCTGGAGCGGGTGGCCTCGGCCGCCGCGCGCCTGCGGGCCTACAAGGGCGGGCAGCTATCGGTGATTGCCTTGCCGGTCTTTTCGCATTCGATCCTGCCGGACGCGTTCCGGCGCTTCCATGAGCGCCATCCCGGGGTGAGCCTGGCGGTGGAAACGCAGGAATCGCCCTTCCTGGAGGAATGGCTCAGCGCCCAGCGCTACGACCTGGGCCTGACCGAACACGACGCGGCGCCGGCCGGCACGCGCGTGGAGCTGCTGCTGCAGGTCGACGAGGTATGCGTGCTGCCCGATGGCCACGCGCTCCTGGGCAAGCGGCGCATGGAACTGGCGGACTTCGAGGGCCATGCGTTCGTCAGCCTGTCCTCCAGCGATCCCTATCGCATCCAGATCGATGAAGCCTTCGCCGAAGCCGGCGTGCTGCGGCGTTCCATCGTCGAGACCACGACCGCCGTGTCCGTGTGCACCTTCGTGCGCCAGGGCATGGGCCTGGCCATCGTGAATCCGCTGACGGCGCTGGATTTTGTCGGCCGGGGGCTGCATATCCGTCCTTTGGCGCGCTCGTTTCCGTTTCGGGTCAGCGTGGTGTTTCCGGAGCATCGGCCGGGCAATCCGCTGGTGGGCGGGTTGATGGCGTCATTGCGCGAGGCGGCAGAGGCAGCCCGGAGCCGCCTGGCGTCAGGCCTGGATCAGGAAATGCCGCGCAGTCGTCGCTTTGCCGCCAGCCGGTAGGCCTGCAAGCGCGCCTCCAGTAGCGGGTCGCCCGTGAACCCGATCCCGGCGGGCAGGATGGAAGGGTCGAACACCAGGACGCGTTGCGCGTCCTGATCTGCTGCGATGCGCTCCAGCATCAGATATCCCAGGAGCACCGAACGGCCGTGTCCGGGCCAGGCCGTGGACGGGTCGTCCGTCGCGCTTTGTTCCGGCGCCGGGGTGAACGCCAGTTCCAGCGCCACCGGCCCCGCCGCCATTGCGTGGCGCAGGGCATCGTCCATACAGTTCCGACCTGCCAGTGCCCTGTGCGCGCCGTCGGCGTTCCTGCCCCGGATCGTCAGCCTGCCGGTTCGCGTCTGGCCATCCGCGGCCGTCAGGCGGTAGGAATGAAGCATGTGATAGCTGCGGGAAGCGTAGCCCGTGGGCAAGGCGTCTTGCCGCAGTTGGGCGAAGCGCTGCGCCGGCGGATTGGCTGCCAGGTGGGCCTGCAGCGATTCGGGCGCCGTGTGTTGCGTGTTCAATGCCTGTATGAAGGCAAGAAACGTCTGCGGGTCTTGCGCGGGGAAACCTTCGAGCGAGTGGCCGACGAGCACTAATTGGGAATCCTGCCCGATGCGCACGGCCAGGCCGCGTGGTTCGGCTTGCGGACTGTCCTGGCGAATCCGCGGGTCGGCGCCCGAGTCCGAGAATCGGGCGATGAGCGGCTGCTCCGCGTCGTCGAACATGGGCGAAGCACAGAATTGCGCTGCCCTGGGCACGCCGACGAACCTGCCTTCCACAAGCAGTCCGCGCGCGTGATTGACGCGACAGCCTGGCGGGACATCCGCGCCCGCATGGAGCGCGTCGATCAACTTTGCGGCGATGGAATCCGGCATGGGAGTCTCCTTTTT
>JALDYL010000193.1:0-8557 GCA_032153965.1 Achromobacter sp. | reverse complement strand
TGTACTTGTTCAAATCGCGAAAATCCTGAACGGTCCAGGAGTGCGGCGCCA
Organism: Achromobacter sp.; assembly: GCA_032153965.1. Lineage (GTDB taxonomy): Bacteria > Pseudomonadota > Gammaproteobacteria > Burkholderiales > Burkholderiaceae_B > Achromobacter. The sequence goes on along the minus strand of JALDYL010000193.1, from coordinate 8,506 downwards.
GCTTGACGCCGTTCTCCTTCAAGGTTCTCGGAATCAGGTCTCCGTTCGGACGAAGGATTACCGACGAGACGATGACGCCCGGATAGTCATTGAGCCGCTTCTTGAACGCAGCCGTTGTGAGGTCGGGCGTGGGCGGGTTGCTTTTCTTAGCCAGTGGCCCCGTGCCCTTGATATCTGCGCCGTGGCACATCGCGCATCTCTGGGTGTAGAGATTTTTCCCGTTGATGTTTTGTGCGAAGGATGGCGATTGTTGCGTCAACACCAACGCGCCCAGCGTAGCGACGAATACTTCTCTTGCTTTCATTTGGTCTTGTCGTATCACGCAAATTGGCGGGCGCCGAGTATAGACCCGCAAGCGTGAAATGGCAGCGCCTGGCCGAAAGCTGGAATTTCCGGGAGACTGAATTAAATCCATCAACGATTTACGTGGCTACAACGTCAGATCGCGCCAGGCAACGCTCGCGCCCAGCAATTGCCGCCTTCAATCATCCCCTCCCCCCGACGCATTCCTGGCCTCGGCTAGCGCCACCGTCAAATGCATCACCTTCTTCTTCAGCTGATCCCTTTCATCCGTCAGCCGAGTCAACAATTCCCGTAACCGCACCACCTCAGCAGGCAAATCAGCAATATTCTCAACAGGAATATCCGGCACGGCCTCCCGCGGCGGTGGCGCCTTGGCCTGGCGGACTTCCCGGGCAGCTTGCTGCAGTTCCTTCCTGCCTCCAGCCACCGCCGCAGCCTGACGCTCCGGCGGCAACGTCGCCACAGCCGCCGCAGCATTGATGGAAATAGCCCCATCCTTGACCGCCCGCACCAGTTCCGGCGCGGCAGCCTTCTGGATCTTCTCGATCTGCCCCAAGGTATTGCTGCTGATACGCGCAGCCCGAGCCAGCGCCTGCCGGCTCAGCGCCTGCGACACGACTGCGGCCGGCAATGGCGGCGGTTCGCCTGAATCTTCGTCCCAAGGCGGATCGTCGGGCGCGGGCGCCGAGGCGGTGCGCGCCTGCAGGATTTCCTTCTTGCGCAGCGCCAGCACCCCGCGTTGGAAATCCGACACGCTGCGCCGGCCCAGGTGGTTTTCGATCATCCAGAGGTGCACGTCCTCGATGGATTTGAACGAGGTGTTCTGGCGGGTTTCGAACGGGATGCCGTGCTTCATGCAGAGCGCATGGCGGTTGTGGCCGTCGACCAGCAGGTCGCCCCATAGCACCAGGGCGTCGCGGCAGCCTTCGGCGAGCAGACTGCGTTCCAGCGCTTCGCGCTCGTCGTCGGTCAAGGGGTCTATGTAGGCGCGCAGGCCCTCGTCTATCCTGATTTCCATGGTGTCCAAATACGGTTACGCCCAGCCTGTACCTATACGAGGCTCTGGCATCTTTCCTAAGCCAGCCCCTGCCCCCGCAGCACGTCCTGGATTGCCGCCAGGCGCGCCACCGGATCGGTCATGGCGAGCAAGGCGGCTTTGTCGTCCGGCGGCAGCGGCAGCAGTTCGCACCAGCGGTCGGCGACCCAGCCGCTGTCATCCAGCCGGAACGGCGGGCCCAGGGGCATTCTTTCGGGAGACACGCCATCTTGCTGCCATTGGGCCACCAGGCGTCCCAGCGCGTCGGCGCTGGGCTGCATGGCGGCCGGTACGGGCGCGGGCGGGTCGTCGGGGATGGGCTCGGCCTGGCCCATCCAAAGGCCGTATTTTGCCACCTCGCTGGAAAGCAGCCGGAAGCGGCTGGTGCCGACGCAGCGCAGCTCCAGCAGGGCCGGCATGGGAGCGTCCCAGTCCGCGATGCGCGCCATGGTGCCTACCGGGGCCAGGGTCTCCGTACCTTCCGGCGTGCGGACCTCCTGGCCCGACAACAGGCCGACCACGCCGAATTCGCTGCCGTCCGCGATGCAGCGGCGGATCATGTCCAGGTAGCGCACCTCGAAGATGCGCAGGTGCAGCACGCCTGCGGGGAACAGCGCGTTGGATAGCGGAAACAGCGGGATCAGAGACATGGCGGCCTCCTATTTCACGATGAATGCCTCGTCGACGGGCACCTGCATGGCGGTGACCATGGCGTTGGTCTGCGCGGCCATGCCTATTACGCCCAGCAGTTCGGCATGCTGGCCGTCGGTCATGCCCTTGGCGCGGGCGGCGGCGGTGTGGGAATGGATGCAGTAGGTGCAGCCGTTGGCGGTGGACACGGCGATGTAGATCATTTCGCGCACCAGCGGCGAAAGTTCGCCTTCCGCCATCATGACTTGCTTGAGCTGGCCCCAGACCCGCTCCAGCTGCGGCGGATCGTTGGCCAGGGCGCGCCAGAAGTTGTTGACGAAGTCTGACTTGCGCGTGGCGCGGATGTCCTCGAACACGGCCCAGGCTTGCGGGCTATTGCGGACTTCCTCGTCGGACAGCAGTTTTACGGTGCTCATGCGGCGCTTTCCTGAAAACTCGTTCAATTCGATGAAAAGACATGTCACGCGTTCGCCATATCGCGCGGCGCGGCCATGCCCTATGATGTAGCGCGGTTCGCGGCGCTCAGACGCTGCGGCCGTCGTATGGGATGCGGGGCCAGGCGTTCAGATCCACGTTTTCCAGGCAGCGCACGTTCACCGCTGCTGTCTCTTCGCCCTTGGCGCCCACGCCGAAGCCGAATGGCGCGCAGCCGCAATTGGCGCAGAAGTGGTGTGAAATCACGTGCTTGTTGAACCGGTAGGTCGACATGCCGCTGGCAGGCGTGGCAAGGCGCACGCTGGCGCGGGGCACGAACCACAGCAGATAGCCTTTGCGGCTGCAGTGCGAGCAATTGCATTCCAGTACCTGGGACGGTTCGCCATCGACTTCGAACGCGATCTGTCCGCAATGGCAGCTTCCTTTCAGCATGGCCGGGCTCCTTCGTTAACGTCGGGTCGGGCTTCCATCATAGAGCGGCGCCGGCCGTCGTGGCGCGGTCCGCTCGTCACCCTGGAGACATCATGCCCCAACTATCCGCCTACCTCAGCTTTGACGGCAATTGCGCCGAGGCCATGCACTTCTACGAGCGCGTGCTGGGCGGGCGGATGGAGGCCATGATCCGCTATGCGGACGCCCCGCCCGACGCCGCCATGCCGGTCTTGTCGGACGAAGACGCCGGCCGTATCATGCACGCCCGCCTGGGCCTGGACGAGCAGACCCTGATGGGCAGCGACGCCACCGCCGGGCATCCCTATCCCGGCAAGCAGGGCGTGGCGCTGGCCCTGGCCTATCCCACGGTCTCGGACGCGCAGCGCGTCTTCGACCTGCTGGCCGATGGCGGCAGCATCACCATGCCGCTGCAGAAGACCTTCTGGGCCGAGGCCCATGGCTCGCTGATAGACCGCTACGGCACGCGCTGGATGGTCAGCGGCGGGCGTGTTTCGCACTAATAAAACCAAGGCGGCATATCCAGCCGCCCTCCACGGAGCAACACTCGATGACGCATGGAATACATGGCAAGCAACGCTGGTGGGCGCTGATGGTGCTTTGCCTGGGCGTGTTGATGATCGTGCTGGACACCACCATCGTGAACGTCGCCCTGCCCTCCATCCGCGAAGACCTGCATTTCACGGAAACCTCGCTGGTCTGGGTGGTCAACGCCTACATGCTGACCTTTGGCGGCTTCCTGCTGCTGGGCGGGCGGCTGGGCGATCTGTTCGGGCACCGCCGCATGTTTCTGGTGGGCCTGGTGGTCTTCACCGTGGCCTCGCTGGCCTGTGGCCTGGCGCAGAGCCAGGCCCTGCTGATCGGCGCGCGCGCGGCGCAGGGGCTGGGCGGCGCGGTGGTGTCGGCGGTGGCGCTGTCGCTCATCATGAATCTGTTCACCGAAACCGGGGAACGGGCGCGCGCCATGGGCGTGTATGGCTTTGTTTGCGCTGGCGGCGGCAGCATCGGCGTGCTGTTGGGCGGGCTGCTGACCAGCGCGCTGTCCTGGCACTGGATCTTCCTGGTGAACCTGCCTATCGGCGTGGTGGTCTACGCGCTGTGCCTGCGGCTGATTCCGGCCGCGCCGCCCGCCGCCGCGGGCGCTCGGCTGGATGTGGCCGGCGCGCTGAGCGTCACCGCCTCGCTGATGCTGGCGGTGTATGCGGTGGTCAACGGCAACGAGGCCGGCTGGACCTCGACGCAATCGCTGACCCTGCTGGGCGCGGCAGCCGCGCTGATGGTGCTGTTCCTGACCATCGAGGCGCGGGTGGAATCGCCGCTGATGCCGCTGGGGCTGTTCCGCCTGCGCAACGTGGCCACGGCCAACGTCGTGGGCGTGCTGTGGGCTGCCGCCATGTTCGCGTGGTTCTTCGTGTCGGCGCTGTACATGCAGCTGGTGCTGGGCTACAGCCCCATGGAGGTCGGCCTGGCCTTCCTGCCGGCCAACCTGATCATGGCGGCGTTCTCGCTGGGGCTGTCGGCCAAGCTGGTGATGCGCTTTGGCATCCGCGGGCCGTTGGCCACGGGGCTGTTCATTGCCGCGCTGGGGCTGGCCTTGTTCGCGCGCGCGCCGGCGGACGGCAACTTCGCGGTCGATGTGCTGCCCGCCATGCTGCTGCTGGGCCTGGGCGCGGGCGTGGCCTTCAACCCGATGCTGCTGGCTGCGATGAGCGATGTGGAGCCCAGCCAGTCCGGCCTGGCATCCGGGGTGGTCAACACGGCCTTCATGATGGGCGGCGCGCTGGGACTGGCGGTGCTGGCCAGCCTGGCCGCAGCGCGCAGCGCGGGCCTGGCAGCCGCCGGCGCGGCGCCGACCCTGGCGCTGAATGGCGGCTATCAACTGACCTTCCTGGCTGGCGCCCTGATCGCGGGGCTGGCCGCTGCGCTCAGCGCGCTGCTGGTGCGCACACGCAACCACGAACTGTCGGTCCAGGCCGGTTCCAGCCACTGAGGCTGATGGCCCCGTGGCCCCGGCGCGACCGCCGCCGGGGCTGTAGCGCCGCTACTTGCGCGGCATCCAGTTCTCAGCCAGCTTCACGAAGGCGCTGGCGCCGATGGGCAGCAGCGCGTCGTTGAAGTCATAGCTGGTGTTGTGAACCAGGCACGGACCTTCGCCGTGGCCGGGCTCGCGGTGGTCGCCTTCGCCGTTGCCGATGAAGCAATAGCTGCCGGGCACCTCTTCCAGCATGAAGGAAAAGTCCTCGGCCGCCATGATGGGGGCCTGCACTAGCACGCGCTCCTGGCCCACCACCTGGGTCAGCGCGGTGCGCATGAAGGCGGTCTCGGCTTCGTGGTTGATGGTCGACGGATAGTGCCGCGTGAAGACGAATTCACATTGCGCGCCGAACATGCCGGCCACGTGCTGCGCGATCTCGCTCATGCGGCGCTCGATCAGGTCCAGGGTTTCGCGGGTATAGGCGCGCACCGTGCCGCGCAGTTCGCAGGTGTCGGGGATGACGTTGACCACCCCGCCCGCCTGCACCGTGGTGACCGAGATGACCGCCGTCTCCAGCGGTTTCTTGTTGCGGCTGATGATGGTCTGGAAGGCCTCGATCATCTGGGCCGCCGCAGGAATGGGATCGATGGCCAGATGCGGCATGGCCGCGTGGCCGCCCTTGCCGCGGATGGTCACGTGGAATTCGCTGTTGGACGCCAGCACCGGCCCCGCCGACGAGGCAAAGCAGCCCACCGGAATGCCGGGCATGTTGTGCATGCCGAACACCGCTTCCATGGGGAATTTCTCGAACAGGCCGTCGCGCATCATCTCGCGCGCGCCGCCGCCGCGCTCTTCGGCCGGCTGGAAGATCAGGTACACCGTGCCGTCGAAGTTGCGATGGTGCGCCAGATGCTGGGCCGCGCCCAGCAGCATGGCGGTATGGCCGTCGTGGCCGCAGGCGTGCATGACGCCGGGGTGCTTGCTGGCGTGGCTGAACTGGTTGACCTCGTGCATGGGCAGCGCGTCCATGTCGGCGCGCAGGCCCAGCGTGCGCCCGGAGTCGCCGTTGCGGATCACGCCCACCAGGCCGGTCTTGCCAAAGCCGCGATGCACCGGGATGTCCCAGCTTTCCAGCAGCTGGGCCACCAGGTCGGAGGTGCGGTTCTCTTCGAACGCCAGTTCCGGATGCGCATGGATATCCCTGCGGATGTCGCGGATGGACGGGGAGTTTTCAACAATCTCTTCGATCAGGTTCATAAGATGCTGCGGGCCCCGCAAGCGGAGCCCCGAATACCAGGGTTGGAAGTAGGAAGTTCAATCGGGCTTGATGCCCAGCTTGCGCAGCACGGGACCGGAAGTGTCCCGCTCGGCTGCGACGCGCTGGGCGAAGGCCGCCGCCGCCAGATGGTACGGCAAGGAGCCGTGGCTGGCGTACATCTGCTTGAGCGCGCCGTCCTGCTGCGCGCGGCCGATTTCTTCGTTGAGCCGTTGCACGATGGCGTCCGGCGTGCCGGCGCGCGCCGCCACGCCCAGCCACACCGCGCCCTCGAAGCCCGTGAAATGGCTGGCCGCCAGCGTCGGCGCCTTGCCGAAGGCCGCATCGGGCACGGTTTCGCTCATGGCCAGCACGCGCAGGCGGCCTTCCTTAACCATGGGCTCAACCAGGGCGGTGCCGGCGAAGTAGATTTCCGTGTCGCCTGCCAGTACCGAATTCAGCGCGCCGGTGCCGGTCTTGAACGGTACGTGCAGGATGTCGACGCCGGCCTGTTCGCGCAGCATCTCGAACAGCACGTGGGGCGGGCTGCCATTGCCCGAGGACGCGTAGTTCAGCCGGCCAGGCTTCTGGCGCGCCAGCGCCAGCAACTGGTCCAGGGACTTGGCCTGCAGCTTGTCATTGACCGTGAGCGCCATGGGGATGACCGCCAGCGGGCTGACCGGCTGCAGGTCGCGCGCCGGATCGTAGGTCAGGGCCGGGAAGATATACGGGTTCCACACCAGGTGGGCGTTGGTGACCAGGGCCAGCGTGTGGCCGTCGGCCGGCGCGGACTTGAGCTGCTGCATCGCCAGCATGCCGCCTGCGCCGGGCTTGTTTTCGACCACCACGGGCTGGCCCAGGGCGTGGTGCAGGCGCTCGGCCAGGGGCCGGGCGAACAGGTCCGGCAGGCTGCCGGGGCCGCCGTTGACCAGGATGGTCACGGGCCGCGACGGCCAGTTGTCGGCGCTGGCCACGGGGCTGGCGGCCAACGCGGTCAAGGCGGCGGCGCAGGCCGCAATATGGCGCAACACCGACCGCAGCATAGGCCGGCGGGCGGGCGTTTCGGACAGATTGCGGGTGCGCAGCCGGGCGTGCCGGACGTCGTGTAGCCGTGTCACTGCTAGTCTCCTGGCGCGTCTGCCGCCGGCTGAGTGCCGATCGTGATCGCGACGCCTTTTTTCTACGATAAGCAGCATAAATCTCGGCGTCAATAATTTTTATCGAGATTTTTTGAGCGCAGTGATAAAGTAGCTCCATGTCAGACGGCGCCACCCTCCCCCCGCTTGCCCATTCCGCCTCGGCCAACACCCTGGTCGGCGCGGCCTATGTCAACCTGCGCCGCGACATCATCCAGGGCGTGCATCCGCCAGGCTCGCGGCTGCGGGTCGAGCACCTGAAGGACGATTACGGCGTGGGCGCGGGCACCCTGCGCGAAGCGCTGGCGCTGCTGGTGTCGGACGCGCTGGTCATCGCGCAAGGCCAGCGCGGCTTTCACGTCACGCCGATTTCGCTGGAAGACTTCCGCGACATCACCGAGAACCGCGTGCTGCTCGAAACCCAGGCCCTGCGCCAGTCCATCGCCCTGGGCGACGACGACTGGGAAAGCGCGGTGCTGGCCGCCTTCCACCGCCTGAGCAAGGCCGAGCAACGCCTGGCCGCCGACCCCGACACCCGCTTTGAAGAGTGGGAGCAGCGCAACCGCGAGTTCCACCGCGAACTGATCCGCGCCTGTCCCTCGCGCTGGCTGCATCATTTCCTGGGCATCCTGTACCAGCAGGCCGAGCGCTACCGCCGCCTGACCGTCACGCGCAAGCCCATCGCGCGCGACCTGGATGACGAGCACAAAGGCATCCTGGACGCCACGCTGGCGCGCGATGCGGACCGCGCCTGTGCACTGCTGGCCGCCCACATCCGGCTGACCTACGACGCCGTGGCGCGCCTGCCGCCGGACCTGTTCACGCCCGATTGAAAACCCGCGGGCCGGGCCGTTACGTCGCGCCGGTTCGGTGCTGCGCCAGCACGTCGTGCATGGCCCGCGCGGCGCGCTCCAGCACCGGCACCGCGCGCAGCAGATCGTCCAGCATCACACGCGCCGTCGGCGCATGGCAGGCCACCGCCGCCACCACGCGGTCGTCCGCGTCGCGCACCGGCACCGCCACGGCGCTCATGCCGCGCACGAACTCCTCGTTGTCGATGCCGATGCCGCGCGCGGCCAGGCGTTCGAGTTCTTCTTCCAGCCTGGCCGGGTCCGTCAGCGTGCGCGGCGTGTTGCGCGTGAGCGGCAGGCGCGCCAGCACCCGCCCGCGCTCCAGCCGGTTCATGGACGCCAGGAACAGCTTGCCGCTAGCGGTGCAGTGCATGGGCACGTGGCTGCCCACCGCGAAGAACAGGCGCAGCGGCT
>JALDYL010000192.1:0-8651 GCA_032153965.1 Achromobacter sp. | reverse complement strand
AGCCCGGCATGGGCGGCGAGGCGCCTCGCGCCCAGCCTGGCCAGCCGGCCCCGGTCGATCCGGGCAGCGATGCCGACGATACCGAAGAGCCCGATCCCGCCTGCGAGGTGGTCATCGAGATCAACTTCGCCGACGCCGTGCGCGGCGCCGACCTGCTGCCCTACATGCAAAGCCTGCGCCACGTGGGCCGCAAGCCCATGCGCGTGTTCGCTGAAACCGACCAGCGCCGCCACCGCGCGCGCGTCCATGCCGGCGAGTCCTATGCGTCCATGCAGCTGGCCGTGCTGCTGGCCAACCGCAGCGGTCCGCTGACCGCCATCGAATGGTCGCAGGCCTGGGCCCGCGCCCAGGACATGGCCGAGCGCTTCGACGCCACCATCGAAGGTCCGGACCAACAGGCCGTGCTCGAGCAGGGCGCCCGCCTGGACGACACCTGCGCCGCCCTGGATACCCAGGTCGGCCTGACCCTGTTGCTGGGCACGGCCCAGCCCGCCGCCGAAGTGCTGGCTGTGGCGCGCGACCTCGGTTTCGTCTCCGACGGCAGCCGCCTGGCCTGGCCGGCGGAAAATGGCGTGGCCCGGTTCACGCTGGCGCGCGGCGACGGCGCGGCGTTCGATGCCGGCATGGGCGGAATCGAACGCCTGTACCTGCTGCTGGACGTGCCCTGCAGCCCGGCGGACGAGCGCGCTTTCGGCCGCATGGTCGACGTGGGCCGCGACCTGGCCGCCCGCCTGCGCGCGGACCTGGTCGACGACCAGGGCAAGCCGCTGGCCGATGGATCGGAAACGGTCATCGACGAGCGTCTCCAGGTGCTGTTCGGCCAGCTTGAACAAGCGGGCCTTCCCGCCGGCAGCGAGCGCGCCCTAAGGGTGTTTGCCTAAATGAGCGGCGCGTCTGGCGGGGAAAACGCGGCGCAGGCCGCGGCGCGCTTGCGCGCCGAAATCGAACAGCACAACGTCCGCTACTACGTCTATGACGACCCGTCCGTCTCGGATGCCGAGTACGACGGGCTGATGCGCGAACTGCAGGCCCTGGAGGCCGAGCATCCGGAACTGGTGACGCCCGAGTCGCCCACGCAGCGGGTGGGCGCGGCGCCCGTATCCGCCTTCGGCAGCGTGCGCCACGTGGTGCCCATGCTGTCGCTGGGCAACGCCTTCGACGAAGAGGACGTGGCCGCCTTCGACCGCCGCGTCACCGACACGCTGCGCGGCGCGGGCCTGCTGGGTCCGGCGCAGGAAGCCGACTACTTCTGCGAGCTCAAGCTGGACGGGCTGGCGATCAGCCTGCGCTACGAGGACGGCCGGCTGGTGCAGGCCGCCACCCGCGGCGACGGCCAGACGGGCGAAGACGTCACCTCCAACATCCGCACCATCAAGGCGATCCCGCTGCAGCTCAAGGGCGCGTTTCCCAAGGTGCTGGAAGTCCGCGGCGAAGTCCTGATGAACCGCGCCGACTTCGAGAAATTGAACCAGGCCCAGGCCAAGCGCGACGAAAAAGTCTTCGTCAATCCGCGCAATGCGGCCGCGGGCAGCCTGCGCCAGCTGGATCCGCGCATTACCGCAAAGCGGCCTCTGCGCTTCTTCGCCTACGGCTGGGGCGAGGTCCAGGGCCTGGCCGGCGCGCAGGGCGGCTTGTTCGCCGAGGCGTCGGCGGGCGCGGCCGAAGCTTCGCAGTTGCCCGAAAAGTCCCACGGCGCCATGCTGGACTGGCTGGCCTCGCTGGGCCTGCCCGTCAACGTCATGCACAACCACCGCGCCCGCGGCGCCGAGGGCCTGATGGCCTTCTACGCCAAGGTCGGCGCGCTGCGACCCGACTTGCCCTACGACATCGATGGCGTGGTCTACAAGGTGGATTCGCTGCCCGCGCAGAAGGTGCTGGGCTTCGTGGCGCGCGCGCCGCGCTTCGCGCTGGCGCACAAGTTCGCCGCCGAGGAAGCGACCACCACCTTGCTCGACATCGAGGTGCAGGTGGGCCGCACCGGCGCCATCACGCCGGTGGCGCGCCTGAAGCCGGTGTTCGTGGGCGGCGTCACCGTCACCAACGCCACGCTGCATAACGAAGACGAGATCCGGCGCAAGGACGTGCGCATCGGCGACACGGTCATCGTGCGCCGCGCGGGCGACGTGATCCCGGAAGTGCTGGGCCCGGTGCTGGAAAAGCGGCCGGACGACGCCCGTGAATTCGTCATGCCCACGGCCTGTCCGGTCTGCGGCTCCGCCATCGAACGCCTGGAAGACGAGACCATCGCGCGCTGCACCGGCGGCCTGTTCTGCGGTGCGCAGCGCAAGCAGACGCTTTGGCACGCCGCCAGCCGCAAGGCGCTGGACATCGAGGGCCTGGGCGAGAAGCTGGTGGACCAGCTGGTCGACAGCGGCCGGGTCAAGACCCTGGCCGACCTGTACAGCCTGCGCCCGCTGGAGCTGGTGGGGCTGGACCGCATGGGCCAGAAGTCCGCCGACAATCTGGTGGTCGCCATCGACAAGGCGCGCGCGCCGGCCTTGAACCGCCTGCTGTACGCGTTGGGTATCCGCCACGTGGGCGAGACCACGGCGCGCGACGTGGCGCGCCATTTCGGCAGCATCGACGCCATCATGGACGCCGACGAGGAAGCCCTGTCCTCCGTGCCCGATGTGGGGCCGGTGGTGGCGGCATCGATCCGCCGCTTCTTCGCCGAGCAGCACAACCGCGACGTCATCGAACAGCTGAAGTCGCAGGGCGTGAATCCCGTGGCCGAGGCGGCGCCGCAAGCGACCACGCTGGCTGGCAAGACGTTCGTGCTGACCGGCACGCTGCCCAACTGGACGCGCGAAGAAGCCTCGATGCGCATCCAGGCGGCCGGCGGCAAGGTCAGCGGCTCGGTGTCCAAGAAGACCGCCTATCTGGTGGCCGGCGAGGACTCCGGCAGCAAGCTCGCCAAGGCCCAGGAGCTGGGCGTGGCGGTGCTGGACGAAGACGGGCTGAAGGCCTTGCTGGGCGAGCAGGGCGGCTGAGGCCGCCCGGCCGCCAGCGTCAATCAGATGGTGCTGCGCGGCATCATGTCGCGGATGGCGGCGGCTGCGCGCTGCAGGGCCGGCAGATGCTGGCGCTTCAATTCGTCGGGCTCGCGGGATCCCAGCACCATGCTGACGCTCAGGCCCGCGACCGCGCGGCCCTCGTGGTTGTACAGCGGCACGGCCACGCCCGCGAAACCATCCACCAATTCGCTGACCGATATGCAGTAGCCATCCTGGCGCACCTGCCGGATCAGCTTGCGCAGGGCGCTGCGCGACACCGTCGTGTAGGGCGTCAGGCGCTTCAGGTCCGCGCTTTCCAGATACGCGTCGAGCGCCTCGTCATCCAGGGTCGATAGCAGCGTGCGGCCCAGGGAATGGGCATAGGCGGGCAGGCGGCTGCCCACCGACAGGTCCAGCTTGAGCAGTTTGGGACCTTCCTCGCGCGCCAGGAACACGACATGCTGCCGGTCCAGCACGCCCAATGAGCAGGTTTCGCCCACGGTCTGCGCGACTTCGCGCATGGTCGCGCGGGTCAGCTTGGGCAGGCTGAGCGAAGCGAAGTAGGCATATCCCAGGTCCATGACCTTGGGCGTGGGCGAGAAATCCCTGCCGTCCTGGCGCACATAGCCCAGCTTTTCCAGCGTCAGCAGGATGCGCCGCGACGCCGCGCGCGTCACGTCCAACTGTTCCGCGGCTTCCTGCACGGTCACGCTGGCCACGCCGGTGGCGTAGATCTGCAGCAATTGCAGGCCATTGGCCAGGCTGTCGAGAAACTCCTCTTTCCTTTCTTTCGGTTCCGGCAATGTCGTGTCCATGTATCGGCGGTCTTGTCGTTGAAGGCTCGATTGTAGTTTGACATCCGCGGCAATCTCCATAAAATGCCAATTAGCGAACAATTGTTCGTTAATTAGATGGGTCGGCCAGGGCACCCGCCCGGTACGGCCCGCAACAACGGAGACATGCCATGTGCAGGAGACTATTACGCGCCTTGGGCGCATGCGCCCTGGCGGCGGGGATGGCGGCCAGTCCCGCCGCCAGCGCGGCCGAGGCCTACCCCAGCAAACCCATCCGCTTCGTCGTGCCCGCCGCGGCCGGCGGACCTACGGAAATCGTCACCCGGCTGCTGGCCGAACGCATGACGCAAAGCATGGGCGTGTCGGTCATCGTCGAGGCCAAGCCCGGGGCGGGCGGCAATATCGGCGCGGACGCCGTGGCCAAGTCGGCCCCGGACGGCTACACCATCCTGATGGGCACGATAGGCACCAACGCCATCAACCAGACCCTGTACAAGTCCATGCCGTTCCAACCCTTGAAGGACTTCACGGCGGTGACGCAGGTCGTGTCGTATCCGCTGGTGGTGGTGGTCAATCCCAAGCTGCCGATCCACTCGGTGGCTGACCTCATCGCCTACGCCAAGGCGAACCCGGGCAAGCTCAATCGTGCCTCGGGCGGCAGCGGCACTTCCATGCACATGTCCGGCGAGCTTTTCAACGAGATGGCCGGCGTGCAGATGCAGCACATTCCCTACAAGGGCAGCCTGCCTGCGCTGACGGACGTGATCGGCGGACAGGCCGACCTGGCCTTCGACAGCCTGGTCATCGCCCAGCCCCTGATCAAGGCCGGCAAGCTGCGCGCCATCGCCGTGACCGGTCCGGAGCGTTCCCCGGCCGCGCCCGACGTGCCGACCGTGGCCGAAACCCTGCCTGGCTATGCCATGACGTCCTGGATCGGCGTGTTCGCGCCCGCCGGCACGCCGCGTCCCATCGTCGAACGCCTGCAGCAGGAAATCGCCCGGGCGCTGGCCGATCCCCGCGTGCGCGAGCAACTGGTGTCGCAGGCCGCCGACCCGGTGGCCAGCAAGCCCGACGACTTTGCCCGCTTCACCGCCGACGAAACCGAGAAATGGGCGCCCGTGGTCAAGGCCTCCGGCGCATCGGTTTCCTGAATCCCCAAAGAGGAGTGACACATGCAGTCCATCGATTTTCAGGCCCGCCGCAAGCGCGTTGCCCAGCACGCGCGCGAACTCGGCTTTGACGCCTACCTGGGCACCCGCCAGGGCGCGCTGCACTACCTGAGCGGCGCGTTCATGCCGTGGCGCGGCGCCGTGCTGGTCACGGCGGACGGGCATTGCGAATTCATCTACTGGGCCATGGACGCCTCCCGGGTGCGGGCGGAAGGCCATGAAATGGAGATGTACGAATTCGAGTTTTCCGACTTTCCGCAATTGATACGCCAGCGCCTGGAGCATCACGGGCTGACGCGGGGCAAGGTCGCGCTGGACCTGTCGCATCCCGGAGCCGCGCAGGTGGCGCCGGGCATGCTGACCGCAGCCGAATACTTCGACCTGACCAGCCATCTGCCGGACATCCGTTTCGCCAACGGCGTGGACGTGATCGACGATGTTATGCTGATCAAGGATGCCGCCGAGATCGAGCGCCTGCGCCATGCGGCAGAAGTGTCGGACTACGGCTTCGAGCAGGGCATGAACGCGGTGCGGGCTGGGGCGACCGAGAACGAGATCGCCGGCGAAATCGAGCGCGCGATCCGGCAGCGCGGCAGCACCTGGTCCTGGGCCGTGACGGGCGGCACCGAGGTCGGCGCGGGCGAGCGCACCGGATTCCTGCGCGGCGTCACCCAGCAGGCGACGGATCGCGCCATCCGCCAGAATGAATTCGTGATCCTGGACCTGCACCCCTTGCTGGATCTCTACATGGCGGACACCGCCTTGCCGGTGTTCCTGGGCAAGCCGGACGCCGTCCAGAGCAAGCTGATCGACTGCTGGGAAGAGACCGTGCAGACCATGCTGGCATCGCTGACGCCCGGCCGGCCGATAGCGGAGTGCGCCAGCCGCGGCATTGCAGTGTTCGAAAAGCACGGTCTGAGCGAGTTCGGCCTGCCGCTGTTCGGCCACGGCCTGGGCACCTGCGCGCGCACCCGGCCCTTCATCAACCTGCGCAGCCGCGACGTGGTGACGCCCGGCATGGTGGTGGCGTTGGGCACGCACCTGTACCGCCCGGGCGTGGGCGGCATGCGGCTGGAGTACCCGGTGCTGATCGGAGAGCACGGCGCCGAGCCGCTGGTGCGCACCGAGGCCCGCGTGCACCGTCTTCCCTGAACCTCTGCTGGAGCCTGATGATGAGAGCGATACCCCTGAGCCCGCTGATCGGCGCGGCCGTGCATGGCGTGGATCTGGAAACCCTCGACGACGCGGCGTTCGCAGACGTGAACGCGCTGTTCCTGCGCCACCAACTGCTGGTCTTCAAGAACCAGAGCCTCTCGCCCGAGGGCCAGCTACGCTTCAGCCGCCGCCTGGGCGAGCTGGATATCCACGTGCTGGCCCAGTACAACCATCCCGAGTATCCCGAGATATTCGTGCTGTCCAACGAGGTCAAGAACGGCGTGCCGGCGGGCATCGCCGACGGCGGATCGTACTGGCATTCGGATTTCGCCTTCCGCGAATGTCCTGCCAAGGCCACCATCCTGAATGCGCAGCTGATTCCGCCGGAAGGCGGCAACACCTTGTTCGTCAACATGTACCAGGCCTACGAGGAACTGGACGGCGCCGTCCAATCCCAGCTAGCCGGACTGCGGGCAGTGCACCGGTACCGGCGCAAGAACACCAAGGCGGATGAAGGCACCCAGGTGAAGATGGACGCCAGCCAGCTGGCCGGTACGCCGGACGTGGAACACCCCATCGTGCGCACCCATCCCGAGACGGGCCGCAAGGCGCTGTACGTGCATCCCGGCATGACGGCCGAGGTGTCCGGCTGGGGCGAAGCGGACAGCCAGGAATTGCTGGACCGCCTGTTCACGCATTGCACGCAGGAGCAATACCAGTACGCGCTGCAATGGGAGCCGGGCGACGTGGTCATGTGGGACAACCGCTGCGTGATGCACAAGGCCACCACCCGCGAACTGCCGGCCAGCATGCGGCGCACGATCTACCGCACCACGGTCATGGGCGAGCGTCCGGTCTAGGAGGCGCCGATGGCCGCCCATCAGCCCACGGATCGTGCCGCCGGCGTGACGCAGCTGGCAGCCTTGCCGCTGGACGGCGGCGGCGCGCTGGCGCCGGCCCGGCTGGCCTGGGCCCGCTACGGCCCGCCGCCGGACCGCGCTCGCGCCGTGGTGTTGCTGCTGCACGGCATATCCGGCAGCCACCAGGCCCTGCGGCCGGACGAGGGGGAGGTCCATCCCGACGCTGGTTGGGCCAGTCCCTGGCTGGGGCCGGGAGCGGCGCTGGACACGCGCGACACCTGCGTGCTGGCGCCCAATGCGCTGGGTTCCTGCTTCGGCAGCAGCGCGCCGGCCGGGGCCCCGGCCAGCGCGTTTCCCGACTTTTCGATCGCCGATGGCGTGCGCCTGCAGGGGGAATGGCTGCGCGCGATCGGGGTCGAGCGTCTGGATGCGGTGGTGGGTTATTCCTACGGCGGCTACCAGGCCTTCCAGTGGGCGGTGGCCGCGTCGCTGCCCGTCGGGCGGGTGGTGGCGCTGGCCTCGGCGCCGCGCGGCGGCGGCAGCATGGCGGATGCGCAGCGCATGCGCCGGATCGCTGCCGCTCTCGATGCGGGCGATGCGGACGCCTGGAGCGCATGGCTTGAGCTGCGCTGCGCGACCTTGCGCCGCTATGGCTATGCCCAGTGGCTGGCCGACAGCGGCGAATCTGCCGTGGAGCAGCGCTTGCGGACCGAGGCCCAGGCCTGGGCGGCGCGCTTTTCAGCGTGGTCCATGGCGGCGCTGAGGTCATCCGCCTGTCGTTATGATGCGCGCGACGCGCTGCTGGAAACCGCCACGCCCGTGCGCTGGCTGCGTTGCGCATCGGACGAGCTCTTTGCGCCCGACGATCCGGGCGCGGCGGCGCGGATCCCGTATCCCGCCCACATCGTCCAGACCCGCGTGGCCGGGCGCTACGGCCATCTGTCGCCGCTGCTCGAAGGCCGTCTCTGGGATGCCCATCTGCGGCAGGCGCTGGCTTGAAGGGGGGGGCGCCACCCCGGCGCCGATAAACCCAGGCGAAAAAAATGCCCGCTTGCGCGGGCATTTTTCATCTGTGCGGCAAGGCTTACTGGATCTTGGCCTTTTCGCGCAGTTCCTTCTGGTAGTCGGCCAGGGTTTGCTGGCGCAGCATTTCTTCCAGTTGCGGGCGCACCTGGTCGAGCGGCGGGAATTCCACCGGACGGGTGTCGTCGACCATGATGATGTGCCAGCCGAACTGGGTCTGCACCGGCTTGTCGACCAGTTCGCCCTTCTTCAGCTGCGTCACGGCTTGCGCGAACGGCTGGACGTAGTTGGTCGGGGGAGCCCAACCCAGATCGCCACCCTTTTCGGCGCTGCCGGGGTCCTTGGAGTTCTTCTTGGCCAGGTCGTTGAACTTGCTCTTGTTGCTCTTGATCTGGGCCAGCAGGTCGTTCGCCGTCTTCTCGTCTTCGACGAGGATGTGGCGGACCTTGTATTCCATCTTGCCGGCCTGTTCCTTCTTGATCTTCTCGTACTCGGCCGTGACCTTGGCGTCGGACACCGGGTGCTTGGCCAGGTAGTCGGCCATCAGGGCGCGGACCAGGATGCCTTGGCGGGCCAGTTCGACTTCGGTCTGGACGTCGGCCTGCTTGGCGATGCCGCTGGATTCGGCGGCTTGCACGAAGATCTGGCGGTTGATCA
>JALDYL010000030.1:0-42422 GCA_032153965.1 Achromobacter sp. | reverse complement strand
TGCTGGACCATTCCGCCATCTATCTGCTGATCGCGGGCACCTACACGCCCTTCGCATTGGGCGCCCTGCGCGGGCCTTGGGGTTGGACCCTGTTCGGCCTGGTCTGGGGCATGGCCCTGCTGGGCGTGGGGCTGAAAGCCAGCAAGCGGCTCAACCGCCCGGCCATCTCCACGGGCCTGTACCTGGCGATGGGCTGGCTGGTGATCATCGCGGTCAATCCGCTGATCGAGCGCGTGCCCACGGGCGGCCTGTGGTGGCTGGTGGCGGGCGGACTGGCCTACACCGGCGGCGTGGTGTTCTTCGTGCTGGACAACCGCTGGCGCTACAGCCACTTCATCTGGCATCTGTTCGTGCTCGCCGGCACGGTGTGCCACTTCTTCGCCGTGCTCTGGTACGCGGCCTGAAGGCCGCCGCAAGGCGGCTCAGCCGCGGCGCGGGTCCTTGGGCTGCGGCATGGCCAGCAGGCCGCGCTTCATCAGCGGTTTCACGCCGGGCACGAGCAGCCCGCCGCCGAACGCCAGATCGCGCCACAGCCCCGGCCCCGAGGCCTGGAAACAGGGTGTCAGCGCGCGGCTGAGCGTCTGGTACAGGCGCGAAGGCAGCAGCCGGCTGCGGGCATAGCGCGCCGGCCCCGCTGCGGCGCCATGCTGCCCCAGGGCCTGTGCCAGCGCCAACGCATCCAGCACCGCCAGCGTCGTTCCCAAGCCCAGCTGCGGGCTCATCGCATGGCCCGCGTCGCCCACGGCGCAATACGGGCCCGCCGCCAAGCCGCGCGGCCAGGTGTGCCGATAGGTTGCGACCGCCAGGTCCTCGTGCCGCGAAATCTGATCGACCACCGGCGCAGCCTCGGGCCACAGGGAAAGCATGCGATCCTTCCAGGCGCCGATGGGCGCCGCGCGCCAGGCTGGCAAGGCATCGTGGCGGATGCTCCAGAACAGCGACAGGCGCACGCCTTGCGGACCGATCTCGGTGGGCAGCAGGCCCATCATCTCGCGGGTGCCGCGAAACCGCTGCAGCAGTTGCGTCGCGCCGCTCCAGCCGGGCGTCCAGAACTGGCCCCACAACGCGCCCCAGGCATAGACGCGCGAACTGGCAGCCAACCCGACCTGCTCGCGCAGCGCGGAGGCAGCGCCATCGGCCACCACGAACACATCGAAACTGGACTCGGCCCGGGCCTCGTCCGCGCCGTGCGTCACGTGCGCCCTGCCCTCGCGGGTCGCGAGCGTCGTGACCGGGCAGCCGAACGTGAACTCGACGCCCGCGCGCCGCGCGGCCTCGAACAGCACGCCGCCCAGCGCTGCCCGCGTCACCGCCCGCGCGCCGTCGCCGACATAATCGATGTCCACGATCCGCCAGCCGCGATGCGACAAGCCCAGCAAGCGGTCGATCGGCGCGCCCACGTTCAGCGCCGCGACGTCCACGCCCAGCGCCGCCAGCGCGCGCACGCCGGGCGGCTGCAGCAGCAGTCCCGCGCCCAGCGTGGTGAAACCCTGGTGCTTTTCGAAGACGCGCACCTGATGGCCGGCTTGCGCCAGCGCCAGCGCGGCGGCCAGTCCGGCGCTGCCCGCGCCGGCGATGCCGATGGATAGCGGCGTATGCGTAATGGTCATGGAATGGCGTAACCCGGCGACCCGAAGGGGCCGCCACGGGAGCCGGCATAGTACCAATTGCCTTCAGCCCTCACGCAGGTACTCCGTGGGCGGGCGGCCCAGCACCCGCCGGAACATCGTGGAGAACGCCGCCGGACTCTGGTAGCCGAAATCCAGCGCGATGGCGGTCACCGAGTCGCCCGAGGCCAGCCGCGACAAGGCCAGCACCACGCAGGCGCGCTGGCGCCATTCCGAAAACGCCATGCCCGTCTGCTGGCGGAAATGGCGGCTGAACGTGCGCGGGCTCATGTGCAGGCGCCCGGCCCAGGCTTGCGGCGCGGCGCGCGCGTCGGGCGCGGCGATGAAGGCCTTGCACAAGGGCGCCAGGCGCCTGTCGCGCGGCAACGGGATATGCAGCGGCAGCACCGGCGCGCGCTCGACCTCGTGCAGCAGCAAGGCCGCCAGCGCGCCGTCGCGCCCTGCTTCATCGTAGGCCGCCGGCATGTCCACCGCGTCCAGCAGCAGTTGGCGCAACAGCGGCGACACCTCGATCACCTCGCAGGCGTCCCGGTCGGCGCGCGCCGCCCCCGGTTCGATATAGGCGCTGCGCGTGCTGACGCCCAGCATGCGGACCTGATGCGCCACGCCCGCCGGGATCCACACCGCGCGCTGCGGCGGCACCACCCAGTTGCCGTCGCGCGTGACCACGTGCATGACGCCGGTGGCGCCATACAGCAGTTGGGCCCGGCGGTGCGCATGGGCGGGCAGCAGCCGGCCGGGCGGATAGTCGTTGCCGATGGCGACGACGGCGCGGTCCAGGTGGTCGTAGCGGTCGATGTGGGTATTGCGCATGGTCTTGCGGAGCCCTCGGCGCGGAGGCACGTGGATTGGCCGAAACTCGAACATTATTGTCTCATCCTCGAAAGCAGGCCACGACCGGCCGCCGTATCGTGGCGTTTTCCCCTGGAAGGACGCAGCAATGCTTTATCTGGTTCTGGCCCTGTTCGGCGGTTTGAGCGGCGTGACGACCGTGCTGTTCGGCTTTGGCGGCGGCTTTGTCGTGGTGCCTGTGCTGTACGCGGTGTTGACCGCCGCGCACGGCGCGCAAGACGCCATCGGCCTGGCGGCCATGCACATCGCGGTGGCCACGTCCACCTGCGTCATGATCGTGAATTCGGTGGCGGCCACGCGCAAGCACCAGCGCGCCGGCAATATCCTGCGCGCCTACGTCTGGCCCCTGGCCGGCTTCATCGCGGCGGGAGCGGCGCTGGGCGCGCTGGCCGCCACCCGCGCCAGCGGCGACTTCATGCGCTATGCCTTCATCGCCTACCTGGGCGTGACCATCCTGGACTGCCTGTTGCGCCAGGGTTTCATGGCCCAGGAGGACGCGCATCCCCGGCCCCTGGACCGCGGCGTCCTGGTCGGCGGCGGCGTGATCATCGGCGCGGTCGCGGCCTTCCTGGGCGTGGGCGGCAGCGTCATGACCGTGCCGCTGCTGCGCCGTCGCGGCCTGCCCATGGCCAAGGCGGCGGCCATGGCCAACCCGCTGACGCTGCCGGTGGCGGTGGTGGGAACGCTGGCCTACATGACCGCGGCCGGCGGCCTGGCCGAACCGCTGGCGCCCTGGATCGTGGGCTATGTGGACCTGCTGGCCTTCGCCGCGCTGGCGTTGGGCTCGCTGGCCGGCATCCGCCTTGCCGCGCCGCTGATCCCGCGCATCCCGGACCGCCTGCACGCCCGCGTCTACGTGCTGCTGCTGGCGCTGGTGATGCTGAGCATGCTGATCGTGTAGACCCGTCCCGCATAAATTTAAGGAAACATCGCGGCCAGCAGCGACTACGAAACCGCGCAAAACGTTTCCGACGCGCCCCGGGGGGCTCCCTCCCGAGGCGCGCACCGATCCCGTGGCCTGCCGACACAGGAAAACACATCGCGAAACTTGCCCGCGCACCGGCAGGGTCGTCATCATGGCCCCACATTCAACCGGAACAAGGAGGTTTCATGCAGCGTTCCACTTATGCATTCCTGTCCGCCGCCGTGCTGGCGACGGCGCTGTCCGGTGCTCCCGCCCTTGCGCAGCAAGCCAGCCAGCCGCAAGGCCAGGCCCAGGCTCAACCGCGCATGGCGCCCCCGCCCGCGATCCAGCCGACCGACCAGCAATTGCAACGTTTCGCCTCGGCATCGCAGAAGATTTCCGGCGTCGTCGACGAGTACCGCCCCAAGGTCGACGCCGCCAAGACGGATGCCGCCAAGCAGAAGGTCGTCGAGGAAGCCGACGCCAAGATGGTCAAGCTGGTTCAGGCCGACGGCCTGAGCGTCGACGAATTCAACGGCATCGGCCAGGCCATACAGCAGGACCCGCAGCTCAAGCAACGTTTGATGAGCATGGGCAAGGGCGCCCCCGCCGCGAAGTAGCGCAGTAAGGTAAGGCTCTCCGAGAGTTAGTCTTGGCGCCATCCCCCCGTTTAAGGGCGGATGGCGTTTTTTTGCTTCACGGCGGCCGTCGCCGTTCTGCCTTGCTTCACCCTGCCCGCAGCCGCCTTCAGCAGGCGCTGGAAAGTCGGGCATTGCGCATGGTTGGCGGCGGGACATACCGCGGCATGGCGCAAGCCCTGGCTCATGGCCCGCAGGCGCTTGATGGTCGCGTCTATGCCGTCGGCCTTGTCCAGCAGCAACTGCCTGTCCACCCGCAGCCCACCCTCGGGCGAGAGCATGGCCTGGATCTCGTCCAGCGACAGGCCGCCGGCCTGCCCCAGCGCGATCAGCGCCAGTTGATCCAGCACGCCGGGCGCAAAGCGCCGGCGCTCGCCGGCGGCGCTGACCGCCGTGATCAAGCCCCTGTTTTCATAGAACCGCAGCGTGGAGGCCGGCAGGCCCGTGCGCCGGGCGACTTCCGAAATATCCATGGCCCCCTCCTTGACTTAAAGTTGACTTCAACTTCTATCATGCCTGCAAAAGATGCAGTCATCAATGGAAGGACAGGACATGGAATCGACGGAATTGGCGGCAAGAGTGGTTTTGATCGGGATCGGCGCGACGGTCGTGATGGACCTGTGGGGCATGGTCCAGAAAGCGCTGGGCATGCCCACGCTGGGCTACGCGTTGGTTGGCCGGTGGGCCGGCCACCTGTGCCGAGGCAAGGTCTCGCACACCAACATCGGCCGGGCCGAGCCCATACCAGGCGAGTCGCCGCTGGGTTGGACGATCCACTACGCCGTCGGCCTGGCCTTCGCCGCGCTGCTGGTCGGCATCCAGGGCCCGGCATGGCTGCGCGATCCCACATGGCTGCCCGCCCTGGCGGTGGGCCTGGCGACGGTCGTCATGCCTTTCTTCGTCATGCAGCCCGCCATGGGCGCGGGGATTGCCGCGTCGCGCACACCCACGCCCTGGAGGAATCGCCTGCGCAGCCTGGCGACGCATGCCGTGTTCGGCTGCGGCCTCTATCTGTCGGCGGCAGCGCTCAGGCTGGTGTGGGCCTGACTGACACTGCAGGCGGTCGCATCTATGATGAAGCCTGTCGGGATACCCTGAGCAATGCAGACCGGGAGGAGTGGTGACCTTGAAGGAAAAAGAAACCAACGAGCTGACGATCCGCCGCGCGAGCGTGGAGGATGCTCCCGCGGTGCTGCGGATCTTCGACGGGGTGATAGCCTGGTTCGTGAGCATGGGCAACGAGGGGCAATGGGGCAGCGAGCCCTGGTCCACCCTGCCCAAGCGCATCGCGGGCGTGACCGAAGCCTGCGCGCTGCCCGGCGCCTGGGTCGCCGAGGACCCGGAAGGCGACATCCACGGCGCTCTGGTGTTGGGCGCATCCATGCCTTATGTGCCTGCGGCGACCGCGCCGGAAATCTACGTGCGACTGCTGGTCGCCTCGCGCGACGAGCGCGCGCGCGGCCTCGGCCGGCGCTTGCTGGCCTTTGCCGATGACCAGGCGCGCGCCGCGGGCGTGGACCGCTTGCGCGTGGACTGCTATGGCGGCGGCAACGGCGCCCTGGCGCGCTTTTACGAATCCTGCGGCTACCGACGGATTTCCGCCTTCGACGTGAATGGCTGGCCCGGCCAATTGCTGGGCCGCACTCTTGGTGAGCTTGAATGACCGCAACTCCAGACCCAGCGTTCCTGACCCGCTATTTTGGCCGCATCGCCTATCGCGGCCCTGCCGAGCCCACGCTCGACGTCTTGCGGCAGCTCCATCTGCTGCATCCGCAAGCCATCCCGTTTGAAAACCTGGCGCCGTACTCTGGCCGCAGCGTTGCGCTGGACCTGGAGGCCATCGCCGAAAAGATGTTCACGCAACGGCGCGGCGGATACTGCTTCGAGCACAACACGCTGCTGCTCGCGGTGCTGCGGCAGATGGGCTTTCATGTCACCCCGCTGATCGCACGGGTGCGCTGGCAAGTGCCGGCGGAAATCCATACGGGACTGACCCACATGCTATTGCGCGTGGAACTGGAGGGCCGCAGCTGGTTCGTCGACGTGGCCTTCGGCTCCACCACGCAGACCGCTCCCCTGGAATTCCTGCCTGACATTCCCCAAGCCACGCCCCACGGCACTTTCCGCGTCGCCCAGGCCGCAGGCGAGCTGAGCCTGGAGTTCCAGACCTTGAGCGGCTGGCAGACCGTGTATCGCTTTACGCTGGAGCCCGCGGCGGATGTGGATTTCGAAATCGGCAACTGGTACACCTCGACGCATCCCCAGTCCGTCTTTCTGAACAGCCTGCTGGTCAGCCGCACCCAGCCCGGTGCCCGCGAACTGATGGTGAACGACACCTACACCCGCCGCGACAACGCCGGCGACCTGCAGAAACATCGCTATGCCGATGCCGCCACCTGGGCGGATTGCCTGCGCGTGCGTTTTGGCCTCGATCTTGGCCGGGACGAGGCCGCCGGCCTGTTCCAACGCGTGCTGGCGCAAAGCCATGGCGCAGCCAGCGCCGAACTCGCGCCAGGCTGATCCACCGGGCGGTTAAGGCGCGGGGCCGTCCCCCGCCGCCATGGGTCCTGCGCTACCGGTTATCCTGTTTCCGGTTTCCCTCACCGACACGCAGAAGGAGCGCAGTATCTTGACCCCGGATCTCACTCTCTATGACCTGGCGGGCGCCGACGCCTCGCTGCGCTTCAGCCCGCATTGCTGGAAGACCCACATGGCCCTGGCCCACAAGGGCCTGGCCGCTACGACCGTGCCCTGGCGCTTCACCGAAAAGGAAGCCATAGACTTCTCCGGCCAGAAGCTGGTGCCGGTGCTGGTGCACGGCGACCATGTCGTCAGCGATTCCTGGCAGATCGCCTGCTACCTGGAAGACACCTTTCCCGAGCGGCCCTCGTTGTTCGGCGGCGCCAGCGGCCGCGCGCTGAGCTTGTTCGTGAATTCCTGGTCGGACACCACCCTGGTGCCCACGCTGGCGCGGCTGCTGCTGCCCAGCATCCACGGCCTGATCCATGAAAAAGACCGGGACTATTTCCGCGCCACGCGGGAAAAGCGCTTCGGCAGGCTGGAAGACCTGCCCGCGGGCTATGAAGACCAGACCGCCGCGCTGCGCGCGGCGCTGCTGCCCCTGCGGCAAATGCTGGGCAAGCAGCCCTATCTGGCTGGCGGACAGCCGGCCTATGCCGACTATGCGGTGTTCGGCATGTTCATGTGGGCGCGCTGCACCAGCACGCTGGAACTGCTGGCCCAGGACGATCCGGTCCATGCCTGGCGCGAGCGGCTGCTCGACGCCTACGGCGGCCTGGCCCGCCGCGCGCCGACGACGGCGCAATCCTGAGGCCCTGCTCTCGTCCGGCGCCTGCCTGCGCCGGACGGGCTCAGGTCTTCAGCCGGTAGCCGGTCTTGAAGATCCAGCGCACGCCGATCAGGCAGGCGAGCAGGAACGCCAGCGTCATGCCCAGGCTGACGCCGACGCTGACGTCCGCCACGCCATAGAAGGCCCAGCGAAAGCCGCTGACCAGATACACCACCGGGTTGAACAGGGTGGCGGTCTGCCAAAACGGCGGCAGCATCTTGATGGAATAGAAGGTGCCGCCCAGGAAGGTCAACGGCGTGATGATCATCAGCGGGATGATCTGCAACTTTTCGAAGCCGTCGGCCCAGATGCCGATGATGAAGCCGAACAGGCTGAAGGTCACGGCCGTGAGCACCAGGAAGCCCAGCATCCAGAACGGATGCGCAACCTCGAACGATACGAAGAGGCGCGCCGTGGCCAGCATGATGAGCCCCAGGATGATGGACTTGCTGGCGGCGGCGCCGACATAGCCCATGACGATCTCCACGTAGGAGATGGGCGCCGAGTGGATTTCGTAGATGGTCCCCGAGAACCGCGGCATGTAGATGCCGAAGGACGCGTTGGCGATGCTTTGCGTCAGCAGCGACAGCATGATCATGCCGGGCACGATGAAGGCGCCGTAGCTCACGCCGTCGATCTCGACCATGTGCGAGCCGATGGCGGAACCGAACACCACGAAATAGAGCGAGGTGGAGATCACGGGCGACAGCACGCTCTGCATCAGCGTGCGCCACGCGCGGGCCATTTCAAACAGGTAGATAGCGCGGATGGCGTAGAAGTTCATGATTGACCGTGCACCAGGCTGACAAAGATATCCTCAAGCGAGCTTTCCGACGAATTCAGGTCGGTGAATTCGATCTCCAGCCGCGAGAGCTCATGCAGCAACCGGGAGATTTCCCCGCCGCCCTGGTTGTCGTAGGTGTAGACCAGCTTGTGGCCGTTGTCGGAGAGTTCCAGCTGGAAGGCGTCCAGCGCCGTGGGGATGCCGGGCAGCGGCGCCTTCAGGGTCAGCGCCAGCTGGCGCTTGCCCAGCTTGGCCATCAGCGCGTGCTTTTCTTCGACCAGGATGATCTCGCCCTTGCGGATCACGCCGATGCGGTCGGCCATTTCCTGGGCTTCCTCGATGTAATGGGTGGTGAGGATGATGGTGACGCCGCTTTCGCGCAGCCGCCGAACCATTTCCCACATGCCGCGCCGCAATTCGACGTCCACGCCGGCGGTGGGCTCGTCCAGGAACAGGATGGCGGGTTCGTGCGACAGCGCCTTGGCGATCATGACGCGGCGCTTCATGCCGCCGGACAGCGCCATGATGCGGCTGTCCTTCTTGTCCCACAGGGACAGGTCGCGCAGCACCTTCTCGATATAGGCGTGGTCGGTCGGCTTGCCGAACAGGCCGCGGCTGAAGTTGACGGTGTTCCAGACGCTCTCGAACGCGTCGGTGGAGATTTCCTGCGGCACCAGGCCGATCTTGGCGCGGGCCGCGCGGAACTCCGTGAGGATGTCGTGGCCGTCGGCCAGCACGCGGCCGGCGGTGGGATTGACGATGCCGCAGATGATGCTGATCAGCGTCGTCTTGCCCGCGCCGTTGGGACCCAGCAGCGCGAAGATCTCGCCGCGCTGGATATCCAGGTTCACGCTCTTGAGCGCCTGGAACCCAGATGCGTACCGTTTGGATAGATCCTGAACTGAAATGACCGGCTGCACTCGCGCCCCCGACTGGATGGATAGCCAGGGATTTTAACCGTCAAGCGTGACAGGCTTGTTCAGCGTGACGGAACAGTGTGTTTGGCGGGCTGATCAATCCCTGCTCAGCGCCCCCAGCGCAGGACCAGCGGATCCAGGCGCCTTGCGGTCTCGAGCAAGCCCTGGCGGACCTCCTCGCGCATCGCCGGCAGCGGGTGGCGCGGCGCTTCGCAGGCGATCACGCCGCCGGCCTTCATCAAGGCCTTGGCGCTGAGGATGCCGCCCTGCCGGTTTTCGTAGTTGATCAGGGGCAGCCAGCGTTCGTACAGGCGATAGGCCTCGTCCCGCTTGCCGGCGCGGTGGGCCTCGATGATGGGGCGCAGGCCGTCGGCGAAGCCGCCGCCGGTCATGGAGCCCGTCGCGCCGGCGTCCAGGTCGGGCAGCAGGGTGATGGCTTCCTCGCCGTCCCAGGGGCCCTCCACGGCCGCGCCGCCCAGCGCGATCAGGTCGCGCAGCTTGGAGGCCGCGCCCGCCGTCTCGATCTTGAAGTAGGCCACGTGCTCGATCTCGCGCGCCATCCGCGCCAGCGCCGCGGCCGACAGCGGCGTGCCTGCCACCGGCGCATCCTGGATCATGATGGGGATGTCCACCGCGTCGGACACGCGCTGGAAAAATCCCGTCACCTGTTCCTCGGACACGCGGATCGTCGCGCCGTGGTACGGCGGCATGATCATCAGCATCGCGGCGCCCTGCGCCTGCGCGCGCCGGCTGCGCGCGGCGCAGACCTGGGTGCTGAAGTGCGTGGTGGTCACGATGACCGGCACGCGGCCCGCGACGTGCTCCAGGATGGTCCGAGTCAGGATTTCGCGCTCGTCGTCGGACAGCACGAACTGCTCGGAAAAGTTGGCCAGGATGCAAAGGCCGTCCACGCCCGAGTCGATCATGAAATCCACCGCGCGCTTCTGGCTCGGCAGGTCCAGCTCGCCGGATTCGGTGAAGGTGGTGGGCACGACCGGGAATATGCCCCGGTAGCGCGGGTTCTGGTAGGTAGCCATGTTTACTCGATGATGTTGAAGTCTTTGAGGTATTCCGTCTTCAGCGTCAGGCCCAGGCCGGGCTTGTCGTCGTCCAGGTCGATGAAACCTTCCTTGGCTACCGGCTCGCCGTCGAAGATGTAATAGAACAGCTCGTTGCCGACCTCCACGTCGAACATGGGGAAGTACTCGCTCATGGGCGAGGCCAGCGTGCTCATGGTCAGGTGGTAGTTGTGCATCTGGCCGGCATGCGGCACCACCGGCACGCTGTAGGCCTCGCACAGCGCGTTGATCTTGTGCGCCGCCGTGATGCCGCCCACGCGGTTGGTGTCGTACTGCACCACCGACACCGCCTTGCGGTCCAGCAGCTGCTTGAAGCCGTAGAGCGAGAATTCATGCTCGCCGCCGGAGATCGGGATCGAGGTCAGCTGGTTCAGTTCCGCATAGCCGTCGATGTCGTCGGCGATGACGGGCTCTTCCAGCCAGCGCGGTTCGAACTTCTCCAGCTTGGGCAGGATGCGTTTGGCGTATTCCAGGTTCCAGCCCATGTAGCACTCCAGCATCAGGTCGGTGTCGTAGCCGATCACCTCGCGCACCGCCGCCACCGATTTCAGGTTCTCCGACACGCCCTTCTGCAGGTGCGCGGGACCGTAGCCGAAGCGCATCTTGAAGGCCGTGAAACCCTGATCCAGATAGGTCTGGGCTTCTTCCTGCATGGCCTTCAGGTCGGTGCGGTAGAGCTTGGAGTAGTAGACCGGGATCTTTTCCTTGGTGCGGCCGCCCAGCAGCTTGAAGACGGGCTTGTTCACCGACTTGCCCAGGATGTCCCAGATGGCCAGGTCCACCGCCGAGATCGCGGCCATGGTCACGCCCTTGCGGCCCCAGGCGTGGGTCGAGCGGTACATGCGCTGCCACAGGTACTCGTAGTCCCAGGGATCCTGTCCGATCACCAGCGGGGCCAGGTACTGGTCGATGATGGCCTTGGCCACGCGCGGCGCCAGCGCCACATTGCCCAGGCCCACGATGCCGTCGTCCGTCTCCACCTCGACCACGGTCCAGCCGTGGAAGCGGAAGGTGCTCATGGTTTCCTGCCTGGAATACAGCAGATCCATGGCGTTGGAGCAGAAATTGCCCTGCGGCGGCACGGTCTTGCCGGTCCACTCGTAGACGCGGGCGCGGACGGATTTGATCTTCATGAGGATTTCCTGCTTGGAATAAGGGTATGGGATGAAAGCGGCGGATCAGTCCGCCTGCGTGCGCGAGGCGCGGTGCGACAGGCCCATGCGGCAGGCAATGAGAAAGGCCTGCCAGGTGGCGTCCAGATTGGCCCGGCCCTGGCCGGCGATGTCGTAGGCGGTGCCGTGGGCCGGCGTGGTGATGGGAATGGGCAGGCCGCCCTGCACCGTCACGCCGCGCGAGAAGCCCAGCAGCTTGATCGCGATCTGGCCCTGGTCGTGGTACATGGTGACGATGGCCTGGAACTCGCCGGCCTGCGCCTTCAGGAAGATGGTGTCGGCGGGAAACGGCCCCTGGACCGGCAGTCCTTCTTCGTTCAACTGCCGCACGGCGGGCGCGATGATGTCCACCTCTTCGCGGCCGCAGGTGCCGCCGTCGCCGCCGTGCGGATTGAAGGCCGCCACCGCCACCCGCGGCTCGGCAATGCCGTTGGCCTGCAGCGAACGGTAGATCAGCCGGGTGGCGTTCTTGATGCCGTCGATGCTGAGCGCGGCCGCCGCATCCTTCAGCGGAATGTGCGAGGACACGCGCGAGGTCCACAGCTCGCCCAGGGTATTGAACTCGCAGAAATAGCCGGTCACGCCCAGGTACTGCGCAAAGTGGTGCAGTTCGTCGTCGTGCCCCAGGCCGCCCAGCTTCATGGCGTACTTGTTCAGCGGCGCGAAGCAGATGGCGTCGACGTGGCCGTCGCGCGCCGCATCCATGCAGGCATTGAGCACCCGCAGCACCGACGCGCCGCCCGCGGCCTCGGCCCGGCCGATATGCACCTGGCCGGGTTCGATGGTCTGCATTCCCAGCCAGGCGGGCGCGCCGGTGTCCGGCCGGCCGCGCACCGCCTCGATGCTGTCCACAGGCTGGGTGGCAACCTGCACTCCCGCCACCCGCTGGCCTTCGCGCCACAGCCACTCGTCGCCCACCAGCACGATGTTCGCCTGTTGCGTGGCTTCGGGCCTGGCCAACAGGCGGGCGATCAGTTCGGCGCCGATGCCGGCGGGGTCGCCCAGGGTCAGGGCGATGACGGGTTTCTGCTGCGTGCTCATGTCTGGGTCATTCCACGGAAATGTTGTTCTTCTTGATGACGCCGGCGTAGCGCTGGTTCTCGCTCTTGTGGAACTGCGCGAACTGCTCCTGGCTCATCGGGTTGATGTCGGCGCCGATCGCCTGCAGGCGGGCCTGCGTGTCGGGCAAGGCCAGGATGCCGTTGACGGCGTCATGGATGCGTTTCTGGTTGGAGGCGGGCGTGGCGCTGGGCATGTAGATGCCGTACCAGGCGCTCATTTCCACGCCGGGCACGCCGGCTTCGGCCATGGTGGGCACGTCGGGCAATTGCGCGTTGCGCTTGGCGCTCAGCACGGCCAGCGCGCGCACCTTGCCGCTTTTGATGTGCGGGATCACGGAGGACGCGGTCTCGAACGCGATCTGCACCTGTCCGCCGATCAGGTCCACCAGCGCCGGACCGCTGCCGCGGTACGGGATGTGGATCATCTGCACGCCGGTGGCGTCCTTGAAAAGTTCGGCGGCGATGTGCTGGGTGCTGCCCGCGCCGCTGCTGGCGAAGTTGTAGGTGCCCGGCTTGCTCTTGAGCAGCGCGATCAGTTCCTGCACCGACTTGGCCGGCACGTCGTTGTTGATCACCAGGATGTTGGGCACGGCGCCCACGAACACCACCGGCGTCAGGTCGCGGTCGTTGTCATAGCCCAGCTTCAGCAGGTGCGGCGCGATGGCATGCGCCGTCGACACCCCCATCACCATGGTGTGGCCGTCCGTGGACTTGGCAGCCAGGTCGGCCGCCAGCGTATTGGACGCGCCCGGCTTGTTCTCGACCACCACGGTCTGCTTGAGCAAGGGCCCCAGCTTGTCGGCCACGGCGCGCGCCATGGCGTCGGTGCCGCCGCCCGGGGCGGATCCCACCAGCAGGCGCAGGGGCTTGTTGGGCCAGTCGGCGGTCTGCGCCTGGACGGGCGCCAGGGCCGACAGGCACAGGGCGCCGGCCGCCATCGCGGCCAATAGCCGAGTCTTCATGGTTGTCTCCTTGGTTGATGTTTTTTGCCCTTGCGGGAGCAATCTTTTGTGGGTCCATCTTAGAAAGAAGCGCTGTTTCCGTAAAATGAAACTTTTGCACCAACCGTTCACCTGAGGCGATCAATCATGGAACACGCGATCCACGTCCCTTCCCTGCTGGCCCGGCTGCGCATGCGGCAGATCGTCCTGCTGCTGGCGATCGAGGAACGCGGCACGCTGCGCGCCGCCGCCAGTCAGCTCAACATGACCCAGTCCGCGGCCAGCAAGATGCTGCACGAACTGGAACTGGCCATCGGCCAGCCGCTATACGGACGGGTCGGCCGCGGGCTGGCGCTGACCGCGGCGGGCGAATGCGTGATGGGGTACTTCCGCGGCATGCGCGGCACGGTCTCGTCGCTGGCCCGCGAACTGGAGGAACTGCGCCTGGGCAGCGCGGGCAAGCTGTTCATCGGCAGCATCATGGCGGCCTCGCCCGGCCACCTGACCGACGCCCTGCTGCGCCTGAAGCAAACCTATCCGCTGCTGGCGGTGGAGATCTCCACCGGCACCAGCGACCTGCTGATCGGCCGCATGAACGAGGGCAAGCTGGACGTGGTCATAGGCCGCATGCTGACGCTATCGGATAGCCAGTACGTCTTTCGCCCGATCGGCGACGAGGCGCTGTCGGTGATCGCGGCGGTGGACCATCCGCTGGCCGGCCGCAAGCGCGTGGCCTTCGAGGCCATGCTGGACTACCCCTGGGTGCTGCAGCCGCATGGCAGCCCGATGCGCGACGTCATCGAGCAAGAGTTCCGCTCGCACCACGCCGCCACGCCCAAGGGGCTGATCGAATCGGCCTCCATCCTGACCACCACCAACCTGGCGATGAAGTCGACGATGCTGGGCGTGATTCCGGAATCGGTGGCGAGCCGCTACGCGGCGCATGGCCTGCTGGCGATACTGCCCTACCAGATCCGGCAGAGCCTGACGGCCTTCGGCAGCATCGTGCCCCGCGACCGCCCGCTGAGCGCCGCGGCGCGCCATTTCGTCGGGCTGCTGCATGGCGATGCGGCGGTTTGAGACCGCGCAATGCAAGCGGGAAAACGGCCTGTGGCATAGGGAAAAGCAGAGGCCGGCGCAGTACAATCGCGTGTTGCGCATCGCGCGTTTTTTTACCGAGGTCCACACGTGAGCGCACTGCCCGCCTGTCCACTATGCCAGTCCGAATATACCTATGAAGACGGCGCCCTCTACGTCTGCCCGGAATGCGCGCATGAATGGTCGTCGCAAGCCGCTGAATCGTCCGATGAATCCGCCAAGGTGTACCGCGACTCGGCCGGCAATGTGCTGCAGGATGGCGACACCGTCACCGTCATCAAGGACCTGAAACTCAAGGGTTCCGGCGGCACAATCAAGATGGGCACCAAGGTCAAGGGCATCCGCCTGGTCGATGGCGACCATGACATCGATTGCAAGATCGATGGCTTCGGCGCGATGAGCCTGAAGTCGGAGTTCGTGAAGAAGGTATAAGCCGCCGCATGCGACGGCCCCGGGCCGCGGCGACGCCGCGCCCCGGCTACAGATCCTCGGGCTCCTCCGCCTTGGGCATCAGGTACGCGGTCAGCGTGCTGGACAGCCCCGCCATCACCCACAGCACGAAGAAAGACACCGTGTAGAAGCCGGTGCGTCCGGTAGGCACATGCCCGAAGATCGCCACATCCAGGGGATCGATCAGGGCGAAGATCAGCGCGCTCCCCGCCGCGGCCGCCATGAAGGACGGCCACAGGATCCACATCAATGATCGCAAGCCCATCTGTTGTTCTCCCGGGTTACGGATTGACGCTGGAAGCGGCCTGCTCGACGACCAGGCCGCGCTTGACCACGCCTTCCTGGATCGGCTGACTGCTAAAGTTGGTGAAGGCGAAATAGATCGTGACGAAGCAGCCTATCATGGCCGCGAACGGGCCGGCCATCAGGATCCAGGGCCAGGGCTCGCGGTACCAGGGTTTGACGGTCTTGGCGGGTTGGGCGGCGGTCATGGGCATGTCCTCTTCAGTATTCAGTCGGGTACGTAGAAGCTGGCGGGCTCGTCGGTCTCGGCGGGACGGTTCTCGCCGTCCTGGCCGCGCGCGCGCAGCGTGATGGCATGGGCGCCGGGCTCGGCGCCGGCCGGCGCGCGGATCACCATGGGCACCAGCTTGTTGGCCGCGGCCTCGACCTCGACCGTGTCCGAGCCCTGCTGTCCCATCATCACCTTCAGGCCGGGCATGCCCTCGGCCGACAACTGCAGGCGCATCGGCTGATCCGAAGTATTGATGATCTGCAGGCGGTACACGTTTTCGATCATGCCGCCGGCCACTTCGCGCCCCAGCGCGCCGCGGTCGCGGATCACGTCCACCCGCAAGGGGTTGCGCATGGCCAGCGACGCCACGAAAGCGATCGCCAGCGCCAGGATCAGCGTGCCGTAGATCAGCACGCGTGGACGCAGCAGGTGGGAGCGCGCGCTCTTGGCGGACAACCCGTCCAGCATGGCGCGGTCCGAGGTATAGCGGATCAGGCCGGGCTCGTACTGCATCTTGTCCATGACCTGTTCGCAGGCGTCGATACAGGCGCCGCAGCCTATGCACATGTACTGCAGGCCGTCGCGGATGTCGATGCCGGTCGGACAGACCTGCACGCACAGGCTGCAATCGACGCAATCGCCCAGGCCGGCGGCCTTGTGGTCCACCTTGCGCGAGCGGCCGCCACGCGGATCGCCGCGGCGCTTGTCGTAGGTGACCACGAAGGTGTCGGGATCCACCATCACGCTCTGGAAGCGCGCGTAGGGGCACATGTACTTGCACACGGATTCGCGCATGAAGCCGGCATTGCCCCAAGTGGCGAAGCCGTAGAACAGCATCCAGAACCATTGCCAGGGCCCGAGTTGCAGCGCGAACAGCTCGTGGCCCAGTTCGCGGATGGGCGCGAAATAGCCGATGAAGGTGGAGCCCGTCCACCAGGCCAGCGCGATCCACAGGAAATGCTTGGTGAGCTTCAGGCGCGCCTTGCGCCAGGTCCAGGGCGATTCGTCCAGGCGGATGCGCGCGACGCGATCGCCTTCGACCTTGCGCTCGATCCACATGAAGATTTCGGTATAGACGGTCTGCGGACAGGCGTAGCCGCAGAACAGCCGCCCCGCCACCGCGGTGAACAGGAACAGCGCCAGCGCCGAAATCACCAGCAGCACCGCCAGGTAGACCACGTCCTGCGGCCACAGCACCAGGCCGAAGAGATAGAACTTGCGCGCGCCCAGGTCGAACAGCACGGCCTGGCGGCCGTTCCATTGCAGCCAGGGCAGGCCGTAGAAAATCAGCTGCGTCAGAAAGACGAAGGCGATGCGCCAGCGGGCGAAGATGCCGCTGACGGAGCGCGGGTAGATCTTGCTGCGCACGCCCGCCAGCGTCTGTTCCAGGGTTTCCGTGCCGGGACGCGGCGGCCTCACGTGCGGCCGCCAGGGCGGCGGGTCACCGTCAGGCGAATTGCCGACCCTTGCGGCTGACCCATCTTCCATTTGCTGCTCCCTGCTGTAAGTCCAGTGATATGGGGCCACGCCAGGCGCGGCCCCCAAACAAACGCTGCAAAGCCTTTACTTCGTCGCCGGCGCGGCGCTCGCCGTCGCTTCCGGCTTGTTCGACAGGCCCCAGACCCAGGCCGTCAGGATCTTGATCTGCTCGGGCGTCAGGATGTCGCCGTGCGCCGGCATGCGGTTGTCGCGGCCGTCGAGAATGGTCTTGACGATGGTGGCCTCCGAGCTGCCGTAGAGCCAGACGTCGTCCGTCAGGTTGGGCGCGCCCAGCGCCTGGTTGCCCTTGCCGTCGACGCCGTGACAGGCCACGCAATAGTTGGCGAACTCGCGCTTGCCGCGGAACACGCGGACCGGATCGGCGGTCAGGCCCGACAGCGAACGCACGAATTGCGCGATGTCGCCCGCGGTCTTGGCGTCGATCGCGGCCTTCCAGGGCGGCATCACGCCCACGCGGCCCTGCGTGATGGTCTGCGTGATGGCTTCGGGCGAGCCGCCGTGCAGCCAGTCGCCGTCGGCCAGGTTGGGAAAGCTGGGGCCGCCCTTGGCGTCCGAGCCATGGCATTGCGCGCAGGTGTTCAGGAACAGGCGCTGGCCGATTTCGCGGGCGCCCGGATCCTGGGCGATCTGCGGAATGTCCATGGTTTCGAAGCGCGCGTAGATCGGACGCACGGCCTCGGCCATCTTGGCCTGCTGCCTGGCGACTTCCTCCGTGCTGCTATAGCCCAGCTGGCCCTTGTATTCGCCCAGGCCGGGCATGAAGAACAGGTAGCCCAGCGCGAAGGCGCAAGCCAGCAGGTACATCCAGGTCCACCAGCCCGGCACCGGGTTGTTCAGCTCGGTCAGGTCGCCGTCCCAGACGTGGCCCGTGTCCTCGACCTTGCCGTTGGCCGGCTTGGTGCTGAGCCAGCGGCGCTGCGTGTACAGCAGCCAGACGCACCAGACCACGCCGCCCACGGCGACGATCGAGATGAAATACCCCCAGAAGCCATTGACGAAATCGCTCATGACCGATTCGCTCCATCTTGTTGTCCCTGCCCGAACTCATCGGGCAGTGCGAACGGCAGCATGGCCGATTCGCGGTTGGCGCTCTGGCGGCCGCGCGAGCAGGCCCACCAGACGATGCCGAAGAAAGTTGCCATCGAAATGGCGGTAACGACTGCGCTCAGATAGCCCAGCATGATCAGCCTCCCGCGGCGGCCGGCGCCGCGGCTTGGGTAGCGGGCTGCGTGGCGGACTGCGCGGCCTTCTTGGCCTCTTCCGCCTTCTTGGCCTGCTCGGCCTGCTTGGCCTTGCGCACGCCCACGCCCAGCCCTTGCAGGTAGGCGACCAGCGCATCTTCCTCGGTCTTGCCCTCGATGGCCTTGGGCGCCCCGGCGATCTCTTCGTCCGTGTAGGGCACGCCCAGCGTGCGCAGGGCGCGCATGCGGTCGCTCACGTTCTCGCCGGTGATGACCGTCTTTTCCAGCCAGGGATAGGCGGGCATGTTGGACTCCGGCACCACCTTGCGCGGGTCGCGCAGGTGGATGCGGTGCCAGTCGTCGGAGTAGCGCTCGCCCACGCGCGCCAGGTCGGGACCGGTGCGCTTGGAGCCCCACAGGAACGGATGGTCGAACACCGATTCGGCGGCGATCGAATACGAACCGTAGCGCTGCACTTCGGCGGCCAGCACCCGCACCTGCTGCGAGTGGCAGCCGACGCAGCCTTCGCGGATGTAGACGTCGCGGCCCATCAGGCGCAGCGGGCTGTAGGGTTCCACGCCCGCGATGGGCTGGGTCGTGCTGTGCTGGAAGAACAGCGGCACGATCTGGACCAGGCCCGCGAAGGACACCACCAGGATGCTGGCGATGATCATCCAGCCGATGTTCTTCTCGAGCGTCTGGTGCGAAAAGAAACCAGATTTCTTGTTGGCCATGATGTCCTCGTCAAACAGTGGCCGGCACGGCGGTCGCGGGGACCGGCTGGCGTGCGGCATGGGGATCGTCTTGCGGAATGGCGGGATTGACCGGCTGCGCGCCGCGCACCGTCATCCACACGTTCCAGGCCATGACGAACACACCCGACAGGAACAAGGTGCCACCCAGCAGACGGATCAGGTAGTACGGCACGCGCGTCTTCAGTTCTTCCACGAAGCTGTAGACCAGGGTGCCGTCGCTGGCGGTGTCGCGCCACATCAGGCCCTGCTGCACGCCGGCGATCCACATGGCGGCGATGTACAGCACCACGCCGATGGTGGCGATCCAGAAGTGCAGTTCGATGGCCTTGACGCTGTACATCTTCTCGCGGCCGTACAGGCGCGGGATCAGGTAGTAGAGCGAGCCGAAGGAAATCATGGCGACCCAGCCCAGCGCGCCCGAGTGCACGTGGCCGATGGTCCAGTCCGTGTAATGCGACAGCGCGTTGACCGTGCGGATCGACATCATCGAGCCTTCGAAGGTCGACATGCCGTAGAACGACAGCGCGGTCACCATGAACTTCAGGATCGGATCGGTACGCAGCTTGTACCAGGCGCCCTGCAGGGTCATGATGCCGTTGATCATGCCGCCCCAGGACGGCGCCAGCAGGATCAGCGAGAAGGTCATGCCCAGCGACTGGGTCCAGTCGGGCAGCGAGGTGTACAGCAGGTGGTGCGGGCCCGCCCACATATAGGTGAAGGCCAGCGCCCAGAAGTGAACGATGGACAGGCGGTAGGAATAGATGGGGCGGCCGGCCTGCTTGGGCACGAAGTAATACATCATGCCCAGGAAGCTGGTGGTCAGGAAGAAGCCCACGGCGTTATGGCCGTACCACCACTGCACCATGGCGTCCTGAACGCCCGAGTAGGCGGAATAGGACTTCCACATCGACACCGGCATTTCGATGTTGTTGAAGATGTGCAGGATGGCGATGGTCAGGATGTACGAGCCGAAGAACCAGTTGGCCACGTAGATGTGCTTGGAGCGGCGCTTGATGATGGTGCCGAAGAACACGATGGCGTAGGCCACCCAGACCAGGGTGATCAGGATGTCGATGGGCCATTCGAGTTCGGCGTATTCCTTGCTGCTGGTGAAGCCCATCGGCAAGGTGATGGCGGCGGCGACGATGACGATCTGCCAGCCCCAGAACGTGAACGCGGCCAGCGGGCCGCAGAACAGGCGCGCCTGACAGGTGCGCTGGACCACGTAGTACGAGGTCGTGAACAGCGCGCTGCCGCCAAAGGCGAAGATCACCGCGTTGGTGTGCAGCGGGCGCAGGCGGCCATAGCTCAGCCATGCGGTGTCAAAATTCAGCTGCGGCCAGATAAGCTGCGCAGCGAGAAAAACGCCCACAGCCATGCCGACGATGCCCCACACTACCGTCATGAGCGCGAATTGCCTCACGATCTTGTAGTTGAAGGTGTCGGCCTTGCTTGCGATTGCGGCGCAATCGTTCATCGCCCTTCCCCTAAAGTTACAGATAGCTCCAGGCTGCAATGATGGGACTAGTCACTCAAGTCAGCGTTGATCTGGATCAAGCATCTGGTTACACGCTGGGGAACGCAGCGCCGGCGCAACGGGTCCGCGCGCGAAATCAAACGCGCGCTTCAGCCGCGGCTGGCGGGTCCGCTGTCGTCGTCGAGCAGGATGGCGCGGCCGGCGTCGTCGGTGTCGTCGTACTGGCCGTTGAAGACGGCCCACCACAGCGACACGCCGATGGCCAGCACGAACAGCAGGGACAGGGGCAGGAGCAGATAGAGGATGGTCATTGCGCCGCTTCCAGCGCGGCGGCGGGAGCCAGGCCATCGGACCAATCGCGGCGGCACAGGCGCCACGAGTGGTAGGCGACCGCCAGCGAGGACACCAGCATGGTGATCGCGGCCAACCACGGCGTGACCCAGCCGACCAGCGCCAGCGGGGTCATCAGCAGATGCCAGATCACCGAGCCGTTCAGGTTCTGGCGCGCGCGGCGCCGCGCCTCGCCCAATAATTCATCGAGGGCGGCGTCGGACATGTGGGGATGGGCGGCCAGCGCCGAATGGGCGGAAGCCATGGCGGTAGGCACCGCCATCGACATGGCGCAGGGACAGCTCATCACCAAGAGCGCCACCATCACCGGAATGCTGTGCGCCGGATCGATATAGGCCCAGGCGGCCGCGGCGGCCAGCGCCAGCGCGACCTGGGCCATGACGAAGCGCGAGGCCAGCCGGTCGGCGCGCGCGCCCAGCTCCAGGCGCTGCGCCTCGACGCGCTGGTGGCGCAAGCCGCCCGCCGCGCCGCCAAAGGACTGGCGCGCGCATAGTTCCAGATAGCGCGCGGTCAGCAGGAAGGCCACGAACATCGTGACCGAATCGAAGTAGACCTCGCCTCGCCCCGTGTAGGTGGCGTGGACGCTGGGAATGAAGGCGGCGACGATGCCCAGGGCCACCGGCACGTCCATGCCGGCGCGCCCGTGGCGCAGGTTGTCGCCCGCGTGGCGCCAGATCGGCCAGGCCGAATAGACCACCACCGGAACGGTCAGCGCGAAGCTGGCCCAGTTCATCAGCACGATGGCCCAGTCCAGCGTTTCCAGCGCATCGGCGGGCATGCTTTCATGCCGCAGGTAGCCGGGCCAGGCGAACATCATCACCTGCATCATCGCCAGCCACGCCAGCGACAGGCGCACCAGCGCATGGCGGCGCTGCTGGCGGTCGGCGTCGGACAGGCCGGCCGGGACGGCGAAGATCGATTTTGCTCGCATGCGCCGATGTTACTCAGCGCGTTACAAAGCCGCCTTGATCTGGATCAAGGCGGATCTGCCCGGTTTGCCCCGGCAACGCGGGCGGGAGTTGGCGGGCGCCGGCCGGCTCAGGGGCGCCCGGCTCAGGGGCGCCCGGCTTAGGGCCGCTGGCGGCGCAGCACGTCCACCACGGCCCGCATCAGGCTGGCCAGCTCGTCCTCGGCGATGGTCAGCGCCGGGGTCAGGTAGACCACGTTGCCGAACGGCCGCACCCAGACGCCGGCCTCGACCAGGCGCCGCTTCAGGCCTTCGCGGTCGGCGATGCCGTCCAGTTCGACCACGCCGATCGCGCCCAGCGCGCGCACGTCGCGCACCCAGGGCAACTCGCGGCACGGCTCCAGGCCCACGGCCAGGGCGGCCGAGATCGCTTGCGCCTGCGCCAGCCGCGGTTCGGTCTCGAAGAGATCCAGCGAGGCGTTGGCCGCGGCGCAGGCCAGCGCGTTGCCCATGAAGGTGGGACCGTGCATCAGCGCATGCGAGGGATCGTCGGACCAGAAGGCCTCGAACACGCGCTTGCTGGCCACCGTGGCGGCCAGCGGCAAGGTGCCGCCGGTCAGCGCCTTGGACAAGGTCACGATGTCCGGGCGGATGCCGGCCTGCTCGAAGGCGAACATGGAACCGGTGCGGCCGAAGCCGGTGAAGATCTCGTCGAAGATCAGCAGCAGGCCGTGGCGGTCGGCCAGGCGGCGCAGGCGGCGCAATACTTCCGGGTCATGCAGCAGCATGCCGCCAGCCCCCTGCACCAGCGGCTCGACCAGGATGCCGGCCAGCCGCGATCCATGGATTTCCAGATGGGCTTGCAGCGCGGCCAGCTCGGCCTCGCTGCGCGGCAGGTCGACGATGTCGTGCTCGGCCAGCATGCCGCGGTACAGGCTGTGCATGCCTTCGTCCGGATCGCAGACCGCCATGGTGCCGAAGGTGTCGCCATGGTAGCCGCCGCGAAACGCCAGGAAACGGCTGCGGCCGCGTTCGCCCTGGTTGAGCCAGAACTGCAGCGCCATCTTCATGGCGACTTCCACCGCCACCGAGCCGGAATCGGTATAGAAGACGCGCTCCAGCCCCGGCCCCAACATGGCGGCCAGGCGGCGCGCCAGGGTCAGCGCCGGCTCATGGGTCAGCCCGCCGAACATGACGTGCGGCATGGCGTCCAGCTGCGCGCGCACCGCCTGCGCAATGTGCGGATGGTTGTACCCATGGCAGGCCGTCCACCAGGACGCGACGCCGTCGATCAGGCTGCGGCCGTCGGCCAGTTCGAGCCGGCTGCCGTGGCTGCGCACCACCGGCAGCGGCGGCGTCGCCGTCTTCATTTGGGCATAGGGGAGCCAGATATGGGGCTGGCCCTGGGCCACCCAGTCGGGCGTGTGCATGATTCACCTCTCGATACCGGCGGCGCGCCCGGCGGACAGGGCCGCGACCGGGGCGGCATCCGCCTCCACTACAATGGCTCGCATTCTACGGCCTGGCGCGGGCGCGCCCCTGCTCGGCCGCCGCCGGAAATATTGATGTCCAAGCTGGATCCGCTTTTCTCCTCCGAACTGGCGCGCGCCGAAGCGCGCCGCGTGCGCCGCCGCCTGCGCACGGCCTCTGCCGCCGCCCCGGGACGCCTCGTCCTCGAGGGCGAGCCGGTCCTGAACTTCTCCAGCAACGATTACCTCGGCCTGTCGCGGCATCCGCTGCTGGTCGAGCGGTCGCGCGAATGGGCGGCCCGCCATGGCGCGGGCGCCCAGGCCTCGCGCCTGGTGACCGGCAACCTCGACCTGCACGAACAGGTGGAGGCCAAGCTGGCCCGGCTGAAAGGCACCGAAGCCGCGCTGCTGCTGGCCTCCGGCTGGCAGGCCAACGCCGCCGTGCTGCCCGCCCTGCTGCGCGCCGCCGCCAGCCAGGGCGAGGTCGAGCTGTACGCCGACAAGCTCAACCACGCCAGCCTGCACCACGGCTGCCAGGCGGCGGGCGTGAAACAGATCCGCTTCCGGCACAACGACCTGGACCACCTGGAGAGCCTGCTGGCCGCCAAGGCGGAAAGCGCGGCTGGCCAGCCCGTGTCGCGATTCATCGTCACCGAAAGCGTGTTCAGCATGGACGGCGACCGGACCGACGTGGAGCGGCTGGCCACCCTGGCCGACCGCTACCGCGCCTTCGTCTACCTGGACGAAGCGCACGCCACCGGCGTGCTGGGGCCGCGCGGCATGGGGCTGGCGGGGCTGGCGCCCGGCCGCATCGATCTGGCCATGGGCACCTTCAGCAAGGCGCTGGGCGGATTCGGCGCCTACGTCGCCGGTTCGCGCGCGCTGTGCGACTACCTGATCAACGCCTGCTCGGGCTTCATCTACACGACGGCGCTGCCGCCCGCGGTGCTGGGCGCCATGGACGCGGCGCTGGACCTGGTGCCTACGCTGGACGCCGAACGCGCCCGGCTGGCGGCCGCGGGCGACAATCTGCGCGCCGCGTTGCGCGGCATGGGGCTGGACACGGGGGCTTCCTCCACCCAGATCGTGCCGGCCATCGTGGGCGACGAAGCCCGCGCCCTGGCGCTGGCCTGCGGACTGGAACGGCGCGGCCTGCTGGCCGTGGCGATCCGCCCGCCCACCGTCCCCGCCGGCACCAGCCGCCTGCGCGTCACCCTGAGCGCGGCGCACCGCGACGTGGACGTGGCGCGCCTGATCGACGGTTTCGCCGCCGCGCTGGCGTGATGGCCGCCGCCTCCATGCAAACCGGCATGTCCCGCCCCACCCTGCTGTTCGTGCACGGCTGGGCCTTCGACGCTACGGTCTGGGCGCCGCTGCGCGCCGAACTCCAGGACAGTCCGCAGGCCGTCTTCGATGCAGGCTACTTCGGGCCGGCGCGGGAGCCTGCCCTGGCCGGCCCGGTGATCGCCATCGGCCATTCGCTGGGCGTGCTGCGCCTCTTGCGCGAACTGCCGCAAAACTGCCTGGGCCTGGTGTCCATCAACGGCTTCGCGCGTTTCGCCGCGGCCCCCGGCTTCGAGGCGGGCGTGGCGCCGCGCGTGCTGGAACGCATGTCCCGGCGCCTGTCCTCGGACCCCGCGGCGGTGCTCGACGACTTCCGCCAGCGTTGCGGCGACGGGTCCGATTTCGGCGAGCCCCGGCTCGCGCCGCTGGCGCGCGACCTGCAGGCGCTGCGCGACGAGGACCGGCGCGACGCCCTGGCGGCGCTGCCTGTACCCCTGCTGGTCCTGGCCGGCGCGGACGATCCCATCGTGCCCGCGCCCATGACGCGGGCGAGCTTTGCCGGCCACGCCGACGCAGAGATGCATCAGTGCGAAGGCGGCGGCCATCTGCTGCCGCTGTCGCACGCGCCCTGGTGCGCGGCCCGGATCCGCGCCTACATGGCGCGCCTGGCGCACGCCCTATGACGCAAGCCCCCCGCAACGCCGGCATCGGCGCGCGCTTTGGCGCCGCCGCCCTGGCCTACGAAGACCACGCGCCGATCCAGCGCCTGGCGGCCGAGCGGCTGGCCGGCGACATCGCGCTGCTGCCGCTGCCGCCCCGCCCGCGCATCCTGGAAGTCGGCTGCGGCACCGGCCTGCTCACCCAGGCGCTGGCGCGCCGCATCGGCGCCGCCGACTGGACCGTCACCGACATCGCTGCCGGCATGCTCGCGGCCGCGCAATGCGGCCCGTCCCTGCCCGGCCAGGCCCGCTACCAGTTGCTGGACGGCGAGCATCCGGCAGGCCTCGAGGGCGGCTACGACCTGATCTGCTCCAGCCTGGCGGTGCAGTGGTTTTCCGACCTGAACGCAGGGCTGGGCCGGCTGGCCGCGCTGCTCGCGCCGGGCGGCTGCCTGGCCGTGGCGACGCTGGCGCAGGGCACATTCCAGGAATGGCAGGCCGCCCATGCCGCGGCCGGGCTGGCCGCCGCCACGCCGCCCTATCCGTGCGCCGCCTCCATCCATCCGGACTGGGGCAATCTGGCCGGTGGCGTGCGCAGCGAACGGCTGATACAAAATCATCCTGACGGGCTGCATTTCCTGCGCGCCCTGAAAGGCATAGGCGCCACCACGCCCGCCCCCGGACGCGCGCCCCTGAGCGCGGCGCAACTGCGGCGGGTGCTGGCGGCGTTTGACGAACAAGGAGCCGGGGTGACCTATCACCTGGCCTACGGTATGTGGAAAAAAACGAACCAGCACCCCTCCGGCGTCTTCGTGACAGGCACGGATACCGGCATCGGCAAGACCCTGGTGTCCGCAATCCTGGCGCGCGCCTGGAACGCCGACTACTGGAAACCGGTGCAGACGGGGGTGGCGGAAGAACCCGGCGACACCGAAACCGTGGCGCAGCTGGCCGGGCTGCCGCCCGAACGCCTGCACCTGCCCGCCTACGTGCTGCAGGCGCCGCTGTCGCCCTGGGCGGCCGCCACGCTGGAAGACACCATCGTCGACGCCACCAGCATCGTGCCGCCGGCCACGCAAGCGCCGCTGATCGTGGAAGGCGCAGGAGGCCTGTATGTGCCGATCGACGACACCCACATGATGATCGACCTGATCGCGCGGCTGGACATGCCGGTGGTGCTGGCCGCGCGCAGCGGACTGGGCACC
This sequence comes from Achromobacter sp., assembly GCA_032153965.1. GTDB lineage: Bacteria > Pseudomonadota > Gammaproteobacteria > Burkholderiales > Burkholderiaceae_B > Achromobacter. Next base: position 16,247 of record JALDYL010000030.1, on the reverse strand, counting down.
ATCAACCACACCCTGCTCAGCCTGGAGGCGCTCAAGCGCCGCGGCATTCCGATACTGGGCGTGATCATGAGCGGACCGCTTTCGGCGGGCAACAAGGAAGCCATCGAGCGCTTCGGCGACGTGCGCGTGCTGGCCGAGATTCCGCCGCTGGCCAAGGTCGACGCGCAAACCGTCCAGGCGCTTGCCAGCGCCATTCCGCCGCTGGCCGAATGCCTGCGGGCGCTGGGCGACGCGCCTGCGGTAGCCAGCTAGGGTTCCACGCCCCCCGGACCCCGCGATTTCCGGGGCCGGAGCCGTTACGCATTCGTACAAAATAAATTCCGCCGGCGGCCGCCCGTCCGCCATGCGGATGGATGCCGCTGCCCGTCCTTCCGTTCGTTTGGATGGCGCCCAAAGCCTCATGCAAAGCGTGAACTTCCCGAGTGAAGCCGCGCACTCTCTACATCTTTCAGCCACATCCGAATTCTCAAACCGGCGCTGCCGCGGCAGCCGCCGCCGCATGCCGGCGCGTTGTTGACTACTAACGCAACACAACGATAATTTTCGCCACATTGGCAGTTCGATTCGCAGGTAGCTGGACGTGCAGGATTTTGTTCCTGGGTTTCCTTATTTGCAGGAGAACTGGCATGGTCACCAGAAGGCTGAACATTCCTGTCCTGGCCCCAAGTCCCAACCGCAATTTCTTCGACGGCACCCGCCCCGGCCATGCCGTGCTGCGCCCGGCCGATCTGCTGGCTTTGCGGCTGGAGCTGCACAATCTGGCGGTGACGCCAGGCCAGCCGCCCCGCCTGAAGAAGGTTGGCGACGGGGCAGCCACGCTCATCGTCCACTTCCCGCCGCAGTCGATCACCGAAGAAACCTTCTTCGAAAGTCCGCCGCCCGGCAACGCCGATCAGCCCGCGCCGCGCCCCACGCCGGGCAAACCGGAACCCCCGCCCGGCGAGCAGGAAGAGCCCACCGGCCCGCCGGTGCGCGCTCGCATCGCAGGCGAATCGCGGCTGGCCTTTGCCATTCCCGACGGCTTCGACGTGCCCTACACGCTGGAAGGCGTGCTGGCCGCAATGGAGTCTCTGCCCCAGGCTGTGGCCGCCAACGCGCGCCCGCCGGGGCCCAGCGCGCCGCGCCTGAACCTGCGCGATCTGTTCGACACGCGCATCGACAAGCTCTCGCCGGTGCAACGCGCGGCGCTGTCGAGCTTCGCGCTGCGCAGTGCGCGCATCGCCACGCAGTTGAACGCGCCCGGCGCGCTGCTGCTGCGCCAAGCCGGCGGCGCCCCCGGACTGCGCGCCTTGCGCCTGGGCGGCGGCACGCCTGTCCGCGAAGTGCAGCGCACCAGCGCGCTGATCGAAATCCTCAGGCGCGGCCCCAAGCCGGCGCTGCCCGCCGCGCAGCAGACAGCGATAGAACTGCCCTGGCGGCTGATCCTCAGCCCGCACGCGGAGGAACGCTGGCGCCACGCCAAGGCGCCGGCGACGTCCGCCGCCACGCAGCACACCGAACTCTGGCATACGCAGCTGCTGGCCGCACAGCCTGAGGACAGCGCCCGGGCGCCGCTCTCGGACGATGCCCGGCCCACCGTGCGCGCGGTCTGGGCGCTGGGCGGCGAAGGCACGACCAAGCCCATGCAGGCGGCGTTCCCGGTGCCGACGGTCACCTATCTGCCGCAGCCGAACACCTCGCCCTTCCGCATGCCGATGGACGATTTCGACCGTTTCCAGATCGCGCACCTGTCGTCGAACTTTTCCGTGGCCAACTACACGCCGCAGCCCGTGGACGCCAAGCTGCTGATGCTGTCCGCGCTGGGCGCCTGGCTGGACTCGCGCGGCAACTGGGACGCGCCCGGCTTGTCGCTGGAAGAATGGACCCATCGCGGCGCCATGGGCCGCGACCATTACGTCCGGATCGTCTACAAAGGCCTGCTGTTTCCCTTCGGCCACCGCGTCTCGCTGGTGAAGGTCAGCGAACGCAAATTCCATACGGGCAGGCCCGGCAACACGGCCTACCTGCGCCAGCGCCTGTTCATCATCGTGCGCCAGCGCGAACGCATCTACGCCGACCCGCTGCTGCAGGCGCGGGACGACACGGGGAACATGATTTTCCTGCATCGCCAGATGCCGTTCGCCAGCGTGCGCATCCTGACCACGGTCACGCCCAGCCTGGACATGCCCACCTCCACGGCCAGCAAGATCGGCAACGAGGGACAATTGCTGTTCTGGCCCTGCGTGGGCGCAAGCCCGTTCCGCTTTGCCTGTTCGGCCACCGACATCGATGGCCGCATCGTGCAGTTCGACCTGCCCATGATCTTCATGGATGGCAGCCACGCCTGCCCGCGCAAGCTCAGCGGCCAATGGCTGACGCCGGACTATGTGAACGCGGAGATCTTCGCCAAGAAAACGCGGGAGGCCTGGCGCGATGCCGAATCCAGCCGCCGCACCGCGCCGTTCAAGCAGCAGCGCGTCACCTTCGCATCCCCGCTCAAGCCCGGCGATACCGCGGCGCAAGCGGAGACGATCGAGTTCGACGGCCTGGTCGATCCGGGCAACACCCAGCTACGCGCCTACAGCGACTCGTTGAACGGTCCCCTGTTCTATCCCGGCATCAAGCGCGCCCAGATCCGCATCGCCGCGCTGGCCGAACTGACCGGCAGCGACAACAACAGCGTGCTGAGCTGGAACGACCACTACCTGCGGTTCGGCTTCGACCCCGGCAACGTCGGCCAGGTCTTCGGCAACATCGACGCCGAGCCCGGATACCGCGGCGACGCCGTGCTGAACTTCTCCGCCCAGGGCGACCGCGCGGGCGGCTTCGTCCAGCCGAACCTGCGCCCCACGGCGCTGTCGCGCATGGCGGGTCCGGTCAGCGGCAAGGTGGCGGACTTCGTTGCCGGCAAGATGAGCGGCCCGGACATCTTCCCCAAGGTCATCTCATCGGACCTGCCCTTTCCGCTGCTGTTCGGCTGCATCCCGCTGGGCGACGTGATCGAAGCGGTATCCAACGCCGCCGGCACGCCGGAACGGGTGCCGCGCTTCATATCGGAAGCCTGTTCCCAGCTTGAAAGCCTGGTCAACGAGATGGGCCGGCTCTACGGCCTGGTGGCGGACCTGGCGCAGCAGCCGGGCCGCATCGCCGAAGCCGCCTTGCAGGTGCTGAAAGACACGCTGCAGGATCTGCTGGCCCAGGCGCAGGCCTATGCGCAGAACCTGGTGCAGGACGCAAAGGCCCGCGTCAACGATCTGATGGCCGCGCTGGACGCGGTGCGCGCGCAGGTCGCGCTGCTGGCTGGACTGTCCTTCGACGCCGCGCCCGCGCTGCCGGGACTGCCCGCCGTGCTCACCGCCGCGCGCGATGCCGCGAAGGCGTTGAACACCGCGGCGGATGCGCAAGTGAACGGCGCGCACCTGCCCGATGGCCTGCGGCAATCGCTGCGCCAGGCCGCCAATACCGCCCAGACGCTGCTGGACAGCGTGGCCGTCGTGCCGGCGCTGCTGCTGCAGGGCAAGGCGCTGTACGACGCGCTCGACGCCGTGGTGGGCCACCCCGACCAGCTGGACGAACTGTTCGCCGATGCCGCCACGCTCAAGCCGCGCCTGCAGGCCATCACCAACGCCGTCGATCCGCTGTCCGGCACCATAGGCGGCGCACGCCTGCTGGCTGGCGCGCCGCGCCAGATCGCGCAGACCGCGCTGCAAGCGGTCAAGCTGGCGGTCGATGCGGTGCTGGCCAGCGCCGAGCTGCTGGAGCTTCTGACCGGCGATGAGCTTACCCTCCGCTTCGACTGGAATCCGGTGATCAAGAGCTGGTCGATCAAGCCTGGCGACCCGCCGCTGTTCCGCGTCAACGATGCGCGCGGCTTCCGCGTGGCGGTGGAGGCGCGCGTGCGCAAGAACGGGCAGAGCGCGCCCAAGATGTCGGTGGTCTGCTCGCTGAAGGACTTCGACCTGGTGCTGATTGCGCCCGCCAGCTTCATGGAGCTGAACTTCGAGAAGATCGAGTTCCGCATCGACACGGCCGCGAAGATGGATGTGGACGTGCTGCTGACCGACATCAAGTTCGTGGGTCCGCTGTCCTTCGTCGAAACGCTGCGCGACCTGATCCCGCTGGACGGATTCTCCGATCCGCCCTATCTGGACATCTCGGCCAAGGGCGTGGACGCCGGCTTCGACCTGGCGCTGCCGGCCGTCGCCATCGGCGTGTTCAACCTGTCCAACCTCAGCCTGGGCGCGGGCTTCACCGTGCCTTTCATCGGCCAGCCCCTGTCCGTGCGCTTCAATTTCTGCACGCGCGAGCAGCCCTTCAATCTGTCGGTGTGCATGTTCGGCGGCGGCGGATTCTTCGGCATCACGCTGGATCCCAGCGGCATCCAGCTCATGGAAGCCGCCTTCGAGTTCGGCGCCAGCGTGTCGGTGAACCTGGGCGTGGCCTCCGGCGGCGTGCACGTCATGGCGGGCATCTACTTCCGCATGGAAAAGAACGCCTGCTCACTGGCCGGCTACTTCCGCATGGGCGGCTGCGTCAGCGTGCTCGGCATCGTCAGCATTTCCATCGAGATCTACCTGGAACTGCGCTACGAGTTCGAAAGCGGCAAGTGCGCGGGGCGCGCCACCATCACCGTCGAGATCGAAGTCTTCATGTTCTCGATGAGCGTATCGCTGTCATGCGAGCGCAAGTTCGCCGGGTCCAACGGCGACCCGGGTTTCCGCGACCTGATGGGACCGCGTCCCGACCTGCCGTTGGCGCAGGAGCTGGCGCTGATCGACGACAGCAGCGAGTACGCCTGGCGCGAATACGCCGAAGCCTTTGCCTGAGGAACGTCCATGGCCAAGCAAACGATAGTCTGGACCGCGATCCCCAACGGCCGCGTGCCCGCCGGCCCCGACGCCGGCCGGCTGCGCATCTCCATCGTGGCCTCGCCGCGCCTGACGCCGCAGGCCGTCAACGAGCAGCAGCTGCGCGCGTTCGCCGACTGGGTCAACTGGCCGCGCACGCTGGAACGGGTGCGCTTCGTGCTGAACACCGGCATGGCGCAGATCGAGTTGGAGCCGCAGGCGCAGGCCGACGCGGCGTTGTGGGAACGGCTGCTGCCCAAGACCACGCCGGTCGCCGGCTTCGTGTTCCGCGACATGAGCAAGGTCAACCTGTTCTCGTATTCGGTGGCGGGCGTGCTGGGCCTGACCCGCAAGCACTACGGCAGGCTGGCGGTGCAGGCCACCGGCACGCCGCCCACGCTGCTGCCCTGGCGCGACGCGCATCCGGGCCTGAAGGACATGCTGGGCGACTGCGGCACGCGCACCACCTTCATCTCGCTGGGCGACCGGCGCGTCGAGATGCCGCTGCCCGGCTTCGACCGCTTCTTCGACGACGGCGGCGACGGCGCCGAGCGCGTGCTGCGCTCGCAGGTCTACGGTCCGCACAGCATCTATGAGGGCCGCGCCGCGGCGCCGGGCGTGAACGCCGAGGGCAATCCCCAGCCCGGGGTGAGCTTTCCGCTGCGCGCCCTGCCCACGCGCTGGAACGATGGCGGGCTCGCCGGCCCCGACCAGAACCTGATGAAGCTGTGGAACTCGCAGGCCGAGTACACCTTGTTCCAGGCCAACCGCTTCTATCGCCGCGATCCGCCCACGGCGCAACAACGCAGCATCCGGCGACCGGACGGCGAGAACGTGCCCGCGCCGCCCGCACAGCCGGAAATGGATTTCCACGCCATCGTCGCGTCCTACGGCGACTACCCGGCGCTGCTGCGCCAGCTCGGCCTGGTCATCGACTGCCTGCTGCCGGCGGACTCGCCGATCGCGCAGCAACTGGCGGCCGCGCCCGCCGCGCAAGGTTATTTCTTCCTGACCCTGCGCTGGGAAGACGGCCACGACGCCGGCGACGACGCCTGCCCCGCCACCGCCTGGACGGGCGACGCGGAACGCTTCACCACGCGCCCCCGCAACCCCGCCGACCATGAGCGCGGCATGCTGAAGCTGCGCCGCGCCGACGACAGCTGGAACCTGTACGAGCCGCGCAGCCCCTTCGACGTCTATCAGGCAGACCCCGACGGCGCGGCGCTCAAGACCGTGGACTTCGTGCTGAGCGCCCAGAACCTGATCGCCAAAAGCCTGGCGCTGGGCGCCGACGGCGCCGTGACCTACACCACCGGCGACAAGCAGGGCGTGGCCGCGCTGCGTTCGGGCGGCCTGGGCGTGGCGCGGCGCGGCCGCGCCTGGGAAGTCGCGCAGAACGCGGCCGCCGCGGCCCTGAAGAACGCCGCCCTTTCGGGCGCGCCCGGCAGCATCGTGCTCTATGCCGAGGATCTGCTGCGCGGCTATCGCGTGGACGCGCAGCCGCAGGTGCCTGGCGATCCCCAGAAATGGCGCTCGCTGTGCCAGCGCGCCGGCGCCTACCGCTGCACGGACGGCGGCGCGCCGCTGCAATTGGCCGCTGACGAGGGCTATGTGAAAGGCGCCTCCACCAGCGGCGGCGAGGATCCGGACGACCAGTACCTGCATGAATCCCTGTTCCGCTGGACTGGCTGGAGCCTGGTGGCGCCGCGCCCGGGACGCACGCTGCGCGACCGCGTGGATCCGGACAGCGGCGTGCAGGCCGAGACGCCGGAAGACGTGCAGGACACGGCCACGGAAAAAGGCAATGGCCTGGCGGTCAGCTTCACGGCTGCCAAGGGCAGCCTGCCGCGCCTGCGCTTCGGCATGCCCTACCGTTTCCGCGCGCGGCTGGTGGACCTGGCCGGCAACAGCCTGGCGCACGACGATCCCTCGCTGGAGCGCGACGACAACGCCACCCAGCCGGTCGTCTACTGGCGCTTCGAACCGGTGGATCCGCCCGCGCTGGTGCAGCGCGCCCGTCTGAGCGAAGGCGAGTCGCTGGAACGCATGGTGATCCGCAGCAATACCGACGTGGACCCCGCGGCCTACCTCGAAAGTCCCGATTTCAAGCAGGCCCTCTTGCAGGACGCTGCCAAGGACTTCGCCTACCACGCGATCAATGAACGCCACGTGGTGCCGCCGAAGGCATCACAGCTGCAATGCGAAACGCACGGCCTGTTCGACGCCATGATGGGCAGCCCCGCCAACATCAAGCAGGCCTATGAAATCGCGGCCCGCGACGCGGGCACGCTCTACGACCAGGGGCCAGGCACGAACATAGAACTCGTGACGCCGCAGGCGCTGGAGCAGGTAGCCACCACCGATCAGGTGCCCCCAAAATTGCCCTCGGCCGAGCACCCTACCGGCGAACGCCTGGCAGCCGGGCAGTACGTCATCCACCGCGAAGCCCAGGTGCTCACGCCCTATCTGCCGGATCCCGCCGCGGGCGGCTTCGCGCTGCGCGCCCAGCCCGGCCACGCCTTGCCCGGCGTCACGGGGCCCAAGGTGCTGGGACCCAGCGCGGTGATCGCCCTGACGCCCGCGCAGGAACTTGTGCTGCTGGTGGCGCACGCGTCCAAGTGGCCGGACACGCTGGGCTTGCGCATCGTGCTGCAAGAACGCCGCGCCGCCCTGACCGATCCGCCCTGCTCGGAAGAATTTCTCGACGACGGACTGCCCAGCTGGGACGAAGCCCAGCGGGTCCTGACCTTCTACCTGCCCAAGGGCCGCATCGCCCGGCTGCGCTATTCCAGCTTCGTGAATCCCGGCCTGGCCAACACCTTCGGCATACCCGCCTGGGCCAACAACGAGGGCGAGCGCGCCACATTGCGCCTGTCGTCCGTGCTGGGCGGCTGCTGGATGGTCACGCCCTACCGTCCGCTGGTGCTGGTGCACGCGACGCAGCAGCCGATATGCGAACCCCTGCTGCTGATGGCCGAGGAACCGCAGCGCGGGCCTGGCGATGCCCATGCGGACCTGTATGCCCGCGTGCGGCTGCACGGGCCCACCACCGGCAAGGTCGAGATCGAAGCCGACTGGCACGAATGGGTGGACGACCTGCAGAAGCTGCGTCCGGAACGCCAGGCCGGCCATGGCGTGCTGGCCGAGGTTCCCTTGTCCGAAAACTACGCGAACCTCTTCAGCCTGAGCAATGCCGTGAAGGAGCAATTGAACGCGGACGGCAAGCTGCGCGCGCGCGGCGACCGCCATGAATTCGGCGACACCCGCTTCCGGCTCATCCGCTACCGCCTGCGCGCCGCCACGCGGTTCCGCGAATACCTGCCACCCTCGCTTTACGCGCAGGCGGACAAGGTCACGCGGCTGGGGCCCGTGGCCGACGGCCCGCTGGTGGAGGTGGGCGCGGACGACGACCCGGGCGCGCCGGTGCTCAGGCGCGACGGCACCGCGCAGAACACCGTGGTGCGCGCCAGCGCGCCGCCGGACGCCCCCGTCCTCACGTATGTCGTGCCGACCTTCCGCTGGCAGGAAACCGCCGGCGCCGGCAAGCTGGACGTCACGCGGCTGGGCAACGGCCTGCGGGTCTGGCTGGAGCGCCCCTGGTTCTCTTCCGGCGACGGCGAGCTGCTGGGCGTGGTGATCGCGGGCGACGGCCAGAACTTCACCGACATCGGCAATCCGCTGACGCCGCTGGTGACGCAATGGGGCATGGATCCGCTGTGGGAAACGCCCCCGCCCAAGCACAAGGCGCGCGTGTCGGACTTCTCCGCGCGCGTCTTCGACGAGCAGGTCTATCTGCAGGAAATCCCGGCCCAGCTGGTCCACGTGGTCGGACACCGCGTGCGCTGGAGCGAGGAACGCGGGCGCTGGTATTGCGACATCGAGCTCGATCCCGGCCGGACCTACATGCCCTTCGTGCGCCTGGCGTTGGCGCGCTATCAGCCCAACGCCATCAGTTCGGCCAAGCTTTCGCGGGTGGTGCAGGCCGAGTTCTCCCAGGTGCTGCCGCGCCGCCGCGCGGTGTTCGAGATCAAGCGCGGCCGGCTGGCGTTCAGCCTGCGCGGCGTGGTGCCCAAGCATGGGCCCATGAAGTTCCCGCTGGACTCCGAGTACCTGAACATCTCCTTCATCCCCGGCATAGGCCAGACCGCCGAAAGCGGCCGCAACCGCGTGGAGCTGGTGCTGCAGACGCGCGACCCGGCGCTGGACAGCGACCTGGCCTGGAGCGATGCCAAGGTACTGGCGTCGGGACTGCTGGACCCGGCGGGACCGCCCCCCCAGCCGTCCGGCCCGAGCCCCGGCCCCATCTTCATAGACCGCATGCGCGAACTGCCCATCCTGGAAACCGCCACGCCCACCACGCTCGCCGACCTCGCGCGCCTGGGCAACGTGGTGGTCGGCCCGGTGGTGCGCTTTCCGCCCGTGCTGGAAGGCCCCCTGTTGGGCGAACTGCTGGACCCCGTCATCTGGTCCGCCAGCGCCGCGCTCCCCGACAGCGGCGGCAAACCGGCGCGCATCGCGGTGCGCGAGTACGAGCGCTACTACACCGACAACTCGGTGCCCGAACGGCGCGCCGGCGCCATACAGCAGCGCCGGGTGGTGGAAGAAAGGCTGGTGTACTCGGCGTTCTTCGGGCTCTGACGACTTGCTCGACGGGACTTGCTCGACGGCATCCCGCTAGCGCAGCGGCGCCATGGCGCGGCGGACTAATGCACGCCGTGGCCGACGGCGAGAGTACTCTTGCCGAACAGGCTTTCCGTCAGGTCCACGACCAGCTCGGCGGTTTGATTGCGCAGGTCGAGCGCGGGGTTGAGTTCCACGATGTCGAGCGAACCCATGCGGCCTGTGTCCGCGATCATTTCCATGCAGAGCTGGGCCTCGCGGTAATTGGCTCCGCCGCGCACCGTGGTACCCGTACCCGGCGCGATTTCCGGATCGAGAAAGTCCACGTCGAAACTAACATGCAGATGCACGTCCCCGCCGGCCACCCCTTCGAGCGCGCGGCGCATGGTTTCGCGCATGCCCAGCTCGTCGATGGCGCGCATGTCGTACACCTCGATGCCGAGCCGCCGGATCATCTGTTTCTCGGCGTCGTCGACGCTGCGCAAGCCGATCTGGCACAACTCCCCCGGGCGGATGGCTGGCACCACGTCCGACAATCCAGTCAGGCTGTCGGGCCCGAAGCCGCACAGACTGGCGACTGGCATGCCGTGGATATTGCCCGAGGGTGAAATTTCGGGCGTGTTGCAGTCGGAATGCGCGTCCAGCCACAGGATACGCAGACGTTTGCCGCGCGCGCGGCAATGACGAGCCACGGCGCTGATGGAGCCGATGGCCAGGTGATGATCACCGCCGAGCATGATGGGCAGACGGCCGTCACGCAGCGCGGCAGTCACGGCATCGTGTGCGCCCTGGTTCCAGCGCACGCACTCATCCAGGTTACGCAAGCCGTCCAGGCGATCGCCCTGCGAATTGGGGGGACCGGCGATGTTGCCGATGTCCTGCACATCGATACCAAGGCGCTGTAGCGTGGGCCCCAGTTGCGCGACGCGGAATGCATCGGGCCCCATGGCGGCGCCGAGCCGGCTCGCTCCGGTATCCGAGGGTACGCCGATCAGCGTCACGGCGCGCACCGTCAAGGTTTGCACATCAGAGCGCTGATTCATGCCGCCACCGCCGCGAATATGCCCTTCGGTTCGGTCAGTCCGAGAATCAACCCGGGACGTGCGGATTCGGCGGCGCGCGCGCGCGAGAAGATGGCATAAACGCGGGACGATGGACGGTCCTTCGCGGCGTCTTTTGGTGTCATGAATCAATCTCGTTAAGTGGAACGGCAAAAGGTTCTCACAAAACAAGATCAAAACAAATTGCCAAAACTGGATTCAAAACGGCAATAATTGATCATTACGATCAAGCTTTTTGGCTAAATGAACAATATCGATACCCAGCTCATCGCCCAGCTGCACCACAATGCCCGTACCAGCGTGGCCACGCTGGCGACCCGCCTCGGCGTTTCGCGCGGCACGATAACGAACCGAATCCGCAAGCTTGAGGACTCGGGCGTGATCGTGGGCTACACCGTTCGCCTGCGGCCGGAAACGGAGCTCGGCGGCCTGACCACGTGGATGAGTATTTCCATCGAAGGCAACGATACGCGCCGCATCACGGCTTCGCTCCTGGGCGAGCCTGGCGTGGCGTCGCTGCACAGCACCAACGGGCGCTGGGATCTGTTGGTGGAATTGCAGGTAGGCAGTCTGGTCGAATTGGCCCACACGCTGGAGCGCATCCGGCTGATCAAGGGCATTAGCAACAGCGAAACAAGCATTCATCTCGAAACCATCAAGGCCCCCCTGCGCAAGGACAGCCGGGCCGAGCAGCTTTGACCCTTCGGCGAAATCCCCATGACAGAACGCCGACCATCCCAATGGGATGGGCGCTGGATCGACACCGGCGCAGCTCAAAAAAAAGGGTGCCCGAAGGCACCCGAATCCACCCTACAACAGCAACTACAACTGCATAACTCTCCTGCGGGCGCTTACGCGACCTTCTGCGTCTTGCCGTGTTCGAACTGGGCTTCTTCCGTCGAACCGGTCAGCGCGGTGGTCGAGGACTGGCCGCCTTCGATGGTCTGCGTCACGGCGTCGAAGTAGCCGGTGCCGACTTCGCGCTGGTGCTTCACGGCGGTGAAGCCCATTTCAGCGGCGGCGAATTCCTTCTGCTGCAGTTCGACGAAGGCGCTCATCTGGCGGCGGGCGTAGCCGTGGGCCAGCTCGAACATGCCGTAGTTCAGCGCGTGGAAGCCGGCCAGCGTGATGAACTGGAACTTGTAGCCCATGGCGCCCAGCTCGCGCTGGAACTTGGCGATGGTGCCGTCGTCCAGGTTCTTCTTCCAGTTGAACGAGGGCGAGCAGTTGTACGCCAGCAGCTTGCCCGGGAATTGGCGATGGATGGCGTCCGCGAACTTGCGGGCGTATTCCAGGTTGGGCGTGGACGTTTCGCACCAGATCAGGTCGGCATAGGGCGCATAGGCCAGGCCGCGCGAGATGGCCTGGTCGATGCCGGCCTTGGTGCGGAAGAAGCCTTCGACGGTGCGCTCGCCGGTGATGAAGGGACGGTCGTTCTCGTCGACGTCGCTGGTAACCAGGTCGGCCGCGTCGGCATCGGTGCGAGCCAGCAGCACGGTGGGCGTGCCCATCGTGTCGGCGGCCAGACGGGCCGACACCAGCTTGGCGACGGCTTCGCGGGTCGGAACCAGCACCTTGCCGCCCATGTGGCCGCACTTCTTGACCGAAGCCAGCTGGTCTTCGAAGTGCACGCCCGAAGCGCCCGCGTCGATCATGGCCTTCATCAGTTCGAACGCGTTCAGCACGCCGCCGAAGCCGGCTTCGGCGTCCGCCACGATGGGCGCGAAGTAATCGATGTAGCCTTCGTCGCCGGGGTTCTTGCCTTCCATCCACTGGATCTGGTCGCAGCGGGTCAGCGAGTTGTTGATGCGGCGGACCACCTGCGGCACCGAGTTGGCGGGGTACAGCGACTGGTCGGGATACATTTCGCCGGCCAGGTTGGCGTCGCCGGCGACCTGCCAGCCCGACAGGTAGATGGCCTTCAGGCCGGCCTTGACCTGCTGCATGGCCTGGTTGCCGGTCAGGGCGCCCAGCGAATTCACGAAAGGCTCGCTATGCAGCAGTTCCCACAGGCGGGTGGCGCCGCGGCGCGCCAACGTGTGTTCCACGCCGATGGAGCCGCGCAGGCGGATGACGTCTTCGGCGCTGTAGTCGCGCTTGATGCCTTGCCAGCGGGCGTTTTCGGCCCAATCCTTCTGCAGATTGCGGATTTCGGTTTCGCGGTTGCTCATGTTGATGCTCCTGGTCAGTGATGGGGAAGACTGCAAAAGATTCGCGTCCTGCGTTGCGTGAATCGTTGGACAAAGTCTATGCCTCTGCTGCGGAGCAATGTGGGCTTGTGTCTTATACAAGACGAAAAATATTATCCTTATAAATCAAATATTTATAAATTTGATTTCGTATTGCGAAACGCAATTATCATCTGTGAAATGGGTTCCCGCTGCTGCGCAGCAGTGGCTTTCACATGACGAAGGTTACATTTCACGATATGGAAAATCGGGCTTTTTCATGACCGCCTACAATGCGTTCATTCTTCAAGTTTCCGATGACTCCGCTATGACGCTGTCCCACGGCCCGCTGGGCCAGAGCGTGGCCTACGCCTCGCAATACGACCCCTCGCTGCTCTTCCCCATCGCCCGGTCGCACAACCGCGCTGCGCTGAACCTGGAAGCAGGCAAGCTGCCCTTCACCGGCGTGGACCTGTGGAATGCCTACGAGCTGTCGTGGCTGGACGCCAAGGGCAAGCCGCGGGTGGCCATGGCCACCTTCTCGGTGCCGGCCGACAGCCCCAACATCATCGAGTCCAAGTCCTTCAAGCTATACCTGAACTCCTTCAACCAGACCCGCCTGGTCAATTCGGCCGCCCTGCGCGGCCGCCTGGAGCGCGACCTGAGCGCCGCGGCCGGCGCGCCGGTGGGGCTGGATTTCTTTCTGCCGCAGCGCTTCTCCGAATTGCAGATGGGCGAGATGGACGGCATCTATATAGACAAGCTGGACATCGAGATCGACACCTACGAACCCGCGCCAGAAGTGCTGCGCACCCGCGCGGGCGACGTGGTCGAGGAAACGCTGTCTTCGCGCCTGTTGAAATCGAACTGCCCCGTGACGGGCCAGCCCGACTGGGCCAGCGTGCAGATCCGTTACCGCGGCGCGCCCATAGACCGCGAATCGCTGCTGCGCTATGTGGTGTCGTTCCGCCAGCACGCGGAATTCCACGAGCATTGCGTGGAACGCATCTTCAGCGACATCATGCAGGCCTGCCGGCCAGAGCAACTGACGGTCTACGCGCGCTATACGCGCCGCGGCGGGCTGGACATCAACCCCTGGCGCAGCAACTTCGAAGCCGGACCGCCGGCGGACGTGCGCACCGTCCGCCAGTAGGCTCCCGGCCCCGCCCTACTTCACAAAAGGCTCGGGCCGCGGCGTATCGTCCGCCGACGGCGGCAGCAGCGGGTACTGGATCGCCGGCTGATCGCCCGTCAGGGTCTTCAGGAACGCCACGATCTGCGCGTTCTCGTCGGGCGTGAAGGTCCGGCCCAGCTGCAGCCGGCCCATCACGTCCACCGCCTGCGTCAGCGTGGCCGCCTCGCCATCATGGAAGTACGGATAGGTCAGCGCCACGTTGCGCAGCGTCGGCACCTTGAAGTTGAAGCGGTCGGCGTCCTTGCCCGTCACCGCCGCACGGCCCTCGGCCTTGTTCTCGGTGACGTAGGGCGTGACCAGGCCCATCTTCTGGAATGAATTGCCGCCCACCGCCACGCCGTTGTGACAGGCCACGCAGCCGCTGTTCTTGAAGAGTTCATAGCCCGCCAGCTCGCGCACGGTCAGCGCCTTCTGGTCGCCGCGCAGCCACTGGTCGAAGCGCGAATTGGGCGTCACCAGCGTTTCCTCGAACGCGGCCAGGGCGCCCGTGACCTCGTCGATGGTGATGTCTTCCTTGCCAAAGACCTGCTTGAATTCCGCCCGATAGCCGGGAATCGAATTCAGCACCTGCACCGCCAGTTCGTGACTGGACGCCATCTCCATGGGATTGGCGATGGGGCCGCCTGCCTGTTCGCGCAGGTCCTTGGCGCGGCCGTCCCAGAACTGGGCGATGTTCAGGCTGGAATTGAGCACCGTGGGCGAGTTGATCGAGCCCTGCTGCCACTTGTGGCCGATCGAAGCCTTGAGATTGTCCGCGCCGCCCATGCCCAGGTTGTGGCAGGAGTTACAGGAAATCGCGCCTGAACGGGACAGGCGCGGGTCGAAGAAAAGCTTCTTGCCCAGCTCGACCTTGGCCGGCTCCTTGATGACCGCCGGTTCCACCGGCTGTATCGGTTCCTGCGAGGCCGCATGGGCCAAACCGATCCAACCGCCCAAGGCGACTCCCGCCGCCAGCAACGCGCTTGCCCTTCTCATTTGCTTCTCCTGAGTAATGACCACTTCACTGACGAGGTCATTACATCAGAGAGGCGCCGCATCAACCTTGCTCAGGGTCAAACCGCCGGGGCGCGGGCCCCGGCCAATTCAGGAACGCGCGGCAGCCGACGCCACGGCCGCGGGTTCCGCGCGCCGCGCCTGCACCGCGATCCATTGCGCCAGGAAGGCGGCGGCGGCGAACGCGACGCCCGCCCCCACCCAGGGGCCCTGCCGCAGACCGGCGTCCAGCAGCAGGCCAAAGGCCAGCGGTCCCAGGGCCGAGCCCACGTCCATGCCGGAGTAAACCAGTCCGTAAACCGATCCGGTGGAGCCCTTGGGCGTGACGCGGCGGATCAGCATGTCGCGCGACGGCGCCGCGACGCCGGAGCAGAAGCCCGCCAGCGCCACCACCGGCGCCGCCATCACGGCCGGCACCAGGCCCAGCGCCAGCACCACCAGCGTCAGGCCCGCCAGGATCAGCGCCACCATCACGGTGCGTTCGGTGCGCGGATTGGCCGACACCAGGAAACCGCCCGCAGCCATGCCCACGGCCGAAGCCACCATGTAGCCGGACAGCGCCGAGCTGGCGGCGACCTTGGACAGGTCATACAGCTGGCCCAGCAAGGGGATGGTGTAGTTCTGCACCGACGACAGCGCGATGGAAGTGCAGGCAAAGAACAGGAACGCGCCCCACAGCGCCGGCTTGGACAAGAGCGTGGACAGCGTGGTCAGCACGCTTTCCTGCGGCTTCGCAGCGGGCTTGGCGGCAAGCTTGCCGGCTTCCGCGTCCGCATGGCCTTCCAGCGGCGACGGGCCGCCCAGCAGGTCGCGGCCCAGCACCGTCAGCAGCAGGACCAGCGCCACCAGCCCGGCCGCGCTATAGGCCGCCACCCGCCAGTCCGCCAGCAGCGTGATGCTGGTCATGAACACGGGCGTCAGCGCCCAACCCAGATTGCCCGTCAGCCCGTGCGCGGAGAATGCATGCCCCAGGCGCGGCGCGGAAATGCGATGGTTGATGATGGAATAGTCGGCCGGGTGGAAAACGGAATTGCCGATGCCGCCCACCACCGCCGCCGCCACCAGCATGGCGTAGCCGTTGGCCGACCCGATCAGGACGCCGGACAACACGAAGCACGTCAGCCCGAACCACAGCACCGGCCGCGCGCCGATCCGGTCCACCACGAAGCCCGAGGACGCCTGGCCGATGCCAGAGACCACGTAGAACGTGGACACCAGCAGCCCCAGGCGGGCGAAATCCAGGCCGAACTCATTGCCCAGCGAGACATAGAGCGAAGGCAGGACCAGTTGGAAGAAGTGGGAGGAAGCGTGGGCCACCCCGATCAGCAGGATGAGCTTCCAGTCGCGCCGGCGGGCGGCGGCGTCCAGGGCCAGGGTATTCGCA
>JALDYL010000191.1:0-8679 GCA_032153965.1 Achromobacter sp. | reverse complement strand
GCGGAATGGCCGTTGCGGCCGGACTTCAGGAAGGCCACGATGTCCGCCTGGCTCCAACTGCCCAGGCCGTCGGTGGTGTCGCCGCGCAGGTTCTTGGCCAGCCAGCCTTCGACCACGCCGCCGGACAGGAAGGCCGAGCCGTCCGCCTCGGTCAGCGCCTTTTCCTGCAAGGCGACGCCGCGCGGCGTGTGGCAGGTGCTGCAATGGCCCAGGCCTTCGACCAGGTACTGGCCGCGCAGCAGCGCGGCGCGGTCGGCGCCCTGGGTGTCGGCGGTCACGGGGGCCGTGGCCGCGTCGGGCGCAAACATCCAGCGCCACACGCCCAGCGGCCAGCGCATCGACAAGGGCCAGATGATGTCGGTGTCCTTGTTCTCCTGCTTGACCGGCTCCACGCCGTGCATGAAGTAGGCGTACAGGGCCTTCACGTCCTCGGGCGTGACCTTGGCGTAAGCGGTGTACGGCATCGCCGGATAGAGCGAGTGCCCGTCCTTGGCCACGCCGTGGCGCACGGCCCGGTCGAAGTCCTCGTAGGAATAGCCGCCGATGCCGGTGTCCTTGTCGGGCGTGATGTTGGTGGAATAGATCATGCCCAGCGGCGAATCGATGCCCAGGCCGCCCGCGAACGGCTTGCCGTCCTTGGCCGTGTGGCAGGCGATGCAGTCGCCGGCGCGCGACAGGTACTCGCCCTGCTTGATCATCTGCGCATCGGCCGCGGCGGGCGTGCCGTCCGCGGCGAAGGCGGCACTGGCCGCCATGGCGGAAAGAGCCGCAACAATGGTCTGCTTAATCATTGTGCCGTCTCCTTAAGCCTGGACCAGCGGGCCGGGGTTCTTCAGGTACTGGTCGCGGATCGCCTGCGCCGACCAATAGGCCAGCGCCCCGACCAGGCCCGTGGGGTTGTAGCCCATGTTCTGCGGGAACGCGCAGGCCCCCATCACGAACAGGTTGGGTACGTCCCAGCTTTGCAGGTACTTGTTGACCACGCTTTCCTTGGGGTTGGTGCCCATGATGGCGCCGCCCGTGTTGTGCGTGCTCTGGTACACCCGGGTGTCGTAACGCGCACCCTTCTTGCGCACCCCCACGGCATACTTTTCGGGCTTCATGGCCCGGGCCACGTCTTCCATGCGCTTGCCCATGTAGCCCAGCATGTCGAATTCGTTGTCATGCCAGTCGAAGGTCATGCGCAGCAGAGGCTGGCCGAAGCTGTCCTTGTAGGTGGGGTCCAGCGACAGGTAGGCGTCGCGGTACGACATCACCGAACCGGAAATGCCTATGGTCATGTGGCGCTGGTAGGCGTCCTGCACCCCGGCCTTCCAGCCCGTGCCCCAGCTGGGCGTACCCGGCATGGTCGGCGTCTGCTTGATCGGACGGCCGCCGTAGCGCACGTGGCGGATGCTGGCGCCGCCCAGAAAGCCCAGGGGGCCATGGTCGAACTGGTCGCCATTCAGGTCGTCCATGCCCACGCCGCCCGCGCCCGTGCCCACGAAGGGATTGAGCTGGGTGCCCTTGGGCAGCAGCACGCTGACGCCGCCGTTCATCTGGTAGGCGTAGTTCTTGCCCACCACGCCTTCGTTGGTCTTGGGATCATAGGGCTTGCCGATGCCCGACAGCAGCAGCAGGCGCACGTTGTGCATCTGGTAGGCCGACAGGATCACCAGGTCGGCCGGCTGCTCGATCTCACGGCCTTGCGCGTCGATGTAGGTCACGCCCACGGCCTTCTTGCCGCTCGAGTCCAGGTTGACCTTGATCACATGCGATTGCGTGCGCAGTTCGAAGTTGGGCTTCTTCAGCAGCACCGGCAGGATGGTGGTCTGCGGCGAGGCCTTCGAATACATGTAGCAGCCGTAGTTCTCGCAGAAACCGCAGAAATTACAGGGCCCCAGCCGCACGCCATAGGGATTGGTGTACGGACCCGAGGCATTGGCCGCAGGCGCCGGATACGGATTAAAACCGACTTCGCGCGCCGCCTTGTCGAACAGTTGGGCGCCGTAGGTGGTGGTCAGGGGCGGCAGCGGAAATTCCTTGCTGCGCTTGCCTTCCAGCGGATTGCCGCCTGCCACGATCTGCCCGTTCAGGTTGCCGGCCTTGCCGGAAGTGCCGCACACGTATTCGAACTTGCTGAAGTACGGTTCCAGCTCGTCGTAGGTCACGCCGAAATCCTGGATGGTCATGCCTTCCGGGATGAAGTTCTTGCCGTAGCGCGTTTCGTAGCGGGTACGCAGCTCCAGTTCTTCGGGCAGCACGCGGTAGTGCATGCCGTTCCAGTGGAAGCCCGCCCCGCCCACGCCCGTGCCCAGCAGGAACGAACCGTTCTGCCGGTACGGCACGGCCACGTCGTCCACGCCGTGGCGGATGGTGACGGTTTCCTTGGACAGGTCCTGGAACAGCTTGCCGCGCACGGAGTACGCCAGCTCGTCGGCAACCTTGGGGTATTCGGCGTCCTTGGGCGTGTCCTGCATCGCGCCGCGCTCCAGCGCCAGCACGTGCAGCCCGGCCTCGGTCAGTTCCTGGCCGAGGATCGCGCCGGTCCAGCCGAACCCGACCAGCACCGCATCGACTTTGTCTTTTTTGATCGCCATGGCTTAACCCTTCTCCCCAGAGATCGACACGGGGCCGTAGGGATACTTCGCGTTGGGCTGGTCGGCCCAGTCCATGAAGTCCGCGCGCGCGCCCGGGAAACCCACCATCTTCCAACCCACCATGTTCTTGTTCCCGCCATACATGGGATCGGCGAAGAAGCCTTCCTTGGTGTTGGAAAGCAGGAAGCTGAAGAACGTCGTGGCAGGCACGCTTTCGAACTTGATCTTGCCGCCCTGCAGGTCCTTCAGGATCTGTTCCTGCAGCGGCTTGTCCAGTTCGGCGTAGGCCTTGCCGTGCGTCTTCACGCACCAGGCGTCACAGGCTTCGATGCCATGGCGGTAGACCTCGCGCGGATTCTGGTTCAGCTGGTAGCCCAGTTCCGGCACCTGGTCGGTGTGGAACGGCCCCTGCATGTACCAGAGCTTGCCGTGGCCGAACGGGGTTTCCATCTGGCGGTCGATGAATTCCGGCACGCCGGCCTCGATGGCGCCGGGACCGTACTGGTCGGAGGGAATCAGATGATCCACCGCGGCCACGATGAAGGCCCATTCGGCCTTGGTGAAATAGGTGGGTTCGTAGGGCTTGGCGGCGCGCGCGGCGGCGCCGTCCGACTCGTTGGTACAGCCGGTGGTCATTGCGCCCACCGCCAGCGTCGACGCCGGCACGATGGCCAACGCCTGCAGGAACCGCCTGCGCGGCTTTGCGTCTTCTGTCATAGACATCTCCGTGAATACTCCAAGTTGTCCTAGCTACCGAACATGAACCTGGGAACACGAACCGCCGAGCTAGTGACAACACGCTCTTCGCTTGCAGAAATCGACCCGATCCCCACGACATGGAGCTTGGGAAAGGGTGCGCACATTATGCGCTTTTTAGGCCATCTGATACGCTCGATCGACCATATCAGATCGATTTTCTTGACATGAAAATAAGTTTTGCATTAAGGACAAAGTAAGAAACCCGCTTGCGCGGGTTTCGTGGCATTGCGGTGCGCGCCTGGCGCGCGATTGCGGCTTTGCCGCGGACGAGCCGTTATCGTCAGGACTCGTCGAACAAGCGGCCGTACCCGGGCCTCGCCTTGGCCCCTTCCCCCGCAAGCCGCACGGCGTCCCAGAACCCGGCGGGCGAACTCGACACCACCGGCACGCCCAGACGGCGCTCGATCTCGGGTATGGCGTCCAGCGTCAGCAGGCCGCCGCAAGACAGCAGGATGCCGTCGCTATCGGGCGCCGCCTCGAACGCACGCACGCACAGGTCGACCAGCGTGCCCGTATCCACGTGCCCCATGGCTTCGACGCCCGTGATGCCGAGGCTGCGGCACGCGGCGGGAACCAGGCCCTCCTCGGCCAGGAATGCCGCCAGGCGCTCGTTCACATCGTCGATATAGGCCGTCGCCAGCGCGACGCGCTGCACGCCCAGGGCGCGCAATCCGTTCAGGACCGCCGAGCTCATGGTCGTGCATGGCAGTCCGGTGGCGTCGCGCATCGCTTCGGTCAACGCGGCATTGAAGGCCGCGCCTCGGTAGAAGCTGAGCGAGGTGCCCATCAGCGACACCACCGCGGCGCCCTGCTCCCGCAGGCGGCGCGCATGGTCCACCACCGATTCGATCACGGCGTCATAGCCTTGCGGCGTGACAGAGCCCAACCCCAGTCCGCTGGCGACAAAGGGCAGATCGGGATAGAGCCGCGCCCCGTCCGCCGGCACCAGACCCGCGGCGGGCGGCACGATCATGCCGATGGTGGGGGTGCTTGATTGCTGCATGAAAAGTTCTCCTGCTGTGGATATCGAAAATCTCAAGGGGCGAAGGTCAGCTTGGCGCGCGAGATCAGGTCGACCCAGCGTTGCTCCTGCACGGGCAGCCATGCGGCAAGCGCGGCGGCAGGCTCGTAGCGCACCAGCGAGCCCTGCGCGATGAACGCTTCGCGCAGCTTGGGTTGGGCCAATACCTGCGGCAACGCCTGCGTGACCTTTTCCAGAGCGGCAGCCGGCGTCTTGGCCGGCGCCAGCAGGAAGATCGCCGGGGTCGCGTCAAAGCCCGGCAGCGTCTGCGCCACCGTCGGCACATCCGGCAAGCCGGGGAACCGCTCTGCGCCCAGCACCGCCAGAATGCGTATGCGCCCTGCGCTCGCCTGCGGAATCACTGCCGGCAGGCTGGAAATGGCGGACGACACCTGATCCGATGCGACGGCCTGCGTGGCCGGGCTGCCGCCCTTGTATGGCACATGCACCAGGTCCACGTCGGCCATGGACTTGATCAGTTCGCCGCCCAGATGGTGCATGGACCCCACGCCCACCGACGCGTAGGTGTAGCGGCCCGGTTCCTTGCGCGCCATGGCCAGCAGATCCGGCAGCGTGCGCGCCGGGCTGGTTGCAGGCACGGCCAAAGCCAGCCCGGCGTCGCCCACCATTGCAACCGGCGTGAAGCTCGTGCCCATCCGGTAATTGACCTTCGGATAGATGTGCGGCGCGAGCAGCAGCGACGTGTCCGCCAGCAGCAGCGTCGCGCCGTCGGGCTCGGCCCGCGCCACCACGTCGGCGGCGATGGTGCCTCCCGCCCCCGCCCTGTTCTCAACCACCACCGGCCGCTCGATCGCCTGCGCCAGCCCCTGAGCCAGCAGCCGCGCCAGCGTATCCACGCCGCCACCGGGCGAAAACCCGACCACGATCTTGACCGGCGTGGTCTGCGCCTGGGCAGCCGGACTGGCGGCGGCGATGAACACGGCGGCCGCAAGGCCTGCAATTCGATGGAACACGGCAAGTCTCCTGCTTCTGTTTTTGATCGATGGCGAAAAAGCGCCGGACAGCATCACGCCCCGGCCGGCGCCGGTAAACAAGGCGGACAAATCTCAGTTGACCGGCTTGGTATGCCTGGCCACGGTGCGCGGGCCGTATAGCCAGGCAAGCGTGGCCGCGGCGGGCGCAGCCTGCTGCTCCGCGCGCATGCTGCCTACCGCCGCGTAAAGACCCTGCGGAAAGCGTTCGGCGAATTCGCGGAACTGCTGTCCGCCCTCGACGATGTGGCGGGTGGCGGCCTGCGAGGCTGCACGCTCGTCGCCGTCCAGCACCGCTTCCAGCACGCCGGCGTGTTCCCGCCATGAACAGGCAAGACGGCCCGGCTGATCGAAATGCCGCAAGCGGTAAGGGTGCGTGCGCTTGCGTATCGCCATGATCTGCTGGATCAGGTAGCTGTTGCCGCTGGCGCGATAGAGGACGTCGTGGAACTGGAGGTTCGCCGCCGCGTAGCCGCCAGGACGGCTTGCGGCCCGATCCGGCTCGGCGTCGCGGTGGGCTGCCAGCAGTTCACGGCGTCCGGCCTGGGTGATGCGCTGGCTGGCGAGCCCCGCGCACAGTCCTTCCAGGTAGGCCAGGGTCTCGAACATATTGGCCAATTCGTCGGGCTCGAGCGCGGCCACGAATATGCCGACACGGGGCTTGATGTGCACAAAGCCCTGGGCCGAGAGTTGCAGCAAGGCGTCGCGCACCGGCGTGCGCGAAACGCCGCAACGCTGCGCCAGCAACGCCTCGTCCAGCGCCAGGCCTGGGGGCAGCTCGGCATTGACGATCTGGTCCTCCAGCGTCTGCCGTATCCGATCAGCCGCCGTGGCGGGGTAAGGCTTCTGCATCACGATTCCTTGCGGGCAACAGTGGAAGAATTATCGTCAGGGATATCTGATATATCAACGCACGGCGGCAGCCCGGCAAGCTGAGTGCCCTGCTGATTTCCTTGACATGAAAACACGTTCTGCATTAATGACTAGGCCGGCGGCCCTGGACGCGATCCGCACACCTATGGATGAGCAATGAACAAAGAAACCAAGACCTGGCGCAGCACCACGACCACGCGCAGCTGGAGCGCCACGCAGGACCTGACGCCCGAACAGCGCGCCAACATCGAAGAGTTGCTGGACGGCGGAATGGACGGCGCCACGGTCAGCGAGACCTGGAGCTATGCCGGCATCGAAAACGGCGAGTCCTTCAAGGTCGAGATCAAGAATGGCGCGGTCACGGTCAATGGCCGCAAGTACGACAGCCTGGATGAAGTGCCGCGCGCCGAACGCGAGCGCATCGAGGCATTGCGCGCCGGCCAGGCAGACGGCGGCCTGTGGGACATGCTGCGCAATGCCGGCGTGGACGTGGAAAACCTTGCGCCGGGATTGAAGCCGCAGGACGCCAAGCCGGAATTCGTGATCGAGACCGATGCGCCGGCGCCGGCCCGCGCCGCGGCCGCATCCGTTCAATCCAGCCCGGACGCCGGCTTGCCGCCGGGCGCCGTGCCCGCCAGGAACGGCGGCCTGCGCAGGACGCTGCTGATCGGCGTCGCGATCGGCTTGGGCTGGTGGGTGGCGCGGGCGCTGAACCTGTTCTGACGAATGCTCCCGGCGAATTGTTTCAAAACTTGGCCGCCGCACGCGGCAACGCCATGCGCGACATGCATGGAAACATAAGGACAGCACCCGCCAGGAGCGGCGCGCCTACGATCTGGGATTGCCGATGCGCGCCGCCTGCGCGCCTGGAGTCCGGATGCGCGTACTGCACTCGCTCAGAGCCCGTGTCGCCGCCAGCCTGGCAGGCATAGGCTCTCTGCTTGCCGCCGCCAGCGTTGCGTTTTACGGCGCCTACGGCAAGCTCAACCGCGCGTCCGAACCGGTGTACAGCGCCGATGCTTCGATCCAGGCCGGACAGTGGCAGGTAGTGCCGCGCCGGGCCTGGACTACCTCCACCGCCAAGGTCTACGGCGTACCGGTCAAGCCTGGCGCCACGGCGCTGGTGGTCGAGGCCGACCTCACCAACCGCACCGCCGAATCGAGCGCCGACTATCTCGGGCTGTTGCGCTGGAGCACGCCGCTTGCGGCGACTGCCGGCAAGCCCATGGTGGTCGGCCTGCGCGACACGCAGCAAATGCCCTACCTGCAGCCCGGCCTGCCTGAGCGCATGGCCTTTGTCTGGATGCTGCCGCCATCGGCCGCCGCGCCGGCGCGCACCGCGCTTGCCGTGCAGAGCAAGATCTACAAGCCGGTGGACAATCTGTACGGCGCGCCCGGTTGGTTCAATCCCGCCAACGTGGGGCGGATCGAATTGCCCGTGACGCCTGACGGCACGCCCGAGGCCGCGCCATGAGCGCGCGGCTGGGCACCTTGCTGCTGGTGCTGGCCGCGGCGCTGGCCCTCTATGCCATGCAGCGCAGCACGCCCCGCTACATGGCGCTGACCGGCCCCGTCACGGCGAACGGCGCCATGGGACAGACCGTGAGCGCCAGGCAGTTCGAGGTCACCGTGCAGCGCGTGCAGTTCGCGCAACAGCTGAGCTACAAGAGCCTGAGCGCCACGCAGACGCGCACGACGGGCGGCGTCTGGGCCATCGTCTGGCTGCGCCTGGCCGCCCGCGACGCCTCGGCCTCGGTCGGCGAAGCGGCCTGGCTCGGCCCGGACGGCCTGGCCTACCGCCACACGGACCGGCTCGTGCTCGCCCGCAACCAGCCGCCCCATGCCGTGGAGCCGGGTCTGCCACGCAGCGTCCGGCTGGTGTTCGAGATCCGCCCGGATCAGGCGCGCGGCGCCACGCTGCTGCTTTCCGCCCGCTATGGCCCGCGTCTCGATTCGCAGGTGCGCATCGCATTGGACGAGGCGCCGGTGGACGGCTCGGGACGCCCGGTCGCGGCGGCCCAGTACGATCTGGACCAGGAGGCGGCGCCATGAATGACGCAGCCGCGAATGAACACCGCTGGCGCCGCCGCAGTCTCTGGCTGCTGCCGCCCTTGCTGCTATTGACCCTGTACTGGAGCGGCCGCGACAGCGTGGCCCGCTGGCTCGAAGGACGCGAATTGCAGCCGCGCCAAGTCGCGGCGGGCGCGCAGGCGCCGCTGGGCGGCGCGCAATGGCAGTTGCGGCAATTCGCCGTCCTGGAGCCGCCCGCCGGCAGAGGCTGGCAGCCCGGCTCGCGCGCCGCGCTGGCCGCATTCTCCGTGCAGGTGCAGGCCGCCGATCTGCCCACGCGCTGGCGCGGCTGCCGCATTGCGCTGCACGACGCGCAGGGGCGCACCTGGCTGCCGACCATCGCTCCGGCGCTGCGCCTGCCGCGCGGCACGGCGCGCGGCTGCGT
>JALDYL010000190.1:0-8690 GCA_032153965.1 Achromobacter sp. | reverse complement strand
CGATTCCGACATCACGCGCTACAACCAGGCTGCATCCGGCTGGCAGGATCTGCCGACGGCGTTCTTCCACGTGCTCAGCCACGCGCTGGCGCTGGCCGAGGATAGCGGCGGCGCTTACGATCCCACGGTGGGGCCGCTGGTGAACGCCTGGGGGTTCGGGCCGCATCAGCGCGCGTTTGAACCGCCCTCTCCCGCCGCCATCGCGGCCGCGCGCGCCCGCTGCGGCTGGCGCCGCGTGCAGCTGGACGCCGAACGCCGCGCCGCGTTGCAGCCGGGCGGCGCCTACCTGGATCTTTCCTCCATCGCCAAGGGCTACGGCGTGGACCGCGCCGCGCTGGCGCTCGATGCCCTGGGCATCAGCCAATACCTGGTCGAAGTGGGCGGCGAGCTGCGCGCGCGCGGCAGGCGGCCGGACGGCCAGCCCTGGCGCGTCGCGATCGAAGTGCCCGACGCCAGCGACGACCATGCGCTGGCCCTGCCGCTGTGCGACCGCAGCATCGCCACCTCGGGCGATTACCGCCGCCACGCGGGCAGCGGCGACGAGCGCTACGCCCACACCATCGATCCGCGCACCGGCCTGCCGGTGCGCAACAGCCTGGCCTCGGTCACCGTGCTGCATCCCGGATGCATGCAGGCGGACGCGCTCGCCACCGCCCTGACCGTGCTGGGCGAAGACGAGGGCCTGGCCTACGCGCGCCGCCATGGTCTCGCGGCCTTGTTCATCCTGCGCGAGCGCGACGCCTGGCGCGTCGTCGCCACGCCCGAATTCCAGGCGCTGGCCGCCATAGCCTGACGCCATGCCTGCAACCCGGTTGATCGCGGCAGCATGCGTGGTGGGAGCCTGGCTGCTCCTGTGCGTCTGGGCCCGGCGCCGCGCCAAACGCCATGAAGCGCAACAGGCGCTGGCCCTGCAAGCCTTGCAGGCGCCCGTCCCCGAAGACACTTTGCTGGTCGCCTACGCCACGCAGACCGGCTATGCCGAATCGCTGGCGGCGCAGACCGCCGAATCGCTGCGCGCGGGCGGCCTCGCCGTGCGCGTGGCGGCGCTGGACCAGCTGGACGCCAAGCGTCTGGCGGCGTATCGCCGCATGCTGTTCGTGGTCAGCACCTATGGCGAAGGCGATCCGCCCGACGCCGCCGCGGCCTTCGCCGAACAGATGCAGCAGGCGGTCCCGGCGCTAGCCGGCGCGCACTACGCGGTGCTGGCGCTGGGCGACAGCGAGTACGCCCAGTTCTGCGGCTTCGGCCATCGCCTGGACGACTGGCTGCACGCCCAAGGCGCGACGCCGCTGTTCGACCTGGTCGAGGTCGACAACGGCGACCCGGCAGCCTTGCGGCATTGGCAGCACCACCTGGGCCTGCTGGCCGGACGCAGCGACCTGCCAGACTGGCAGGCGCCGGCATACGAATCCTGGCGCCTGGCCGAGCGCGAGCAGCTCAACCCTCAGAGCCAGGGCGGCCCTTGCTATCTGCTGACGTTGACGCCGCCTACCGATGGCGCGCGCCAATGGCAGGCCGGCGATATCGCCGAAATCGGGCCCCGGCGCGAAGCCGGCGGCCCCTTGCTGCCGCACCGCGAATACTCGATTGCATCGCTGCCCGAAGACGGCTCGATCCAGCTGCTGGTACGCCAGATGCGCGGCGCCGACGGCGCGCTGGGCCTGGGCAGCGGCTGGCTGACCCACATCGCCCAGCCGGGCGCCGCAATAGACCTGCGTGTGCGCGTCAACCGCAATTTCCACGCTCCCGCCGACGACCGCCCGCTGCTGCTGGTGGGTAACGGCACCGGCCTGGCCGGCCTGCGCGCGCTGATCAAGGCGCGCCGCGCCGCGGGCCAGCGGCGCAACTGGCTGGTCTTCGGCGAACGCAACGCGGCGCATGACTGGTTCTGCCGCGAAGAGATCGACGCCTGGCGCAATGACGGCACGCTGGAACGCGTGGATGCGGTGTTTTCGCGCGACCAGCCCGAGCGCCGCTACGTGCAGCACCGTCTGCGCCAGCAAGCCGAAACCGTGCGCGCCTGGGCCGACGCGGGCGCCGCCATCTACGTCTGCGGCAGCCTGCAAGGCATGGCCGGCGGCGTGGATGCCGCCTTGCAGGACATCCTGGGCGCTGCGCGCCTGCAGGCCATGCAGCGCGACGGCCGCTACCGCCGCGACGTGTACTGAGCTTGCCTGCCGCGCTTATTGCAGCTTGATGTCGGCCTTGTCGATCACGGTCTTCCAGCGGTCGCGCTCGGCGCGGATCTGCTGGCCGAATTCAGCCGGCGTATTGCCCAAGGGAAACGCGCCTGTCTCTTCCATCTTGGCCGCGGTCGCCGGATCGCGCACGGCGCGGGCGAAGGCATCGGCCAGCTTGTCGCGCACGTCGTCGGGCATGCCGGCAGGTCCCACCACGCCGTACCAGGCCGTCACGTCGTAATCCTTGTAGCCCTGCTCGGCGAACGTCGGCACGTCCGGCAGGCGCGGGTTGCGCTGGGTGCCGGTGATGGCCAGGGCGCGCAGGTGATTGCTCTTCAGGTAAGGCAGCGACGACGGGAAGTTATCGAAGATCACCGGCACCACGCCGCCTACCGTGTCGGTCAGCGCGGGCGCCGAGCCGCGATAGGAAATACTGTTCATCTTGCCGCTGATGATCTGCAGGAACCAGATCATGCCCAGATCGTTCACGCCGCCCGCGCCGGCGTTGGCGTAGCCGTCCTTGTTGGGATTGGCGCGCACGTGCTCGACGAATTCGGCCAGCGTCTTGGCCGGAAACTGCGGATTCACGCTGAGGATGTTGGGGCTGGTGACCAGGTTGCTGACGGGCGTGAAATCCTTGACCGGATCGTAGGCCAGCTTGGGGAACAGGTGCGGCGCGGTGCCGTGCGTGCTGACGGTGGCCAGGCCCACGGTGTAGCCGTCCGGCTTGGCGCGCGCGGTGGCGGTCATGCCTATGGTGCCGGACGCGCCCGTGCGGTTCTCCACCACGATCTGCTGGCCCAGGATCTCGCCCGCCTTGGCCGCCGCAAGCCGGCCCACGATGTCGGTCGGGCCGCCCGCCGGGAACGGCACGATGAGCGTAATGGGATGGTCGGGAAAGGCCGCGTGGGCGGCGGGCAGCGCGGCGGCCAGCGCCAGGGCTACGCAAGTCTTGCGCATCATGGGTATGTCTCCTGTAGGGATGGTTGGAATTCTTATGTGGCCGCGCCGGCGGCGGCCTGCGTCATTGCTTCGCGGCGCAGGATCTTGCCGGGGCGGGCCATCCCGGGCCGCTCCGTGCCGGCTGCGGCCGGGTAGACCTGCCAGCCGTTGACCAGCACGTGCTCCACGCCGGCGGAGGCCAGCGTCGGCGCTTCCCAGGTGGCGCGGTCCTCGACCGTGTCGGCATCGAACACGACGATGTCGGCCCAGGCGCCCTCGCTCAACTGGCCGCGTCCGGCCAGGCCGAACACGCGGGCCGGCAGGGAGGTCATCTTGGCGACCGCAGTCTCCAGCGTCATCAGCTCGGCCTCGCGCACGTAGCGGCCCAGCACGCGCGTGAAACTGCCCCACAGCCGCGGATGCGGATGCGCATCGTTGGGCAGGCCGTCCGAGCCCACCATGCAGCATTCGTGCTGGAAGATGCGCTGCACCTCGGCCTCGTCCATGGCGAAGTAGATGGCGCCCGCAGGGCACAGACGCTGCGCCGCGGTGGTCTTGTCGCAGCCCCAGCGCGCCGCGATGTCGCTGAGGAACTGGCCGCCGCATTCGGGATGCGGCGTGGACCAGGTGATGCGTATGTCTTCGATGGTCTCGGCGCGCTCCGGAATCAGGATGGTGGAGCTGCCGGGGTACGGGTAGATGTCCAGCGCCACCTCGACGCCCTCGCCGCGCGCGCGGTCGATGTTCGCCAGCGTGGCGCGGCTCTTGCCCCAGTTCTGCGGCATCATGCATTTGTGGTGCGACAGCACGGTGGCGCAGCCGGTGTTGCGGCCGATCGAGAGCACCTCGTCGACGGCCGCCTCGACCTCGTCGCCTTCGTTGCGGATATGGCTGGTGTGCATGGCGCCGCGCGCCGCGGCCACCCGCGCCAGACCCTCCAGTTCAGCGGGGCGCGCCGCGCCGCCCGGCTGGTAAGCCAGACCGGTGCTGAAGCCCACCGCGCCCGCCGCCAGGGCTTCGTCCAGCATGCGCTGCATGCTTTCCTGTTCCTCGGCCGTGGGTTGCGCCGCCGGGTCGCGCATGGCGGCCAGGCGCAGATTGGCATGCCCCACCAGCGCCGCCACGTTGATCATGGGCTGCTGGGCGCGCAGTTCGCCGAAATAGGCCGCCATGTCGGCAAACAGCGGCGTTTCCCCCAGCAGCGCCAGCGCCGCGGCGGTGTTGCCGGGCAGCGGCGCGGGCGCGCCGCTGACGCCGCAATTGCCCACCACCACCGAGGTAATGCCCTGACTGGTCTTCCATTCGAGGCCCGGCCGTTCCACGAACATCAGGTCATCGTGGCCATGCACGTCGATGAAGCCGGGGGCCACGATCTTGCCGCGCGCATCCACCCTGCGCGCGGCCGACGCGGCCGACAGGTCGCCGATGGCGGCGATGCGCTCGCCCGCCACGCCCACATCGGCGCGCCGCCGGGGGCCGCCCAGGCCATCGATGACCCAGCCGCCTTCAATGATCAGATCCAGTGGTTCCTGCCGCATGTTGCTCCCGCCTTGGTGGCTTTTCCGGCGGATGCGCTGGGCCAGCGGACGCCGAAAGGGGCTAGTATCGTCCGCCCGATCAATCTGGGAAAATTGTTTTTATTGATCCATCCATCATCATTTGAAATGAATCGTCTGCCCAAGCACGTCACACTGAAGCACCTGACCGCGTTCGTCGCGGTGGCCCAGGAATCCAGCTTCACGCACGCGGCCAAGCGCCTGTTCCAGACGCAGTCGTCGGTGACCAGCCTGGTGCGGCAGCTGGAAGACGCGCTCGCCACGCAGCTGTTCGCGCGCACCAGCCGGCGCGTGCTGCTGACAGCGGCGGGCGAGGAATTCCTGCCGCGCGTGATGCGGCTGCTGGCGGATTTCGACGGCGTGATCGACGACGTGCAGCGCTACGGCGCGCTGGAGCGCGGGCGCGTCGGAGTGGCGGCGGCGCCATCGGCCATCACGCAGATCATCGCGCCCGCCGCCGCGGCATTTTCCGCGCGCTATCCGGCCGTACGCCTGTATCTCAGCGACGACAACTCCGGCCGCATCCAGCGCAAGGTCGCCACGCGCGAAGTGGACTTCGGCCTGACCAGCCGCTGGGCGGACGCGCCCGGCCTGCAGTTCGACGCCCTGCTGGAAGACCGCTTCGGCGTGCTGTACCGGGAAGACGACGCCAGCCTGCGCCCCGCGCGCGACGGCACGATGCGCTGGTCGGACCTGGCCGGCCGCAAGCTGGTGGGGGTGGTGGACGAGACCGGCATCATGGCGCTCTTGCGCGCCCGCGCCGACCTGCCGATAGAAGCCGGCGCGCCGTTCTACGAAGCGTCCAGCACCACCTCGCAGGCGGCGCTGGTCAAGGCGGGCCTGGGCGTGGCGCTACTGCCCGCGCTGGCCGCGCAACGGGTGATGGAACCCGGCCTGGCCTATGCCTTGCTGGCCCGGCCCACGGTCGTGCGCACGGTCTGCATCATCCGGCACAAGGAATACCCCTTGAGCCCCGCCGCGCAAGCCCTGATCCGCGCCATCCACGACTACCTGCGCACGGCGCGGCTGCCGGCCGGCTGCAAGCGCATGCCGGCCAAGGGCCTGAAGACCTGAAAGCAGCGCGGCGCGATCAGGCCCCGCGCAGCTTCTCGTCCAGCGCCGCCAGCCCTGCCGCGAACACGTTGCGGCCCACGGCGTTGGCTACGTCGCTCAACTCCGCGTCCTCGACGCGGAAATCCGCCCACCATTTGACCAGCGTCTGGCCGCCTTCGGTGACGGCATGCAGCGACACGCCGGCGACGTAATCGCGCATGGGCAGGCTGGTCTCGATGATGGAATAGCGCAGCGCCGTGCCCGGATCGTCCAGCATCAGCAACTGCTCGCGGACGAAGCCCGAAGGCTTGAGCGACAGGTGCCGCACGCTGCCCACCGCGTCATGGCGACCGCCCTCTTCCAGGCGGCTTTCGGCGATGCCGGGATGCCAGGCGGCCAGGCCGTTGAAATCGCGGAAACTGGCCCAGACCTTCTGAAGCGGCGCGTGGATGATGGCGCTGACGTGTACGGTATGCGGCATGCGGACTCCTGCGGGCGCGCGGCCCAGGGATAAAGGAAACGGCGAAAACTACGGAATCAGAACGTCAGGCTCTTGAATTCGCGGGTCGCCGCGGTCAGCGCCTGTTCGGTGGGCAGCCGCTCCATGGAGCTTGCGCCATAGAAGCCATGGCAATGCTTGCACGCGCGCAGCACGTGGGCCGCGTCCTCGGGCGTGGCAATGGGACCGCCATGGCACAGCACGATGATATCCGGCCGCACTGCCATCGCGGCCGCGGCGATGCGGTCGATGGCCGCCACGCAGCCGTCCAGCGTCTGCGCGGTTTCGGCGCCGATCGAGCCGCCGGTCGTCAGGCCCATGTGGGCCACGATGATGTCGGCGCCGGCCTTCGTCATGGCCACCGCATCGTCCTCGTTGAACACGTAGGGCGTGGTCAGCATGCCCTTCTTGTGCGCCAGGCGGATCATGTCCACTTCCAGCGCATAGCCCATGCCGGTCTCTTCCAGGTTGGCGCGGAAGGTGCCGTCGATCAGGCCCACGGTGGGAAAGTTCTGCACGCCGGCAAAGCCCTGGCGCTTGAGGTCGTCCAGGAACACGTCGAAATCGCAGAACGGATCGGTGCCGTTGACGCCGGCCAGCACGGGAGTCTGCTTCACCACCGGCAGAACTTCGCGCCCCATGTCCACCACGATCTCATTGGCGTTGCCATAGGCCAGCAGGCCGGCCAGCGAACCGCGGCCCGCCATGCGGTAGCGGCCCGAGTTGTAGATCACGATCAGGTCGATGCCGCCCGCTTCCTCGCACTTGGCCGACAGGCCGGTGCCCGCGCCGCCGCCGACGATGGGCGTGCGCGAGCGCACCATGGCGCGATACTTGTCCAGGAGTTCGTTGCGGTCAAAGCGCGGCATGGCGGCGGTCCTCAGTGTGTGGCGATTTCAAGAAATTGGTCGACCGCGGTCTGGGCGAAGAGCGGGTCGTTGATATGGCAAGGCACGCGCACCAGGCGGCGGTCGGCGGTCTGCACCAGGTTTTTCTCCAGCGCGGCGAACAGGGCCGCGTCGGCCTGCGGGTCCCAGAATGCCTGGCCCGGCGCGTCCAGTGCAGACACGCCGCCTTCCGGAATCAGGAAGCGCACCGGACCCTGGCATTGGTTCAGCCTGGCGGCGATCCACTCGCCCTGGCGGGTGTTTTCTTCCACGGTGGTGCGCATCAGCGTCACCTGCGGATTGTGCGGATAGAACTTGCGGCCGCGGTAGCGTTCCGGGACGGTGTCCATGGCGCCGAAGTTCACCATGTCCAGCGCGCCGCAGGAACCCACGTAGGGCAGGCCGGTGCGGGCCACGGCGCCGAAGCGGTCATCGGTGCAGGCCAGCACGCCGCCGAACAGGAAGTCGCAGACTTCGGTGGTGGTCAGGTCCAGCACGCCGCCCAGCAAATGGCTGTCCAGCAGCTTTTCCATCGACTGCCCGCCCGTGCCCGTGGCATGGAACACCAGGCAGTCGTAGCGGGATTCCAGCAGCGGCGTCACTTGCTGCACGCAGGCGGTGGTGACGCCGAACATGGTGATGCCCACGGCGGGCCGGCCGTCGTCGGCGGCCGCGCTGGCGGCCTGCTTGAACGCGCCCCCGATCGCGCCGGCGGCGTTGGCCAGCACCCGGCGCGAAATGCGGTTCAGGCCCGCCACGTCGGTCACGGAATACATCATGGCGATGTCCGAGGGCCCGACATAGGGCGCGACATTGCCGGAGGCCATGGTCGACACCATCAGCTTGGGCGTGCCGATGGGCAGTGCGCGCATGGCGGGCGTGATCAGCGCGGTGCCGCCCGAACCGCCCAGGCCCAGCAGCGCGCCGATCCCGGCGCTGCCAGCCGCGTAGCGTTCGAACGCCAGCGCCATGGCCGCGATGGCCGTGCCCCGGTCACCGGTGAAAACGGCGCCGGCGCCCTGCGGATGGCTGGCGGCCACCTCGCTGGCCTGCACCTGCGCCGCGCTGGCGGCGCCTGAAGTGGACACGTCCACCGAGACCGGATCCAGTCCGTCCCGGCGCAGCAGGTCCATCACGTATTCGGCTTCCTGGCCCTTGGTGTCGTAGGTGGCGGCCACGTAGACCCGCCGGTTCGCATGCGTCATGACTCCTCCGCGGGCGGCTACACTCGGTGCGCGCCTCGATATGTGAGGCCGCGAGGCCTGTAGAATCTAGAAATGAGACGAAAGAATCATACTGAGACACCTGTCTCACGTCAAACTCCCGCCCCCTCCCCGGCCGGCACGGCGCGCCTGATCGCGCCCGCCAGTCCGCAAGCCGCCGCCAGCGGCGAGCCCCCGCACGGGCCGCGCGCGCGCATGCGCAAGATCCTGCTGGATGCGGCGCAGCGGCTGATGGCCCAGGGCATCACGCCGTCGGTGGCCGAACTGGCCGAACACGCACAGGTATCGCGCGCCACCGCCTACCGCTACTTTCCCAGCCAGAGCGCGCTGATCGCCGCCGTGGTGGACGA
>JALDYL010000189.1:0-8707 GCA_032153965.1 Achromobacter sp. | reverse complement strand
GGCCTTGCTGGACGCCGGCGCGCCCGTCAGCGCCACGGCGATTCACCGCTTGGACTGCGAACCCCCCGTGGAACTGGTGGCGCGGCTATTGGCGCAAGGGGCGGAGGCGGACGCGCTGGGCGTGGCGCGCTGCGTCGCCTGCGGTTCGCCCGAAGCCGCCCGCCTTGTGGCGCAGGCGTGCGGCGAGGGCATCACAGCCGCGTATGCCGAAGTTCGCGATTCGATGGCCAACAAATACCAGGAAGACCTGCGGCGCGTGCGCGCGGGCAAGCTGGGCCATTATCTGGGTGCCGACGGCCTGGCCGCGCGCGTCGCAAATCTGCGGGAGTTCTCGCTATGAAATGCCCTGCCGGCGCTTGCGCCCTGCTGATCGCGTTTTGCGTTCCGGCCGCCTGGGCGGCGGACAAGCCGTCGTTCGACTGCGCCAAGGCCCGGACCGCCGTCGAAAAGGCGATATGCGCCGACGGCGCGCTGGCGGCGCAGGACGCGAGCATCGCCAGTCGTTACAGCAAGGCCAGGAAGGCCTTTGATCCCGCGGCGGCCCAGGCGCTGGCGCAAGACCAGCGCTACTTCGTGCAGGTGCGGGACGAGGCCTACGCGTCGCCGTCCGGCAGCGACACGCCGCAGCAGGAGCTGGCGGACCGCATGAAATACCGCGACGCCTTCCTGGCATCCCTGTCGGCAAAGCGGCGCCAGGGCTTCGAAGGGGACTGGGAGAACCTCGCCGGCGGCTTCTCGATCAAGAAGCTGGCGGATGGCCGCCTGGCGTTCGACGGGTCTGCCGCGCAGCCCCTGAACGGCCGCTGGCTTTGCGCCGTCGAAGGCGTCGGCACGGTCAAGGGAAATACCCTGGTGGTCGAGACGACGGACGCCGAGGGCTGGAGGCTGACGCTGGTGCGCAAGGGCGCGGGCGTCGAATTGGCCGAAGCGTCGCCGACCGGCGCTCCGGCAGGCCGGCCGTACTGCGGCCTGAATGGCGCCCTGCAAGGCGTGTATTTCCCCGTCGCCAGGCCCTGACCGGCCAGCCCGGACGATCAGCCTGGGCCTAGAATGTCAGTCGCATCGCAGTGAGTACGTTCTTGTTTTGAAGGGACAGGCGTGACCATTCCGTATCTGCGCAGGCTGACGGCCGTCAGCCGCAGTCCGCAAGCCAACCGCCATCTGGCCTACCTGCTGACCTTTACCGCCGGCGCGGTCAACGCGGGCGGCTTCCTCGCCGTCCAGCAATACACCTCGCACATGTCCGGCATCGTGTCGATGATGGCGGACCACATGGCGCTGGGCGGCGTGGTGGTGGTGCTGCAGGGCCTGGCGGCGCTGCTGTCCTTCATGGCGGGAGCCGCCAGCTCCGCCTTCCTGATCAACTTCGGGCGCCGGTCCCGGCTGGCCAGCGAATATGCCTTGCCCTTGCTGCTCGAGGCGGCGCTGCTGCTGGTATTCGGCCTGCTGGGCGCCAATCTGGAAACCCTGCGCTGGTTTTACGTGCCGGGCACCGTGATGCTGCTGTGCTACATCATGGGCCTGCAGAACGCCATGATCACCAAAGTCTCGCGGTCGGAAATCCGCACCACCCACGTGACGGGCATGGTGACCGACATCGGCATCGAGTTCGGCAAGCTGTTCTACTGGAACCTGGCCAAGGGCGATGCGCAGGCCATGCCGCGCGTGCTGGCCGACCGCGGCAAGCTGATCGTGCTGAGCCTGATGGTGACCCTGTTTTTCGTGGGGGGCGTGATCGGGGCGTACTCGTTTTTCAATTTCGGCTTCGGCTCCACCTGGCCTTTGGCGCTGCTGCTGACGTTGCTGGCGGCGGTGCCCATCGCGGACGACATCCGCAGCTTCCTGCATCGCGCCTAGCCGGCCGCGCCTAGCCGGCCGCGGAGTGGCCCAGGAAGACCTGCAGCGCCGCCAGCGTCTCGTAGTGCAGGCGCTCCAGGCGGGCGTCCTTTGCGGCGTCGGTGATGGCGTATCCCTTGGCATCCAGTGGATAGGGTTCGCCCAGCAACCGGGCGATGTCGACCTGGTAATAGCTGGCGTTCCCGTACGGACGCTTGCCGTCGGTGTAGGGCATGGGCCAGAAGCGGTCTCCCTCGCGCAACACCGAGCTCAGGGCCTGTTCGTCCACTTCGCGCCAGACTGCCGCGCGCAGCAGGACCAGGTGCTCCTGGCGCAGATGGAACATCCCCTGGGCATCCACGCCGCTTTCCGGAAAGTCGAAGGCTTCGCGCATTTCTGCCGGCAGTGCATAACGGCCCGGCTGCAGCCTGCCGATCGATTGCACATAGCGAGGGACCAGGCGACAGACTTCCGCCAGCCTGCGGACGGCCAGCGCCTCGTCGGCCGTCTTCAGGGCGCGGCGGGCGACGGCAAGCGTGTCCGCGCCGCCGAGCAGCGGCTGTTCGAAATCGATGCCCGGCGCGCCGGATTCGACCGGCATCCATTGCACGCGCAGCAGGCGCACCAGGGCCGCATGCTGGGCGGTGTAAGTCAGGCTGGCTGCCGGGGCCGCGTATACCTGGCGGATGATGGCATCGCGACCAGGCGACGCCAGGGCGCGCAGCGGTGAGGCAAGCACACTGCCGAGCATCAGGAGTAGACGGCGTTTCATGAGGTCTCCGGGCGCATCGGCCCTATTGCGGCATGCCTGCCAGCTGGGTTTCGGTGTAGGCGTAGCCGGGCTGCACGCGCAGCGCGGCTTCGTAGGACCTGCGGGCGTCCGCCAGCCGTCCCAGCCTGCGCTGCAGGTTGCCCAGGTTCGTCAGGATCAGTGCGCTGGCCGGCTTTGCGCGCGCCGCTTTTTCATAGGCGTCCAGCGCTTCGGCCTTGCGGTCCATCGCGTCAAGCACCGACGCCTGCAGGTTGTAGCCGATGCT
Source organism: Achromobacter sp. (assembly GCA_032153965.1). Lineage (GTDB taxonomy): Bacteria > Pseudomonadota > Gammaproteobacteria > Burkholderiales > Burkholderiaceae_B > Achromobacter. The sequence goes on along the minus strand of JALDYL010000189.1, from coordinate 5,834 downwards.
CCAATCGGGAAACCTGGCTGTCAGCGCCCGCGTTGTCGCCAGCGCATTGGGCATGTCGGCGCGCTCGGCCTGTGCGCCCGCTTTGTTGATGTACGCCCATTTGTTGTCGGGATCCAGCTTGATGGACTGGTCGAACAGGTCGAGCGCCGCCGCCATGTTGCCCTGCTGGCCCTGGAGCTTTCCCAGGAACAGCTTGATGTCGGCGTTGGCGGGTTCCCGCTGCGCCATGTCTTGCGCCACGCGCTGCGCTTCCTGGCGGTTTCCCGCGCGCAGCGCCGCGGAGACCTGCGTGTTCAGCGCCTGCAAGGCGGCGGGCCATTGCTGGATGCGCGCCCGCAGCGCGTCGTTCTCCGCCTGCAGTTCCGACCGATAGGCATCGTCCAGTTGGGACGCGTCCTGGGCGCCGGCCGGAAGGCCGGTCAGGCTGCAGGCCACAAGCAGCGGCGTGAACAGGCGGTTTCGAAGCATCGCGAGCATTGGGGCGGGGATTTTGTTTCGGACCTGAACGATACCGGAACGTCCGGGCATGCCCAAAGCGCCGGCATGCAAAAGGGCCGCTTTCCTGCGCAACAGACGCGCCGCGCGCGCCCTGCGGCCGGGTAATACAATGCCCCGATCGCCTTGCGCTCGGTCAAGCGATCCCGAGGCTGCCGCGGCTACGCTCAGGACCTTCAGGCGTCCTGACCGGACCCGGAGACGAAACAACATCGTGCAGTTGCGACACGGATTCATAGGAGGAGCAGACAAGATATGGACGCGGAATTCTGGCTGGAACGGTGGCGCGAGGGGCGCACGCACTTTCACCAAACCCGGGTGACGCCGCTATTGCAGAAATACTGGCCGGCGCTGGCCGTGCCGCAGGGCGGCAAGGTGCTGGTTCCGCTTTGCGGCAAATCGCTGGACATGGTCTGGCTGGCGGCCCAGGGACATCAGGTGCTGGGCGCCGAACTGTCGCAGCTTGCGGTGGAGCAGTTCTTCGCCGAAAACGAGCTTCGTCCGGTCACGCACGACACGGCCTACGGCAGGCATTACGTGGCGGGCAACATCGAGATCGTGTGCGGAGACATTTTCAAGATGGATGCGCAGGTGCTGTCGCACTGCGTCGGCGTGTACGACCGCGCCGCGCTGGTGGCCTTGCCGCAAGCCATGCGGGCCGACTACGTGCGCCACGTCTACGGACAGCTGTCGCCCGCCTACCGGGGATTGCTCATCACGCTGGACTATCCGCAGGAAGAGATGGCGGGGCCGCCGTTTTCGGTGGTGGACGCCGAGGTGCAGCAGATCTTTTCGGGCGTGTCGCCCGCCACGATCATCGACCGCCGGGACATCCTGGACAAGGAACCCAAGTTCCTGGCGGCCGGCGTGAGCCGGCTGGATACCGTCGTGTATCGGCTGGGCGTGCAGGATTGAGGTCAGGCGTCATGGCCGGAAAATGCCCGTTCGGATGTGAACGGGCATTTTTTATGTCATCAGCCATCCACCGGCCACATCCAGGACCTGCCCGGTCACGAACCGCGCCTGGTCGGAAGCAAAGAACAGGCAGGCGTCGGCCACTTCCTCGGGCGTGCCCAGGCGACGCAGCGCGGTCACCGCGGCCACGGCGTCATTGATCTCCTGGGGCACGCTCTTAAGCAGCGGCGTGCTGATCCGTCCGGGCGCCAGGCCGTTCACGGTCACCTGGTGCTCGCCCAGTTCGGCTGCCCAGTGGCGGGTCAGGCCGATCAGCCCGGCCTTGGTCGCCGCATAGTGCGCGGCGACGATGTCGCAATACGCCTTGCCGGCCACGGACGACATGTTGATCACGCGGCCCTGGCGTTCGCGCACCATGTGCGGCGACGCCAGGCGCGTCATGTAGAACACGCTGTTCAGGTTGACCGAGACGACGTTGTCCCATTCGGCGGGCGGCATTTCCCAGACCTTCAGCGCGCGCCCGTCGGTCTTGGGCGAGATGCCGACGTTGTTGACCAGGATGGTCGCGCCGCCGAGTTCGGCCGTGATGCGGTCGTAGGCCGCCTGGCACTGGTCGAAATGCGCGACGTCGGTATGCACGAAGCACACGTCGTGGCCCCGCTTCCTGAGCGCCTCTTCGTAGGCCTGGCCGGCCTGCGAGTTGAAGTCGATGAGGCCGACGCGTGCGCCCTCGGCCAGGAAGCCTTCGACGATTGCCGAACCGATGCCGCCCACCGCGCCGGTGACGATGGCGGTCTGGTCCTGAAAGCGCGCGGTCATGGCCGCACCTGCAGCATGATCTTGCCGATGTGCCTGCTGCTTTCCATCAGTTCGTGCGCGCGGGCCGCCTCGGCCAGCGGAAAGACCTGGTGGATGAGCGGCAGGCACTGCCCCTTTCCCATGAGCGGCGTCACCTTGGCGGCAAGCGCTTGCGCGATGGCGCCCTTGTCTTCGTCCGAGCGCGGGCGCAGCGTGGACCCGGTGAACTGCAGGCGCTTGGTCATGATGGGCAGTGCGTCGATCTCGGCCTTGCTGCCCTCCAGGAAGGCGATCTGGACCAGGCGGCCGTTCAGCGCCAGCAGCTTCAGGTTCTTGTTGATGTAGGCGCCGCCCACCATGTCCAGGATCACGTCGACGCCGGTCCCGCCGGTGGCCTGGCGCACTTCGGACTCGAAATCCGTGTCGCGGTACAGCACGGCATGGTGCGCGCCGGCTTTCAGGCACGCGTCCGCCTTCTGCTGGTTGCCCACGGTGGTCCAGACCTGCGCGCCAAATGCGCGGGCCAGCTGGATGGCGGTCAGGCCGATGCCGCTGGACCCGCCGTGCACCAGGAATTTTTCGCCGGGCGACAGGCGCGCGCGGTCGAACACGTTGGTCCAGACCGTGAAGTAGTTCTCGGGAATGGCGGCGGCCGCAAGCAGGTCCAGGCCGCGCGGCACGGGCAGGCAGTGGCGTTCGTCGGCCAGGCAATACTGGGCGTAGCCGCCGCCGGGCGTCAGCGCGCAGACGGTGTCGCCCACCTTCCACGCGGTGACGTCGGGGCCGACGCCGATGATGGTGCCGGACACTTCCAGCCCCAGATACGGCGACGCGCCGGGCGGCGGCGGATACGAGCCCGAACGTTGCAGCACGTCGGGGCGGTTGACCCCGGCGTAGGCCACTTCGATCAGCACCTGCCGGCCGGTGGGGGCTTCCATGTCGCGTTGGGCAACCTGCATGCAATCAGGCGTGCCGCCCTTGCCATGGTCGATGAATGTGCAGCGTAGGGTCATAAGCGGAAGATCCTGGTTTCAATGGCCCAGATAGGCCTTCTTTACATGCGGGTCGCTAAGCAGTTCGGCGCCCGTGCCGGTGCGCACGATGGCGCCGTTTTCCAGCACGTAGCCACGGTCGGCCAGGCGCAGGGTGCGGAATACGTTTTGCTCGACCAGCAGCACCGTCACGCCATGCGAGGTGACGTCGCGGATGATGTCGAACATCTGCTGCACCAGCAGGGGCGACAAGCCCAGCGACGGCTCGTCGAACACCAGCAGCTTCGGGTCGGCCATCATGCCGCGCGCGATGGCCACCATCTGTTGTTCACCGCCCGACAAGGACCCGGCGTATTGCGACAGGCGTTCTTTCACGCGCGGGAAAATGCGCAGCACCTCGTCCATCTTCTGCTGCACGATGGGGCGCGCGGCGCGCTTGTATGAACCCATCAGCAGGTTGTCTTTCACCGTGAAGTGCGGAAACAGTTGACGGCCTTCTGGAATCATCGTGATGCCGGCGTCCACGATGTCGTAGGGGTTGTGGTTGGTGAGGTCGCGGCCTTCGAATTCCACCTTGCCTTGCAGCGTGGGAATGACGCCGCACAGCGTTTTCAGGGTGGTGGTCTTGCCCGCCCCGTTCGCGCCGATCAGGGTCACGATTTCGCCCGCGTTGACCTCGAAGTTCAAGCCGTTCAGCACTTGGCTCTTGCCATAGCCCGACGTCAGATTCGACACCTTAAGCATCCTGGTACTCCTTGCCCAAATACGCCTCGATGACGGCGGGGTTCTCGACCACGTCCTTCGGCGCGCCGCTGACCAGCACGCCACCTTCGTTCAGGACGATGATGCGGTCGGACAGCGCCATCGTGGCCTGCATCATGTGTTCGATCAGCAGCACCGACACGCCCGAATCGCGGATGCGGCGGATCATCTGGATCGACTTCTCGATGTCGGTCGGATTCAGGCCCGCCATCACCTCGTCCAGCAGCAGGATGCGCGGCTTGATCGCCAGCGCGCGGGCGACCTCCAGGCGCTTCATGCCGCCCACGGTCAGGTTGCGCGCCTCGATGTCCAGGGACTTCACCAGGTCGGTCTGCTCGGCCACCTTCAGGGCGATCTGCTCGGCCTCGTCGCGGTTCGAGGTCCGGATGAAGGCGCCCAGCATGATGTTCTCAAGTACGGTCAGGCCGGTGAACGGCTTGGCGATCTGGAAGGTGCGGCCCAGGCCCTGGTGCGCGAACTCGTCGGGCGTCTTGCAGGTGACCCATTTGCCGTGCGCGTCCAGCATGCTGATGCCGCCCTTGTCCGGCGACAGGAAGCCCGACAGCAGGTTGAACACCGTGGTCTTGCCCGCGCCGTTCGGGCCTATCATGCCCAGGATCTCGTTCTGGTTCAGCGTCAGCGACACGTCGTTGGTGGCGCGCAGCCCGCCAAAGCTCTTGAACAGCTTGTCGGCCTTCAGCACGGGCTGATCGCTGCGGGTGGCGTTGCGCAGGCGGATTTCGTCGGCCAGCTTCAACTTGGCGCGGGGCGTGCCCAGGTAGGGCAGGCGCGCCAGCATGCGCTCGACGAAGGGACCGAACGCGCCGGCCAGGCCGCGCGGAATCGTCAGCACCACCGCCACCAGGATCAGGCCGTAGATCAGTCCGTGCATGCCGTTGCCCACGCTGCTGAGCCACCCGCGCGCAAGTTCGGCGATGGGCAGCACCAGGAACGTGCCGGCGATCGGGCCGGACACGGTGCCCAGCCCGCCGATCAGGGCGAACATGGCCACCTGGATGGAGAGCTCGAGCGAAAACGCGGAGCTGGGATCCACAAAGGTCAGGTAGGTGATGTGGAAGGTGCCGATGACGCTGGTCAGCATGGCCGACACCACGGCGGCGATGATCTTGACGCGCACGGTGTGGATGCCGACGGCAAGCGCCGCGTCCTCGCGTTCGCGGATCGCGATCAGGTAGTGCCCGATGCGCGACTTGCGGATGTACCAGGACACCCACGTCACCAGCACGAACAGGCCGAAGGCGATGATGACGTAGTTGATCTTCTCGCGGAACACGATCCAGGCCCAGCCGATATTCAAGGGCAGGCTGATGCCGCTGGAACCGCCGGTCCAGCTTTCCTCGTGGATGACCAGCAGCCGCACGACCTCCAGGATGGCGATGGTGGCCAGGGCGAAGAAGGGGCCGCGCAGGCGCAGCGTGGGATAGCTGATCAGGATGGCCACCGCCCCGGAAATGGCGGCGCCGGCGAACATGCCGATCCACGGCGAGATGCCGAAGTTCTGCGTCAGCAGCGTGGCCGTGTAGCCGCCGATGCCGTAGAACACGGCATGGCCCAGCGACAGCTGGCCGGCGTAGCCGCCCACGATGTTCCAGGCCACCGAGAGCGCGGAAAACACGAACAGCAGGACGAAAAGGTTGGTCCAGAAGGGCGTGCCCATGACGACGGGCACGAGGAACATCACGATCAGCAGGATCAGGCTGACGTAGGCTTTGGGGTGTCGAAAGTCGGGAAACACGTCTTGCTCCTTGTTGTTCTGGTCACTCTGTACCGACGCCGAACAGGCCGTTCGGCTTCAGGACAAGGATCAAGAGGAAGATCCCGAAATACACGACCTCTTTCAGGTCGGGGGCG
>JALDYL010000029.1:0-42685 GCA_032153965.1 Achromobacter sp. | reverse complement strand
TCTTAGTGCGCTAAGTTTTTGTTGACATACTAAATCTTAGCCGTCTAAGATTACTCCCATGCACTCACAGCCCGTGAGCAACCAGGGAGAACACCATGGACACCCCCATCAACACGCCGAACGCGACGGAAGCCGAAGTGCTGCACGAGATGCGCACGCTGGGCGGCAACTTCGTCCAGAAGCTGATGAACCTGTGGGACGTTGCGGACGACGAGAACCGCGAAATCATCCGTCAGGCGTGGGCGCACAAGTTCCGCGAGTACGCCACCAAGGTGCACTACAGCAAGTTGGCCGTCGAGGCCGACCGCATGGGGCGGAACTGATCATGGGTGCCTATCACGCTCAACTGATGGACGACCTGCTGCGGGTCGCGCCGCCCCGCTCGCTGCCGCATGAGCCGGACGAGGATGCGCCGACGGTGACGCAGCCGCGCGCCGTCGCGGCGGTGGTGGCCTGCCTCGCCAACGACGAGCCGACCGCCTTCGGCCTGACGGCCAAGCAGTGGGCCGAACACCTGATGAATGAACTGGCCGACAACCAGGGCGCGGTGCTGCTGGTGCTGCTGATCGGCGCCAGCGTGCCGAGCGTGGGCGATTTCCTGGCCGGGCACCTGGGCAACTGCATCGAAGGCCTGGCCAACCGCCAGCTTGCCGAAATGGACCCGGACGAGGCGGAAGCATGTCTCTGACCCTCCCCACCCCTGAACAAGCTGCGGCGTTCCTGGCCGCCCTGTACCTGATTGGCCGTGTGGGCGACTTCTTTTCGCGCCTGCACGTCCGCCTCGATCCGTGGAGCGAAGCATGACGAAGAAACACACGCCTGGACCCTGGCGCATCGGCAAGTCTTACGGCGCCGTCGTGGCCGACGTGCCGGTGGATAGTGGCTGCGACAACGATCACGTTGAAGCCTACGGCGGCCACCTGATCGCCGAATCCATCGCGGTTTGCAATCGCCCGCTGATCGCCGCCGCGCCGGAGTTGCTGGAGGCTCTGGAAGAGGCAATTGATCTTGCGTGGTTTCAAGACTCGCATGCTGTGCAGTTCGACGGCACCGTCATGTTCGGGCCGCACTACGACTTCTCGAACCTGGAGTGCTCCTCCCGTCAAGAGTTCTTCGGTCAATACGAATGCATCGTCTGGCCTGGGTCGAAGTGGTCCGCTTACTGCACCTACGAGGGTTCCACGTGGTTCGAAAAATTCGACACCGCCGAGGAAGCCAAAGAGGCCTGCATGCGCCTGCTGGACAGGGTGCTGCCCGACCACTCGGCGATGCGCGCCCGCGCTGTCATCCGCAAAGCCCGAGGCGCCCAATGATCCGCCGCCTCCTGAAAGACCGCGACAACGCCGTCGCCGCGCTGGTCATTGCCGGCGTGCTGGTGGGCCTGATCTTCGGCTATGGAGACCGCCAGCAGCGCGACGAGCAAGCCCAATCCCCCACCCTCACCACCCAGGACGGCGGCAGAAAGACCGCATACGCCGCCCGCCAACCCTGAGAGACCACCACCATGAGCAATGTTGCAGACGAAGTCCTGGACGCGCCCGCCGCGATCACCGAATACAACGCCGTGCAGAAAGGCCTGGCCGAGCTTCGCAAAGACCTGGCCGGCGTGCAGTTCGACGTCAGCACCTCGGCCGGCGATAAGGCAGCGCGTGCCGCGCGGTCGCGCTGCGTCAGCATCCGCACGTCGGCCGATGCCGCCTATGAAGGTTGGAACAAGCCGATGCTGGCCAAGCAGCGCGAAATGCGCGCCATCCTGTCCAGCATCAAGGATGAGGTGAAGGCGGTTGAAGAGCCGATCGACGCCCAGATCAAGGCCGAAGAGGCCCGCAAGGCGGAAATCAAGGCGGCGAAGGAAGCGGCCGAACTGGCGCGCCAGCAGGCGATCCAGACGCGCATAAATGAGTTTGGCCAGTATCCGGTGCGGGCCGCCGGCAAGAGCGCGGCCGAGGTCGCCGCGCTGCTGGCCGCCGTGGCCGAGTTGCCCATCACCACAGAACTGTACGAACACCGCGCTGGCGAAGCCATGGCCTTGCAGGCTGACACCAGCGCCAAGCTGGAGCAGATGCACGCCGCGGCGCTGGCGCAGGAACAGGAAGCGGCGCGGCTGGCTGAAGAACGCGCAGCGCTTGAACGCCAGCGCTTGGAACAGGAAGCCGCAGCCGCCGCTGCCCGCAAGGCAGAAGACGAACGGCTGGCCAAGGAGCGCGCCGAACTGGCAGAGCAGCAGCGCCGCCTGCAAGCCGAGCGCGCTGCCGAAGACGCGCGCCAGGAGGCCGCGCGCGCCGAGCAGGCCCGCAAGGATGCAGCTGCTGCCGCTGAACTCAAGCGTCAGCAGGATGAGGCCGCCGCCGTGCTGCGCGCCCAGCAGGAAGAAATCGACCGCCAGCGCCGCGAGTTCGAAGCGCAGCAGGCCGCCGTGCGCCGCGCTGAGCAGGAAAAGGCCGACGCCGCCGCCCGTGCCCAGCGGGAGAAGGAAGCCGCCGCGCGCGCCGTAGCCGAAGCGGCCGAGCGCGAACGCCTCGCCGAGCAAGCCCGCCGCGAAGAAGCCGAGTTTCTGGTCAACGGCCCGGGCAACGCCGAAATCGTCGCCGTGCTGGCGCAGCACTACGGCGTCGAGCCCGAGCACGTTCTGACCTGGCTGGCCAAGTTCACCAACCCCGCAATGGCCGACCTGGCCGCCTAACCATCCAACACGCCCGGCCGAGTCTCGGGCAGGAGAACGCAATGTCTGAAGCCACCACGATCGAATCCCAAACCACCGCCCTGGACCTGCCGGCGGCCAACACCACCACCAGCGGGCTGGTGCTGCACGCTGACAACATGGACAGCATGATGCGCGCCGCCGAAATGATGGCTGCCGGGCGCGCCACCGTGCCGAAGCACTTGCAGGGCAGCCCGTCCGACTGCATGGCCGTGATCATGCAGGCGATGCAGTGGAACATGAACCCCTTCGTGGTCGCCCAGAAAACACACCTGGTAAACGGGCAGCTTGGCTATGAAGCACAGTTGGTCAACGCAGTGGTGCAGTCGTCTGGCGCCATCACGGGCCGTTTCCACTACGAATACCAGGGCGACGGCAACGGGTTGCAATGCCGCGTCGGCGCAGTCATTGCTGGCGAAGCGGACATCACGTGGGGCGAATGGCTCAAGGTCTCCGACGTCACCACCAAGAACTCCCCGCTCTGGAAGACGAACCCGCGCCAGCAGATGGGCTATTTGCAGGTCAAGAACTGGACTCGCGCCTACACCCCGGGCGCGCTGCTGGGCGTGTACACGTCCGACGAGCTGGCCGACGTCCAGCCGCGCGAGCGCGACATCACCCCGCGCACAGCCACCGAGTTCGCCCAGGCGGCCAAGCCGCAACCGGCGGCGCAGGTCGACCGCGACCAAGTCATCCGCGATTTGGAAATGATTGCGCGCAGCGACGACGCCGCGCCGCAGCGCATCGCCGATCTTGAAACTGCCTGGAAGAAGCTGAGCAAGGACGAGCGCGCGGCAGTGGGCGCAGATGAAATCAAGCGCCTCAAGGCCCTGGCCGCCGCCGAGGACGCCACGCCCACGCAGGCCGCACAGCCGGAAGCCACGGAAGAAGTGCAGGCCACCGAAGACAACCCCTTCGAAGGCGTCCAAGAATGAACGCGCCCGCCGAACAACGCACCGAGGAATGGCGCCAGGAACGCGCGGGCAAGATCACCGCCAGCAACTTCGCCGCAGCCATCGCCTTGACGCCCGGCGACGGCGTCTACAAGAGCGGCCCGCGCAAGGGCCAGCAGAAGGTGGCGGAGCCGACGCTGGAGCGCACGAAGCTAATGCGCACGCTGGCATTCGAGCGCCTTGCCGGCATCCCGCGCCGCGAGATTGGGGCCAAGTCTCTGACGTGGGGCCGCGACCTGGAAGACGCCGCCAAGGAAGCCTACATGGTCGAAAAAGGCGCGCTGGTGGAGGAAAGCGGCTTTGTCCTGCACCCGGTGCATTCGTTCATCGGTGCCAGTCCGGACGGCCTGATCGGCGCAGACGGCGGCATCGAATCGAAATGCCCTCACGACGAGCAGGTGCATATCCAGACGTTGCTGGAAGGCATGCCCGAGGCCCACAAGCCCCAGGTGCAGGGAAACATGCTCGTGACCGGCCGCCAGTGGTGGGACTTCATCAGCTACGACCCGCGCATGGCCGAGCCCTGGCGCCTGTACGTGCAGCGCATCCCGCGCGACGAGGCCTACATCAAGACCCTGCTGACCGCCCTGCTCCAGTTCGAAGCCGAGCTGCGCGAGATGGTCGACACCCTGCGCCGCAAGGCCGCCTAACCCTTCCCCAGCAGCACAACCTACGGAGCAATCCCGCATGTTCTCGATCACCGAGCAAACCGCCCGCTTGCAGGTCACCAACCGGCTTGAGAAGCACGGCCAATCCAATGTGCCCGCGATGACCTTGCGGCTCACCTTCCGCGCACCCAACGACATCTTGTCCGAAGTGGATTCGACCCTGAAGTCGTCGCTGTATCGCCGCCCGCATCCGGGCGAGAACGACATGGCCGACGAGGCCGACGAGCGCATGCAGGACCCCAACTACCTGCCGCGCCTGCGCCATCCGAAGATGAAGAACAAGGTGGTGATCGACGAAAAGATCGTCGGCGCCGAATTCACCCTGCATTACGGGCTGGGCGGCCCCAGCAACACCGTGCTGGATGACGTGAAGGTCGACAACTTTCAGTTTGATCCACAGGACGGAGGCACGGTCGAGTGCTCCATCGACATCGACATGGTGCCGAGCGAGCAGGCAGCGGGCCGCATCTTCATGCAGAACGGGCAAGACGTCGTGTTTTCGGTGAAGCCGCCCGAGGAACCGCAGGCCTCCCTGAGCCTGGATCAATAACCCTTTTCGGCCGGCGCGGCGGCGGGGCTACCTCAAGCCACCCCCAACCGCTGCCGGTGCCGGCCACCTACACAGAGAACGACGATGACGAAATCCACCTTCACCGCTGGCGCAGACGTGTACAACGCCGATGGCGCGGTTGCATCCTACGTGGGCGCGGCCGCCCACTTTGGTCACGTAGTGCTGCCGTGCTACGAATATGACGATGAGGAACCGCACTACGGTGATCCCCAGATCTGGCCCGAGGTGTTCGCCACGCCGCCGCGCGAGAAGCTGGCCGGCGATCTGACCGAACTGCACCAGGACATCAAGGACGCGCGCGAGCAGCTTGAAAGCGTGCTGACCAAAGTTGCTGATGCCGAGCGCACGAAGGTGATCTTGGAGCGCGAAGCCGCCAAGAATCCCGACTTGGCGCCCCTGGCGCTGTGGCTCTCAGGCGAAGCCAAGTTCGCGGTGATTCTGGGCGGTGACTACGGCAACCAGTTTTACACCCACGACGTCAGGGCGGGCGAGATTCCCGAAGTGTTCAAGAGCGAAGACCGGGACCACGATATCCGTCTCGTCTCGCTTTATTGGGAACCGGAGGCTGAGCGCCGCCACAGCGTCCGCATTGCTCGCTACTCCGATGGAAGCGGGGGCAAAGACCGCCGCGTCTTCATCGGCCGCACCCAGCAGGAAGCCATGGATGCCGCGGCTGCGCATGTCGCCGAGCAGCAAAAATTCCATCAGAACGACTACCACTACCCGCAGATCGGGGTGTGGCTCGAACACTTCGGCTACGGGCACTTGATCAACGCCAGCGTCCGTAAGGCGATGGATGAGTACGAAGCGAAGGCGCGTATCAACAGGGCCAAGAGCGCACGCGACCAACTTACGCGCGCCGAAGCAGCTCTTGCTGCCGCTCGCGATGAACTCCAAAAGACGGAACAGGCGGCCTGACGATGATCCCCGCCATGAACCGCCAGCAGCGCCGCATGATGGAAAAGCAGCAGGCCCGCGTGCGCGCCACGCGCCGGCCACGCCCCGAGCGCCTGCCCATGCTCGTCAAGACCCAGCAGACCCTGGCGCCGCTGGAATCGATCATTGACCAAATCGAGCGCGACGGCACGGTCACGGTCGACGCGCGCAATGTGCCTATCTTCCACTGCGTCGCCGACGGCGAGTGGTACGCCAGCGCGCCGGCTATCGTGGGCATGGCCGATTTCTTCGATATGTGGGCAGTGCGCCACGGGCACGCGTTCAAGGCCACGGCGCTGCGCCAGCTTGCCAACCGCCTGGAAGCTGGCATGCCCATCGACGGCCCGTTGATGGCCGCCCTGAACCGCGAGATACCCAACCTTCGCCGCATCGGTGCCAGCCTGGATCAGGCCGACGCATCCGACCTGCTGCGCCAGACACAAATACGCGCCGAGCTTGACGCCGCGCGCGCCACCGGAGCCTGAGAGCATGAACACAGAATGGAAGCCTATAGCCAGCGCGCCGAAGGATGGCACCCGAGTGCTGCTCTGGAACGAGAACTTCACCGCGCCGTGTTCGGGGCAGTTTTACGGCTTCGACGACTGGAAGATGGATAGCGATATCCCTCCATTCGCGTTCCAGCCCACGCACTGGATGCCCCTTCCCCCCGCCCCTACCTCGCACCCTATACCCACCGGAGCGACGGGGGAGGATACCGATTCATTCGAAGACCCCAGCGCGCTCGCGGCGGTTGCAGATGCACTGGCAGAAGACACGAGCAACGATAACGCGCAGTTCGCGGCCGCATATCTCTATCGGCAGGCGAAAGCCATTATTGACACTCCCGCTGCTGGCGATGCGCTGGACAAGGCGCGCCTGGATTGGCTGGAGCAGCACGATGGCCGCTTCTACAACAAGGATCGGATCTCCAGCATCGTGGGCGTGGGATTTCTGATTGCAGGCGATCTTACCGGCATGCGTCACCAGTCCGTCCGCGCTGCCATAGATGCCGCCATTGCCCAGCAGTCCCAGCATAGCAAAGGGGATGAAGCATGAAGCGCATGACTCTCGAAGAGTTTCAGGCCGCGTGCATGGCCCAAGCCAGCCGCAGCGAGCTGACCACGGTGAAGTGCCCCATGTGCGGCACCTTGCAGAACGCGCTTGACTTCATCGCGGCCGGCGCTGGCAAGGATTGGGACGATGTGAGCCGCTACCTCGGTTTCTCCTGCGTCGGGCGCTTCACTGGCGCTGAGTCGCCTCGAAAGCAGCCCGATGACCAACCCTGCAACTGGAGCCTGGGCGGCCTATTCAAGACCCACCGGATGGTGGTGGTCACGCCCGACGGCAAGGAACACCCGCATTTCGAGCTTGCTAGCGCGGAGGAAGCTACGGCGCATCACGACGCCCAGCAGTCCCAGCGGAAGGAGGCGTGATGGGTGACATGGGAGATTTCTGGCGCGACGTGAAGCCAGCCCTCAAGGAACGCAGCCAGCAGAAGCGGGCCGACAACCGTGAGCAGTCGGCGCGGTCGCTTACGGACGCTGGCATCCAGTTCCTGAGCAGGAACGCTGGGGCGCATTTGATCGTGACCGGCGCCAACGCCCACACCTACGACTTCTGGCCTGGCACCGGCCTATGGCGCATGCGCGGCAGCACCAAGGACCATCGCGGCGTGCGCAGCCTGATCCGCGCCGCCCTGGCAAGCGCCCCAGTAGCACCCCAGGCGTGCCCGACCGACGTATGCCAGGCGGCCAAGGCTGACGGCGTGCTGTGCGCGAACGACGAATGCGACCGCGCCAGCGGCGTGCGGCCGGCAAGCGCCCCTGTAGCCGTCCAAGAGTTCAAGGCCGCATTCCCCAATGGCGTGCTTACCTCTGCGCGCTTCCATGAGCTTTGGGAACGCGCCGGCAAGACGCGGAACGGCAATTACACCCTGCTGGAAAACCTGACTTGGCAGGTCGGCCAGTTCGGCGATCTGGTGGCGCAAGCTGCAAGCGCCCCTGTAGCCGGGGAGGCGGTGGCAGTGCAGGTCTACGTGTATCGAGAAGGCAATCGCTATCTGGCGAGTGCGCTATTGCCTATCGACACGCCTTTGCGTCCTGGCCTGAACACGCTCTATTCCGCGCCCCAGGCCAGCGAGGCGGTGCGCATGGACGATGCGATGCGCGAGTTCATCGAAGGGATGGAGGTATCGGTGGATGTCAGCACGGGTGACGACGACGCCGGCCACCGCCTGTTCGGCACTATCGCGGAAGTGATGGATAGCCCTACCAGCAAGCACGGGGTCATCCTGCTGATGCACAACCAGGAACCGAATTTCGCGACCCAGGCTGACAAGGACAGCGAGTGTAAGCCCTGCAACGGCATGGGGTTCATTGACGGCGTGGGCGACCGCTGCCAGGCCTGCAATGGAGACGGCGGGGATTGCGCGAAGGGTGCGCGGGATGAGGCGATGCGCGATGCGGCTTTCGAGGCGGTGCGCAAGCGCCTGTGCGCGATTCCTAGGTACAGCTTCTACCTGGATGACGACGGTGTCGTGCGCCGCGTGGAGGGCCGCAGTGGCAACTGGATCGAATTCGACGCCGCGCATGAACTGTTCGACCCGGTAGCCGTGGACGCCGCCCTGGCCGCGCAGAAGCAAGGGGATAGCGATGAATGATGCCGCCGTCCTGGACCCCTGCTGCGGTGGCCGCATGATGTGGTTCGACCGAAACGACCAGCGCGCCCTGTTCGGCGATATCCGCAGCGAAGAGCACACGCTGTGCGATGGCCGGGTTTTCAACATCACGCCCGATCTGAACATGGACTTCAGGGCCATCCCCTTTGCCGCCGACACCTTCAGTCTGGTGGTGTTCGATCCCCCGCACTTGCGCCGGGCCGGTATGCAGTCCTGGCTGCGCGCCAAGTACGGCATCCTCGGCGACGACTGGCAGGAAGACCTGCGGCGCGGCTTTGCCGAGTGCTTCCGCGTGCTCAAGCCGGAGGGCGTCTTGATCTTCAAGTGGAACGCTATCCAGATTCCCACGTCGCAGATCCTGGCGCTGACGCCGCACAAGCCGCTGTTCGGGCATCCCAGCGGCAAGCGCGCGGACACGCACTGGATGACGTTCATGAAACCGCAGCACCCCCGCACGGACGGAGGCGGACGTGAAACGGTATCGAATCCGCGAGTATGAAATGAATGGCGAACGGCTTTTTCAAGTCGAAGAACGGGCCCTGTTCGGCTGGCGTTATGCCAAGCACCCTGGCGGCCGGATCGGCGAGAGTAGCGACGATTGTGTCCCCGTTGACCTAAGCCTAGAAGCCGCGCGCAGAACGATCGAATGGCTCAAACGGCCGAAACCTAAAGAGACATTCATCGCCTTACATGAAGTCGAGGAGAGCCCGAGCACGGGCGGAGGCCACCCCACCGATGGAGAAATCCTATCGGCCATGCGTACCCATCTGGACGAAGCGGATGGAGGCTACGCCGCCGGCACGGCGCCGGCCCACGTAATTGCCGCCGGCCGCGCTGTGCTGGAGCTGGCATCAACCAACAAGGAGCAGTAATGCCCAGCCCCACCTTCATCTTGACCATGCCCAAGGGCCATGTAAGCCCGGGGCGAAGCAAGGCAGATTGCCAGGCGCTGGCCGCATCCTTTGATCCAGCCACAGCCAGCCGAGAAAAGCAGTTGGAATATGCGGCCTGCGTCCCCGTCCTGTACCCGAATCCGGCCGCGCTTCCATCGCCCGCCGATTCCCCCGGCCTACAGGCAGTCGCCGTAATGATCATCCTTGGATTCGTCGTTTTGCTGGCCGTGCTGGCACTGGAGAAATAAATGGCACACGCAGCCCAACACCAGGCACCGGCCGCGGCGCCGAAGCTCTTGTACCGCCTGCGGGAGACGGAGGAAGCCCTTAGCGTGTCCCGCACGATGGTTTACCGGCTGATCAAGAGGGGCGACCTGGAGAAGGTCGTGATCGGCGATGCCACCCGGGTCACCGTCGCCAGCGTCCAGGCGCTGATCGAGCGGAACAAGCAGAAGAAGGCAACATGAGCAGGTATCATCTGGCCTTCTCCCTGGCGTCAGCCAACCACGCTTCAAATGAGTAGCCAGGTGAGTAGCTAGGCCGGGATTTTTGAAGGAAGCACCGCCGAAAGTCGCATGAATAAACGATCTACGAAATATATGAAATTAGCCACCTGCAAGCCACATGTGGGTGCGCTCTTGTTTCCCAGCATGCACCTACCACCCCGCCAGCCCGCATAAACGCGGGCTGTTTTGTTTCCCGGCGTTGCATGTAGTACTTTCGTGGCGACAGTTCAATGAGTAGCTAGATGAGTAGCTAGCGGTCCTAGCTACTCATTTCAGAGAGGGAAGCGTGGCAAAACGGGGAAAGAATCTGCTGGACGACCTCCAGCTAAGGCGCTGGATGAGCGCGGGCGAGAAGCTATCTCGCAGCGATGGGGACGGATTGACCTTCACGCTTTCGGCTGCTGGCACCGCAACCTGGGTGTTGCGATATCGGCAAGGCGGGCCCCAGAAGGAAATCACCATAGGCAACTATCCGGATATCTCGCTCGCCACTGCGCGCAAGACCGCCCGCGACGTCCGGGCGGCTATCGATCGCGGCGCCGACCCGGCTCTGGAAAAGCAGCGAAGCAAAGCACGGGCCAACAAGGTGTCGAATGTTCGGACCCTCGTTGATGATTTCCGGAGCAAGAAACTATCCGGCCTGGCCGCCGATACCATCACCTACCGGAACTGGGACCTGGACAAGGTCATCGTGCCCAAGCTGGGCGCCATCCCGGTGGATCAGGTGCAGCCTTCCGACGTTGTCCACATGCTCACGTCCGCCAAACGCACCTGGACGATCAGCAAGCGGATCCTGACGACAGCCAAGCAGTTGTTCGCCCACGCATGCGGCATTCGGCTGATCGACACCAACCCGGCCGCCGGTGTGGATCTGATCTCGCTCATGGGCCCGCGCCCGCCGATTAAGCGCCGGGTGATGCTGACGGAGCAGGAGTTGCGCGGGCTGCTGGCCAACATCGAGGACATCGGCACGGAGAACGCGCTCGCCTTCAGGATCCTGCTGGCAACCTGCGTGCGTTCGGTGGAACTGGCAAAGGCCCGCTGGGAGCATGTGGACCTGGACGCCGGCCGGTGGTGGGTGCCAGAGGAAAACGTCAAGGTGCGCCGCGGCTTCACCGTGCCGCTGACGCCCACCGTAATCGGGTGGTTCCGCCAGTTGCAGGCGCTCGCCGGGACTTCGGAATGGGTGCTCCCCGCGCGCCATGAGCGGCGGCGCCGGAACCAAGGCGGTGACACGCACGTCGGCAACACCACCCTATGGGCGGCAATCCGGCGCGCATTCGACCGAGGCGACCTGGATATACGCCGCTTCACCCCTCACGACACTCGCAGCACCGCAAAGGGGCACATGCGCAACCTGGGTGTGAGCAACGAGATTTCAGAACTGGCCCTGAATCACAAGCTCAAGGGCATGGAGGCGATCTACGACGTGCGCGATGACATTCCGGAACGTCGGGCCGCGTTGGAATTGTGGGCGGCCTATCTGGAAAGCTGCGCCAGCGGCAAGGATTGGAACGTGACGCCCCTGCGCGCCGCATCTTAGGCAGACACCATGACCGACAACGGAATCCTAGCCCAGGTCCCCGGCCAGTTCGTAGCCCAGGCATCCCAGACGCTGCCGCCAGCGGCCACCGCCGAGGACCGCGATTATCTCGTGGAGATCGAGGCCGGCCACCTCGGCGCCGTGCGCATCACCTTCCGCAAGCAGAAGCTGAAACGCGCCAAACACAGTCATTGGTTCTGGGCGGCCAAGCGCGCGGAGAGGGCCTAGGGCGCGGCGCCCAAGCCCCTGATGTAGCCTTGCAGGCCATTCACCTGGTCAGCCCATCGAGCAGCATCTTTTCCCAATTGCTCATATCGCCCGACACACGATCCAATAAGTCCGATCCAGTCGGGGCCGGCTGCATCAGGTCCGCCGCCGGCGTTGGCAGCTTCGGCGCGCCGCTGGGCAAGCTGGCGCAGCAACCCGTCAATGCGGCCACGCTGAGCGGCAACAGTCTTTTCAGCAGCTTCACGCGCCAGCACGGCGCCACGGTATTTGGCATCAGCACGATCCCTTTCCTCCTGCCGTGCGCGCTCTATGGCGGCCTGGCGTTTCTCGATTTCGGCCTGCTTCGCGTCGGCACCGGCCTGGTACTGGCTCGCGCCGTAGATGCCCCGGTCAATCCGCCAGCCTGCCAGCACCAAGGCCAGCACGGCAGCGCCGATCAGGTAGGGCCATGCGGCGCGCGGGATCATTTCGGCAGATCCGTTTCACACAGCGCACGCTCGGCGGCGCGGCGCGTCACCAGCCCGGGCAGCATCTTGCCGTCGGCCCAGACCCATTGCGGCTTGCCGTTGTCGGCCTGGTTCATGGCCTTGCAGGCACCGGCCCACTGCCCTGCGTTGAATCTACGAGCCGTCATCGATCGGCAGTACGCGCCCACCCCGACGTTGTAGGCAAAGCTCACGGCGGCGGCAGTCTGGTTCGTGTGGCCGGCCAAATCCGGCGTGCAGGCCAGAACACCCTGGGCATGGTCCAGCAGATCCTGGTCAAGCAGTGCCGCGCATTCCTCGCGCGTGTACGGTTTGCCAAGCACGGCTGTCTTGGTATGGCCCGCGCAGGCCGTCACAATGCCGATGGGGTCCTTGTATCCACGCAGGATCATCCCTTCGAACTTGGGCACGATGGAAAGCAAGATCGCCGCGGCGCCCGCCCCTACCGTTCCCTGCAAGGTGCGCTTAGCTCCGGTCTTCATCGTTCAGCCTCGGTTGGGATATGACGCGCGAGATAGCCGCGCAGAGGGAGAAAAGGCCGGCGCCGATCACGATTAGCGGCGGCTTGCCCGTGAGCCACAGATTCATGCAGACCTCAACGGCGGACAGCAGCGCGGCCAGCAGAGACAGACGCACGCTCCACAAGCGGGGAAATTTGCTGCGCCAGCCTTGGATCATGTTCATTTCAAATAGTCCTTGGCGTGCTTTAGCACCATCCACAGCATGCCCACCAGCATCGCCCAAGTGCTGCCCTTGAGCAGGTGCGTGATGACTTCTCGGCGGATCTGCTGGCGCTGCTCTTCCCGCGCGATCAGCAGCTCGTGATATCGGCGATGGCCGTCAAAATCGCCACCGGGGAAAGCCGTCTTCACCGCGGACGACAAGGCGAGCATTTCCCGGCGCAGCGCTTCCATCTCGTTTTTGTTCTCAGCATGGTGGGCAGCCATATCCAAACGCTCTTCCTGCCGCCATTGCTGGATCTGGGCATGAAGCGCCCGGACGTCCTCGCCTTGGGCGTCCAGGCTCACGGGCGGGCCTCCAGCGCCTGCGCGCGCGAGACATTCTCCGGTAGATCGTGGTCGATGCTCATAGCGAGACCCACCCCGTATTGCCCGTACCGGTTGCCTTCAGGTACTTGGTCGCGGTCCCTGCAACGATCGCGGTTACCTCCGAACCGGGTTGCGCCGTCAGCACCCCTTCCGGAGACGTCGCGATAGGGGCATAAATGGCGGATGCGCTCGTGCTGCCCAAGATCATCCGATCAGAGAAAACGCGAAGCGCATCAGTCACGCCACCCACTCTGAAGGAAAGGCGATCCAAGGATGCCGACGTGCCGAACCGATAGGTAACGGCGCCCAAGTTCGGCGAGCCGGGTTTCCCGTAGTTGATGGTGCAGGTGTTTCCATCCGCGCCGCCGGTACTCATCGTCATAGCGGCTGCGGTTGGCGCATCAATCTGCACCTGCGACGAGGTGAGCGCGGACGTTCCGGACCCTACCCCCTGCACAATGCTTAGCTTGGCGCCGATGGCTTGGAAGGCATTGCTGCCGGTGAAGCCCAGACAGCCGGACGCCGACAAAATCCAGTCTGAATCGATCGCTGCGCCGGTGGAATCCGCGAAGAGCGCAGTTGCAGCGCCGACCTGCACGCACCCCGTCGCGCTTGCCCGAACCGTAGCCGCAGGCGTGTTGGTTTGGAAAAGAATGAATGCGCCAGTGGTGTTCGCAACTGCGCCAGTTACCGCAAACCGGTGATCACCGCCCAGCCGGACTCCAAGTTGCGCCAGGGCGAGTACCCGGCCGCCAGTC
Source organism: Achromobacter sp. (assembly GCA_032153965.1). Lineage (GTDB taxonomy): Bacteria > Pseudomonadota > Gammaproteobacteria > Burkholderiales > Burkholderiaceae_B > Achromobacter. The sequence goes on along the minus strand of JALDYL010000029.1, from coordinate 28,717 downwards.
ACCACAATGTTGCTGATGAGAACGCTGGAATCGCCTACGTTGGGCGGCGGCAAGTTGTCATTCCGATGACGCACCACCACCATATCTTCCGGCGTGCCGGCCGCCAGATGCACAGAGACATTCGACGTGACCGCGCCGTTGCGCATCAAGTCGACCTGCTCCGTGTAGTTCTGAATCAATACCGGGGGCACGACCCCGTCAAATACAGCTTCCACATTCGAAACGATGGCACCGCCTTGCTGGACATCGATATGCGCAGTCCGCATGACACCGCTGAACGGCAATACGCTCGACCGGCATTCGCCCGTAACGCCATTGATGACGGCTCGCACCGCACTGTGCAACTTGATAGCGCGGTTGCCCGTGTTCTTGTATCGGAAGTTCGAAATCTTGCAGGACGCCTCGGTCACAGCAAGCGCTGTCCCGGTTTCCTGAAAGAAGGAAATCGCATCCGCTTCCTGGTCGGCAATGCTGTTCTCGCACCAGACGTCTTCAACCCAGCAATTCTCCGAATTGATGTAGAGAGGGGCGAAGGTGTTTGTGGGTTCAAACGACGTGCGAAGGCCGCCGGCTGACCGGGTGGCGTTGATCGTGACGTCCGGGCCGGTGTGACTGCCTCGCCCACCGCAGCCATCAAAGTTGACCCGGTTGAACGCTCCGGAGGCGACGACAAGCCCGGTGCTTTGCGTGGCGTTGTCGTTGGAATACGCGCCGTAGCCTTCCACACCTTTCAGGGTGATGTCCGGGCGCTCGGTGTCGCTCAGCGTCGTGAACTCGATAGCGATCCGCGCCTTTCTGTTCGCGAATGCTTTCAGGTTACTGACCGTTCCACCTTCAGCAACAGACGGGACGACGATACGCACCGCCGCGCCTTGGATAGCGTCGCCGTCGTAGACAAAGCTTGCGCCTTGTCCTTCCCATTGGGGAACCTCGGACAAGGTGACAGAAAGCTGGCTACCCAGCCGGTAGGTAAGACCCATGAAATTGATCGGGCGGCCGGAATTCATGGTGAGAACCAGGGCCGACAGGTCGTCAGCAACACCATCCCCGGACGCGCCGAAGTCCTTGGGCGTGACGAAATCACGCATCTTGTCCTGGGCGGTGCGCGCGACGGCTCCTGTGCCCGATTGCTTGAATCCGATCAGCGCTGAACCGCCCTCGCCAGCCAAGTCCGAAACGACCTTTGCAAGGTCCTGGGGCGACGCCGCGCCAGTGACGTCGTCCTGCGACCAAACGGCGACTTCGTCCCGGTCCTTCAGGACGAACGTATATACCTGGTCCTTGAGTACATAAACAATTGCCTCGCCGGACGCATCCAATACAATCGGATTCGTATTAGCAGCGCTCTGCTGCGCATCCTGATAGGTCGGCGCGGGCGTGGTGGTGTTGTTCTGGTACGTGTAGAGCTTGGCCCCCACCATCGGCCGACCGAAGTCGTCGAAGGCCCGGAACCGGGGCAGGATATAGGACGCGACGGCCATTTCTGGACCTCAAAAAAAAGCCCCGCACGGGGCGGGGCATTGTGGATATGAAAATTCTTCAGGCGATTTGGAAGGCAACCGAAGTCGAGCGCTACGGTTTCAGAGAGTGGTGGACCAACGGGTCCGGCGGCGAACTTCGGTTTATCGGGTGGGGTTTGCTGGTGGTCGGGATGCCGGTCGTTCTGATAGGCCTCGTCGCTTTCTTTGTCTATTCCATCTTCCGTTGATCACTCGCGCGGCACCAGCCCTTGCAGGCCGCCCAAAACAGCGGGCAAATCAACCTGCGTCGGACGAGCCAGGCGCATCAGTGCATTGGGGTTGGTCAAGGCACGGCTCAACAGGTTTGTGCCCACCAGCCCCGCCCCAATCGCCCCAAGCGCTGGAACGTTCCCGGTGATCCCCGCGAGGGCACCCGCACCTAGCAGCGCCTGGCGCGCGGCGGCCGGGCCAGATCCTGACGGGTTCGCCAAATAGCGCGATCCGTCCCGAATGTTGGTAGACACCTTGGCCAAGTTTTCCAACTGGCCCAACAGCTTCGCGTCATCGACACGGCCGAATAGCGTCTCGCGCGCTTGCGGCGACAGCCGATTCCAGTTCGAAAGGAAGGTCGACGTGCTGAAAACGTCGCCGGCCTCGTTCTGGTTGCCAGCCGTCGCGCGGCCCATCCGCTGAATGACTGCGGCGGCGAGTTCCCGGCGGTTTTCCTTGGGGATGGCGCTGACCACCCGGCGCAGCATCGTGTCGCCGTCTTGGCTTCCCGCGATGGCAGCGTTGAATACCTTTTCAGGGGTATCACGGCCGGCGATGCTGGCTAGGTCGTCGAGGCGCCCAACCTGATCGCGGGTGAACTGGTTTGCCCAGCGCCAAGTGTCGTAGGCCTCTGGGCCGGCGCGTTCTGCCGCGTCGCCCAGGTCATCCGACAGCGCCGCATACACCGCGCGCCACTTGTCGCGCGGCACGTCGGATGTGAAATTCGCGTTGTCGATTTCCTTGCCCACCAGCGTGCGCAGCTTCTTGATCGACTCGTAGGGCAGCGTGGCAGCGCGGCGAGCAGCCTGCGCGCCATATGCGGTCATGCCGGAATCCAGATCCGACAGCAGGGCGTTTTCGATGCCTTTTATGCGGCTGTTCTTGAACATCTGGCTGAGCGCCGGCGCGCCGTCGATGTCAGAGTTCAGCGCGGCCAGTGCTTGGCGCGTGCGGTCAACCTGCACGGGTGCCGTCTGCGGGATGTAGTCGTCCAGGCGGTCATAAAGCTGACCCTGCACGCGCTTAACGCCAGCCTTGAATCCTTCCAGCCCGCGCGTGACCGCCTCGCCCGCCTCCAAAGCGCCGGCGCGCGGCGACAGGCGGCTTACGATGTTGCCCACCTCGCTCGCAATGTCGTCGACCTGTCCCGCGGCGCGCGACGCCATGACACCAGCGCCACCGGGTGACTGCGACATGACGGTTTCCAAGCCCTGCAGCACGGGGCGCTCCGTGGCCTGGCCGAGCGTTGGGGTGGTGCCCGCGCGTTGGAATTCATCGATATTTCGCGCGACCGTCTGGCGCCCCTGCTCCCCGCCGCGAAGCAAGCCCCGCGTAGCCGCGCCAGCACCATAAAGCGCAGCGGGACCCGCCAGGCCACCGGCCAAACCTGCCGCCAATTGGCCGCCCGGCCCTGCCCCCTCTTCCCGCGCCACGCCAGCCGCGCCCGTGCCGGTGGCAGCGGATGCAACCTGCGTGCCAACACCGGCGCCCAACTGCCCGCCAATGGCGCGCGTCAGCGGCGCTACCGCGTTCTGCGCCAGGGATTGGCCGATCTGCGCCACCGAGCCGGCACCGGCCATGCCGCCGGCGACATCCTGCGCGACACGTTCCACGGAGTTTTCGGGTTGCGGAAGACCAATCGCAGACAGCGTTGCGCCCACGTCAGCCTGGGGAATGCTCGTCCCGAACAGGGAATTGATGCCGGAAATCGCGGCATTCGTGCCCATCGACGCCAGACCGGTAGCACCGGTGATGCCGGCGCGCGCAGTCAGCCCGACCTGGCGCCCAATGCGGTCCACCATGCTGCGCTCTTGCGGCGGCGCGCCGGCGGCGTAGGGGTTGGATTCCTGCGACATTTCGATCCGCATGACGCCATCCGGGCCACGCGGTACGTCATCGGCTGCCGGCGCGTCTTCCCACTGGACAGCGTTCCAATCCACGTCAGGCGTGGCCGCAGCCTGCGCGGGCGCATCGTCCCACTGCACGGTATTCCAATCGACATCGGGAGCCGGCGCCGCATTCGCGCTGGGCAGAACGGCGGCCGCCGCCCTGTCCAACATGCCCGGCTGGCCACGCATTCCCGCAACGATCTTTTCGACGTAAGGCACCGTTTCTTGCGGTTTGGGCAGGTAGCGCATCCAGTCCGTATCACCAGCCTGCTGGGCTTGCGCCAGCGCGCGGTCAACGTTGCCGGGGCCAGCGTTGTAGGCCGCCAAACCCTTGCGCACGTCGCCACCGTAGTGGTTGACCATGGCGCCCAGATAGTCCTGGCCGACGCGCGCGCGCTCTTCTAGGCTGTCGTCAGCGGCTGGGCGCACACCGTACCCAGGGTCGCGATTCGTGGCGTCCATGACCTGCATGCGGCCTTTTGCGCCGACCGGAGACGTGACCACACGGCCGGCCGCGTCGTAATCGCGATTCCTGCTTTCGGCCTGCGCGACCAGGCGCAGCAGTTCGTTCATGGCCATTATTGGACGACCTCGCGCGTGCCATCGGTGTATTCGACGACCTGGCGACCGTCAGGCAGGCGGCCGCGGCGGCTGATCTGGCGTTGCGTGGCCGTGGCCGGCGCTGAGCCCTGGCGGCCGGCAGGCGCATACTTCTCGTTGAGGCGGCGGATCTGCGCCAGAGCCGCCTGGCGCGTCTCGACCGGGATAGAGGGATTCGCCAGGTCACCGGCCATTTGCTTGTAGAGCTGCACATCCTTGTCAGACTGCGGGCCCTCCATGCGCGGCATGCGGGACACCAACTGGCCCGCGATCGTCTGCAACGCAGCAATAGACTTGGCGCCTTCCGTTGCCACACCCGCAGCACCTGCGATATCGTCGACCATCCGACCGGCGGCGCTCCCCGTCGAGGTAGGCAGCAGTCGGGACGCTTCATCAAGAAGATCGATAGCACTTCCGGCGTCAACTGCCTTTTTCTGCTGGTTGTTGGCAAGCTCGCCAGCGCCCTTGCCAATTTCCTGCGCTTCGGACGTCGCGCGCTTGACTCTTGCCTGGCCCTCGGCGTCCAGCGCGACAGGCATCAACGGCTGTCCGTCCGGGCCGCGAACCATCGTCACATTGCCAAGGCGATCGGTCTGAAAGTACCCGGCTGAACTTTGCTGCGGCGCCGACCGCCCCTGGCTGTCTTGCTCAAGGCGCCGTTGCTGCAGCTTCAGAGCTTCCTGCCGATACAGCATATCGAACTGGTCCAGTTGGCTCATGGTGCGGGCCAGCGCCTGCTGCACGAAAGCAGGGTCGTAGTTCGGCGGCAGTTGCGACACGTCGATGCCGTATTGCTGGGCTTGCTGCTTGGCGGCCTGGTAGCTCGATTCATCCCGAACTCCCTGCAACAGTTGCCCCTGCACTTGCATGCTCTGCTTGGCCAACTGCATTCGGCGGACTTCCGACTGATCCGCCACTGCATCCTGCTGGTTGGCCAGCCCGGCATATTGCGGAACGGACTCGGGCGACGCAGCGGCGATCGCCGGCAGCGCTGAACGGCTGAACCGCCCATCCTCGCCAAACGTGCCAGGCTGGCGCAGCACGTCCGCCAGCGCATTGCGCTCGGAAATGGCACGCTGCTGCTCGGCCAACTGGCCCTGCGCGCCCTGGTAGCGCACAGCGTTCATCAACACGTTTTGCGGGCTTTCGATCTGCGGGGGACGAACCTGGAGGGGAATGCTAGTGTCGAGTGCCATGGGTTACCACCATCCGTTAACGCCGGAACCGCTGCTAAGACCGCCTACGCCTGCCGTAGGTTGGAACGCGCCGCTGTAGCCACTGGTGCCCTGCGGGCGATTTGCTGCATAGCCGGTGAGTGCATTCGTCACCGAGCCGATGCCGCTGTTGATTGCGTTCTGCTGGCCGACGATGCCGGCCGCAGCCGCGTTGCCTGCCTGCAATGTGTTGTTGCTCACCTGGTTGGCGTAGTTGTTGCCCACGCCGGCAATGGCGGATGCGGACGACTGACCCACGCCGGTGACGCCCATCAGCCGGTTGTAGATGTTGTTTTGATTCGTGTTGAAGGCGTTGAAGCCGGTCAAGTAGTCGTTGTTGTAGCGACCGTAGGCATTCTGGTATTCCTGGCTGGCAAGCCCGGAGTTGTACGCCGCCAGGTCCTTCGCTGCGCGCCCGGAATTCAGCCCGCCACGCGCCGCCGCCATCCGTTCGATGGCCTTCTCGCCCTCAGATTGGCGGAACGCATACCCGGGATCAACCTGGAAGTCGGCGGTGGAGAACGGCTTGTATTCCCGGTAGGTGTCCAGCAGGGACCCGTACATGGGGTCATTCTGCGCGCCCGCTTGCGCGGCTTGCTGCTGTTGTAGGCGCTGCTGAATGGCGGCTTCAAGACCGGCTTCGTCCAGCGCGCCAGAACCCCCGCCGCCCGGCTGATAGTCGTCCGCGTACCGCCAGTAGCTGTATGGCATGTCGGCATCGCCGCCGGTCGTGGTTTTGACCTGGTAGCCCCATTTTTGCTTGTATGGGTCGTAGCCCCAGGTGGCATCCATGCCACTCTGGATCCCCATGTCGCGAAGGCTGGGCGGGTTGTTGCCCGACCCACCGCTCTGGCCTTGGAACTGCGGCATAAGCTCTTGGCGGATCTGGTCGTAGGTCTGCTGGGTGCCCACCGTCTGGCCGTTGGGCCCCACCCCGCCCAGCCCCAGCCGATACGCCAGCGCGTTCATGCCCGACGTGCCGAAGTTCACATAGGGGTTGAGGATGTCCCGGTTTTGTTCGTAGATATCGCGTTGAAGTTGGTTCGCGTCTGCGGCGGACTGCGCCTGCGCGTCTGCGGCACTTCCGGCCGCGCTGGAACTCATCGCGCTACCCGCCACGCCCGCTACAGCGGTCCCGACGCCTACTGCTGCTGCGACCATGTCAATCTCCCAACCACGTGCTGTACGTGGTTTCAACGTGCTGAAAACCCATCGCCTCAAACAGCCGGCCGATGTCCATGTGTGCTTTGGTGCCCACGAACCAGCGCTGAACGCCGCGGCGCTTCAATTCGTCCTTGACCGCCTTGAGCAGGATCACGCCGCCGCGCCCGCCGCGCTTGTCCTTGCGCAGGTACAGAATGTCCATGTGGCAGGTCAGGCACGTCTGGTAGTGCAGACCCGGCGCCACGAAGCCCACGAAATACCCAACAAGCTCGCCGGCGTCGCGAAGCGTGACGAAAATGACCTCGCCGCGCGCGTCCCGTTGCAGGTAGACGTGGTACTGCGGATCCAGCGGCACCTTGTCCTTGTTCAGCGCCAGTTCTTCCCAGTGCAGCGGGAACAGCGGCTTCAGTTCTTCCAGACGCTCGGTCAGGTTCTCGACGTGGGCGGTCAGCATGGATTACCTCGGCAGCCGGATATCGACGACCATGGAAACCCGGTCGTCCGCGCTGTTGTTGATCACCTCGTGTTCCTGGTCGTTGGCGAACCAGAAGCAATCGCCGGTGTTCATGTTGATCTGCTCGTCCGCGCAGCGCAGCGTGGCGCCAGGCAGACCGTGCAGCACGATGTGGAACCGGGTGTAGTAGCGCGTCTGCTCGGGCGTGTCGGCGTGCGGGAAGATCCGGCCGCCGGGCGACACCTTGTTGATCATCACCCGGCCCAGGCGCTCGCCGTTCACGCGCGCCATCAGATCGAACACTAGCTTGCGGGCCTCTGGCAAGGCCGCCAAGGCGGGATAGTTCACCGCCTCGTACTGGTCATGCCCTGCAAGCTGATTCGCCTTGTAGGCCTCGATCTGCTCTTCCGTGAGCCCTTCGACCTTCTCCGGAAACCGGATCATGATGGTTTCGGTCTGGCCGAAGGGGCCTTGCGGGTAGTGGCGCAAGAACGTGTCTTCTTGCCACAGGTGCGGCTGACGGCGAATAGCCAGCATCAGCGGGTTCACGTCGACGCCATGGGCCAAGAAATGGAAGTGCTTCATGTGGATCAGGACCCCGAGGTTTCGTAAGCGCCGCCGGCAAGCGTGATCGCGGTGGCGGTGTCCGACAGAGCTTGCAGCGTCATGCCGGTGCTCATGTGCATGCCCAGCACCTGCGGTGGCACATAGGTCTTGCCGGCCGGAATGCTGAATGCGCTCGCGATCATGTTCGCCGCGGTGGGCGAGCCGCCGCTAGGCACGCGGTGCAGCGTGACGGTTGCCGCGGTGCCGGTGGTGTTGGTCAGCGACAGGTTGTTGATCGTCGCGACCGTCCCGCCGCCCGGGACCGTGTAGTAGGCGGCCGCGCTCGTGGTGAGCTGCGCCGCAGCGATAACGACAGGTACACGTTGCATGTGATTTCCTGATCAAACGGGTTCGAACCCCTCGCCCATCGTCATTTCGAGGGCAAGGGGGCTGGGTTGGTCTGGTGCGGCTTGAATGTCTGGCGCCGGCTTGGCGTCTTCCTGGCGCTGGCCTAGGGCCATGGACACCTCTGCTGCGACCGCCTGGGCGATCATGTCTTGCAGTTGGGCCATGCCCACCACCACGACCGGCTCAGCGGCCAGCGCGGCGTCCTGGGACGATTCGGACGCAAGCGGAGCGAGAATTTCCGGCTCCGGGTTGAGGATGTCCACGTCCCCACCCGTGCCGCCCACGCGCACCGAGAACTGACGCAGCAGGGCCATGAACTCGCGAGTCGGGTAGCCGATCGCCTCCCCGCCGTTTTGCAGCGGCACACGGATCAGCGCGGTTCGCGGGTTCGGCAGGTTTATCTGAGTGACCTGGGGGATAGTCGTAGCCATCAGGCGGTCCCCTTCTCGACGTCGGCATAGGCGCCAAGCACCACGCGCTTGACGGGGTCCGTGATGCTGATTTCGAAAACCCGGTTGCGCCCGCGCCCTAGGCGATTCCATTTCGCCCGCGCGCCGTACTTGCCGATCTTGCCCATGGTCGCCTCACGGCGGTTGCTCCACGTATGGCCGCCGTCGTCCGAGTAGCGCAGCATCATCTTCGGGTCTTCGCCCTGGCCGGTCGGCAGGCCCACGCCCGCCTCCACATCGACCTGCAGCGAGCCGTAGAACAGGTACTTTTGCTCGTCGGCCAGCGTCGGCGCAGCACGCAGCGAAAGGATGGTCGACCCGTCATCGGTAAAGGTGTTCAGGTCCAGGGCGTACAGGATTCCGTTTTCCCAATCGCCCACGATGTTCTGACCGTTGAATGCGGCATGGCAGTTCGCACGGTGGCGATGAAGCGCGCCAGTACTGGTGTCCAGCCAGGCACGCTCGGCCCAGGTGCCCGTAGCGGCGTCGAAATGCCAAGTGGCATCGGCGCTGGGGAACGTCAGGACATAGAAGGTATGGCCGTCCTGCTGGTAAGTGAAGGCCCGGGCGTCATCGATGCGCGGATAGCTCTGCATCGCGTATTCCAGCCCGTGGTCAGACATGCGCGCCGGGTTGTAGTTGGCGGCACGCCAGACGATCCCCTGGCCGTTCTCGTCCTGACCCAGCCATACGACCGAGTTATCAAATCGCCGCGCGCTGGCCGGCGCCACGCAGCCAACCTCGATGAACGCCGTGCCGCTTGCCTCCAAAGGAAAGTTCGCGTTGCCGGTGTTCTCGTAGATCTGGACCGTGCTTTCGCCCAGCATCCAAAGCTGGCGGTGATCGGTCAGGTGCGTGACGATGTTGTCCGGCGCGCCCTCGGCGCTGGTGAAGTCCGTACCGTCCCAGTTGCGCCCGTTACCCAGCGCGCTGATCGAAAACTGTTCTGTGCCAGGCGTCTCGGCGACGAAATAGCTGTCGATGTACGACACAGTGCGAGCGCCGGCCGGGAATTCTGCATCCGTGATCTTGCCAAACGTCGAATCCGGCTGGTTCCAGATGTAGCCCGATACCCCGTCAACCAGCATCAACTGGCTGTTGTTCGCCTGGATCGACACATCGCCAGCGCTGGTATCCAGCGTGCCGCGCTCAGTCGCCACCCAGGCCTTCGTGATGGAATACAGCTTGTTGCCGCCCACGACCCACAATTCGCCCTTGAACACCTCGGCGGCGCGCACCTCACACGGAGCGTTGGGGAGGACCAGCTTGCGCGCCAGGCCAGGCGTGCCGATCAGCGCCGCGCGGGCGCGACCATCCGGGCCGCCGGCTTCCAAGTAGAAGTTCACGCACCGCTGCGCATTGATGTTCATGCTGCGCGCGCGGTAGGCGGGGCCGACGAAGGGGATTTCTACCACGGGATCACCCCCCAGTTGCCCGACCATACGGCCAGCGCCACCCGTAATCATTGCCCCACGGGTAGGGCCGGTCGGGGACGCCATAGCCGAGGATCCAGCCCATCGCGAGCGTCGTCGGCACACCGTTCACGGCGCCTTTCAGCGTGTACCAGTTTCGCCAGCACAAGCCGACCGGGACAGTGAAGACGCTGCCGACAGGGATAGCCCCGTCAAACGGGCCGACCGTCGTCATTGAAAGGCCGGTAACCAGCGCGGGGTCGATAGGCTCTTCGTCACCGTCGCGCTGATAAACCTTTACAGTCAGCGTCACCTCGTCCCCCTCGTATAGGCGGAGGTCGCGGCGCTTGGCGCCATTCAGAGCGACAGAGATTTCCATCAGAAGTACTCCGCGCGGGTCACGCCAACGTCCGTGAGCGCCACAGCCGCCTCGATCTCGCGCATGCCTGACGACCACATCGATGCGTCCGGCGCGCGTTGGAATTCGGGCGCGGCGAGATAGGCCGCCATCAGGACATAGGGCTCTTGGGCATTGGAAGGAACGTCGTTCAGCGTCCAACGGAGCAGCCCGCGCACGTCAAGGGCAGCGTGCACTGCGTCAAGCTTTTGCTCGACCACCTCGATATCTGCTGCGTCGGCGCTTTCGCCCGCAGCCAAGACGGTGAGTTTGCGCAGGACGCGCGGGGCTAGCTCGCGTTTGGTTGCCATTTATGCCGTCGCTTGGTCGTACAGCGATTGCAGGTCGGCCTTCAGCGCGCCTTCGGGATACGGCACGCCCAGAGCGTCCAGCGCAGCCTTCAGATCGGCGACCGTCTTCGGCTTGGCATCTTCGGGCTCGTCGGCGACTGCGCCACCGTTGAAGTGGTTGTTGGACGACAGCTTGCGAAACGCCGGGGTGTCCGGGACATCCACCGCCTTGCCCAGAGGGAACACGTGTTCGCCGATAACCAGATCCTCGCGCTTCTCGCCGGGGTGATTCGGGTCACCGGTGAAGGTCAGTTTGATCGTTTCCATATTGGTCTCCTGGCAGGCCGACCCGAAGGCCGGCCCGCGCTGGGGTTACGTGTTGCGGGGGACCGTCAAGACATAGCCAGCGATGAAGCCGCTGGCGCCCGTCACGGCGGTGCCGGTCACGATGTCGATGGTGTCGTTCGTCGGCAGCACCAGCGGCGCAGCGGTGGCCGCACTGGCGCGGATCACTGCACCGGTAGCGTCAGCAGCGAAGTAGTCGGGATCGTCGCCGTACCCGATATCGAAGGTCGCCGTACTGACGCCACTGGTGACCAGCATCACGTCCAGCACCACCGAACCGGCTTGGATTACCGGCGACTGGATCACGGTGCCGATGGGAACAGCGGCCGAAAAGTCGTAGCGAAACGGGATCGCCTTGACCGATTGACCGTCGCCCACGCCAGGCATGACGTCGCGCGGTTTGGTATCGCCCACGCGGGCGGCATTGACAGTTGCCATGAAAATCTCCTTGAACAGACGAAAAAAAACGCCCCTAGGGCGCCTCGTCTCGTCTCAGTTGGGTCAGGTGTTAGGCGTCGGCCACGGCTGCGGTCAGGACGGAAACAACACCGTTTTGAACCAGCGTTTGGCGGTCGTCCAGGCCGGTGCCGAACATCAGCTTTTCGATGCCACGGATTTCCTGGATGCCCACGCCATGGCGGAAGCCATAGTCACGCACGTCGGTGGTCGAGCGCGTGCGTTGGGCCCAGGCCAGGCCCAAGGCGCCGGCACCGCACAGGAAGTTGAAGCCGACATCAATGCCACCGGCGCCAGCACCAGTGATAACGCCGATTTCCGGGACTTCGCGGATGATCACGCCGTCCCACACCAGATCACCGCCGGTAAACAACGGGTTGGTGCGCACATTGCGCTCGCGCGCGTCGCGGTTCGCCTGGGTCATTTCCGGGGCATTTTGCAGATCGCGGAACGACAAGGCATTCGCGAACATCACGAACCATTCCTGATCCTCGGTCGTGCGCGTGGGGCGGATGTGCGGCGTCGCCGTCTGCGCCATGCGCTTGGCCAGGCTGATCAGTTTGGGCGTGAGCTTGTCGGCCGTGTTGTCGATGTTGGCCAGGGATGCGGACCAGTCGTTGCCGGCGTTGTTGCTCTTGGCGGCGCCGAACAGCACGCGGTCGGCGTTGGCGGCCAGGAACGCGTCCTTTTCGGCCTCGGTGGCCTGCTCGTAGGGCACCATGACGCCCGCCGCATTCGGGATGGACTTCAGCGCGGCGGTGATGTCGTCGCGCATCGAGTCCAGCGACCACTGCTTCAGCGCGCCACGAGCGGCCTGGCGGATGTCGATCGCAGATTTCTGCTCGTCCCATTCGGTCATGACGACCGCATTGCGGCGCGGGGTGACCGCGACCGTCATGGAACGCATGTCCAGTTCGGCCTCGTTGCCTTCCAGCACCGTGTTGCCACGGACGCCGCCGCCGATGGTGCGCACAGCCGCGAACGTTACCCGGTCGCCGGGCTTGCGGGAAAGATCTTCCTTGGTGCGGAAAATCGACGCTTCGCCGGTGCCCATGAAGCGGCGGTACCGGTTCTCGCGGACGTATTCCTCGAAATATTCCGAGTCCCAAATCTGCGGGGTAAGCCCCTCGCGTGCGGTAGTTTCAGCCATTTACGGCTCCTTTATTTGAAGATGTCGTCGAACGGCCGAGGCCCGGTAAACGCCGCGGCGGATCTGCCAGCGGTCGATCGGGCTGTAGCCAGGGAGGTGGGCAAAGCTGCGGCTGGCGCAGGGGTCGGAGCAGGCTGGGCAGTCGCGGCCGGTTGCGCTTGCAGTTCGGCCAGAAGTTCCTGGCGCAAGCGCTCCTTGTAGGCCGCAGGGTCGTCGCCAATCTCCCGCATGGCGAGCAACCGCGCGCCCTGCTGGTAGACGTATTCCCAGGGGTGGCGCTGGTTCAGAAGCTCGGCCCCCATGGCCGGGTTCTTGGCAGCGGCTGCTTCCCAGGCAGCGAGCTTTTCGTCCATGTCGGCATGCTTTTCGCGTGCAAGCAATTCCGACGTGTGCAAGCGCTCGTTGAAAGCGAATTCCTGCGGCGTCATCTCGCGTTGAGGTTGCTGCGGTTGCTGGGGCGCTTGCTGACGCTCCTGCAACTGCTTGATTTGCTCCTCATAGCGGATGGCCTTTTCCTTCCAGTCCGTCTTTTCCTTGCGTACTGCCTCAAGCGCGGCAAGCGGAACGTTCTTTTCATTTCCAGGGGATGGCGGCTCCCCGTTCGCAGGCTCGGCGGCTGCCGTTTCCTGCGGATCGCCCTTCGGCGCCTCCTGCGGCTCTGCTTGCGGTTCCGGCGCGGTGCTCGGCGCTGGTTCGGCATGCGGTTCTGCGGGCTGCTTTCCGTCGAAAATGCTCTCGAAGTCCTGATCACTCATTGCGCTCTTCCTTCACGCCCGATTCAGCCCGGCGGCAGCTTTAACGCCCGAATTCCCCGGCGGCGGAATAAAAAAAGCCGCCCGAAGGCGGCTGTGAAACTGGGATTCGTCAGATGCTGACGCTTCCCCTGAACTCTGGTGCGGTGGGCATCGTGACAAGCAGCGCGGTTTCGACCTCGGTCTGCTGCGCTTCGGCATTTGTCTTGCGGATGCTGGCAGCGTCCTTGGCCACCTGGGCCTGTTGCGCGAGCGGATCGGCGGGCTGCTGTTGGTCGGGCGCGGTCGCTTCGATACGCCGCGTCTGTGCGTCGAAGGCCTTGATTTGCAGGTCTGCGTCTTTGCTGCGCAACTGCTCCTGCAACTGGCGCATCTGCTCGCCCTGTTGCTGCAACGCTTGCTCCATCTTCTGCATTTGCTGCTGAACCTGCGGAGGAAGCTGATTGCCTGCCTCCATTTCGTCCAGGATCTGGTCTTTGTTGCGCAGGCTGGACGCCTGGATGATGGCTTTCGGCGGGATAGGCACGCCGGACTGCGCCAGTTGAGCGAGCTGTTCGAACTGTTCGCCCTGCAAGGTCGCCAGGTCGGGGCCCTCTTCGATGACGATATCAACGTCCAAGCCGCTTACGTCGTTTTCCACCGCGACGGGTTGATCCATCAGGGCCGGGTCCTGCGGCGAAATGCCGAACTGCTGGGCGGCCAGCAGCAGACCTTGCTGCTGCATTTCCGGCGGCAACTGACCCAGACGGTCCTTGACCGTCACCGTCTTGTTCAGGCCAACCCACTTGATATTCCGCTCGTCGTCGGTGACGCGGACCCACTTTTCGTCCGTCCAGAACTGCTTGATGCGCAGCCAGACGGCCTCATACACGTCCCGCGTCCACTGGCGCAGCTCGTCAACGGTTGGCTCGACCTCGATGCTGCCTGCCTGCTGCTGAGACTGGATCGCGCGGCCGGAAAGCTGGCGCTGGTCCTTGCCCGCCAGCGACGCATTCGGGCCGCTTGCCTGCATTTCGGCCGTGACCTGTTGCAGAAGCTGCATCTGGCCGGTGGCCATGTCACCGGTGGGCAGGATGCCGAAGTTCTGGCCGAACACGGCGCCGCCGTTCAGCTCGACGTGTCCGTCCGGTCGCGCAAGCTCACGCTTGGCCTTGGCCACGTCCTGCACCGCTTCCTGCGTACCGTAGGTCTGGCGCTGGTTCAGCAGGTGCAGCGCCTTGGAGCGGCGCTTGTTGATTTCGTCTTGGGTGTCGATCCAGTCGCTGACCGCGCCGTATCGGTTGTTCTCGCGGTCGATGTAGCAGGACCGCATGATCAGCGAGGGGGTCGGCAGGCCGTATTTGTCGACGTAGGGGGAAACCTGCGGGTCGACCAGGAAGCCGCCGCGGGTGAACGTTGCCACCATCCAGGTGCCATCAGCATCCTGGTAATGCATCTGCACGATGCGCACGCGCGTGCGCCGGTTGTCAGCCCACATGCCGTCCTTCGGCCGGTCGTCGTAGGTTTCGGACATGGCCATGGTGTTCAGCGATGCCTCGATCGCGTCTTCACGATCTGGATATGCCGCCATAGCGTCGGCCTTGTCCATCCAGATGACGATGCCGCGATAGCGCGCGTCCGAGAAGTCCGACTTGCGGCTGTGCGGGTCGAACACCAGACGATCCCACGGCACGTACTGGATCGATACGATTATTTCGCTATTCGGCGCTTGCTCTACCACAACGTCCGCGCCGCCGAACCCCTCGATCATCATGTTTTCGTAGACAGACGACCGAACGACGTCGAAATCGTTCTCGTCTGCCACGAACCGCAGCGCGTCGGTCGCCGCGTTGGCGCCCTGCTCGTCCTGCGGGTTCCGGGGGAAAGCCTTGGGGTCTGTGCGCGAGCGGCGCTCAAGGCCGCGAAGGATCTCGATCTTGCGCTTGATGTAATTGATCACCACCGGCGGCTGCCCGCGCTTCTTCAGCGCCGCAATTTCCTCAGTGGTCAGTTGCTTGCCGTCGTAGTAGTCACGATTGCGCTCGGCACGTAGGCGAGCGTCGCGCGTGCCATCCTCGGCCGCCTCAAAATCCCGGACGAGCCGGTCCAAGTGGTGATCGTACTGACCGCCGGACGTGGCTAGGGCCGCATCGGGCACATATTCACCGTCCAAGGTTGCCAATCTCACGTTCATGCCACTTTCCAATCGAAATCATCAGGGTCGGTTGCGCCGAATGCGCGGTCCCAGCGGTCCAGCTTCTTGCGTGCGGTCTTGCTGCTGACGACGGCGGGGTGCGCTTCGTCCAGCGCGCGCCCGATCAGGGACGCGGTATCAACATCGTCATCGTTCTTGCCGTTCGGGAACTTCAGGAACTCGGCCAGCTCTGCGCCGGGTTCGAACCAGACGCGCTTGCTGGCGGCTCGGGCCTGAAAGCCGCGCGCCCGAGTGGGCTTATTCGTCACGCTGGACAGCCATTCCAGGCGGCAATACGTGTTGCGCTCGCGCATCCGCCGGACCAGCATCGGCTCGATCGCCTTCTGAATCACACCGGCCTCACCGAACCAGGCGAACGGCTTGTGCTTTGCCATCAGGTCGATCTGCTTTTCAATCCACACATCCGACGCGGTTTGCCCGCGCCAGCCTGCCACCCGGTACAGATCACCGGTCGGGTCAACGCCCCAGATCCGGTGCACGGTGAAGTCGCCACCGTCCGCCGTCACCGCGTAGTCGCTGGTGCCGTACAGCGCCAGGTCGGTGGGCAACTGCTCCCATTCCTGGAAGTAGTCGCGCCGGAAGTACGTCCCATCGTCCGGGTTCGGCTGCTGCTGGTACAGCGCATTCCAATCCCGTTCAGGCAACACGGCCTTGATCTGCTTCAGAACCGGCAGCGGGTAGCGGTCAGGCCACAACGCCACGCCGTCATCGCTGATGGCCGGTAGGCTGACCACGTGCCACTTGTCGCCGCCCTTCCCTGCCTGGTCCAGCAACTTTCCGGACAAATCGTCCTCATGCCACCGCGTGTTGATCACGATGATGGCGCCGCCCTTCATCAGGCGGGTGTACGCGGTCGACGTGTACCAATCCCACACCCGACGCCGGCGGATGTCGCTGTCTGCTTCTTCCCGGTCCTTGAACGGGTCATCGATCAACAGCACGTGCGCGCCGCGCCCTGTAATGGCAGTGCCGACACCGGCCGCCACGTACATGCCACCGTGCCGCGTGTGCCACCGATTCGCAGCCTGGGAGTCTGGCGCCAGGCCTGAATCGAACAGCAGGCGGTAGTGCGGGTCGGCCACGATGTTGCGCACATCCCGGCCAAAGTCGGCTGCGATGTCGGCGTTGTACGACGCGGCGATGATCTGCCGGTCAGGGTTGCGCCCAAGGAACCAGGCGGGGAACCGGCGCGAGGCCAGCTCGGATTTACCGTGTCGCGGCGGCATGCAGATCATCAGCCGCAGGATCTCGCCGCGTTCTACCGCCTCCAGGGCGGCCGCAATCTTGCCGTGGTGACCGGCTGGCTCATAACCGTGATTCGTGTACTGCGTGAAGGCCAGCAGGCCCGTGCGCGCCCTACGCCTGGCCAGCAGTTCCACCGCCGCTTCCTGCGGCGATAGTGGCGAGCTGATCATCGGTCATTTCCTGGGCGGTGGTCATGCGGATCGGCGCGCCGTCGACGCCCGACAATTCGGTGCGGACACGATCGCCATAGACGGATGGCTGCATCCGGGCGGCGTTCCACTTCCGGGTATCAATCGCCAGCGCGGCGGCGCGGATCTCGTCGGCGCTCTTGCCCTTGACGCTGTCGGCAATCTCGATCATCTCTTCCGCGAACGCATGAGCCCGCTCTTGCACGGCGGCGCGGTACAGCGACTGCACGCCCAGCCGGTTCTCCTGCACCCAGAGCATGAACGTGGACCGAGCCACGCGGCCGCGCTTGCGGCAGGCCTTCGCCACGGACGAACCGCACGCGACTTCCCCGCAGATCACGCTGGCCAGCGCCAGGATCTGATCGTCGGTAAAGGTTTTCATGGGCGGAAACGAAAAGCCCCGGCGCAATGGCCAGGGCTTTGGGGGCAGTTGTGGAGACTTGAGCGCGATAGTACCGCCGGTTTCAGGCGGTTGCAAGCGGTTGGCCCATCAGCCCCCTGCGCACGAACATGGGGATAAGCAGTTCCTTGGCCTCTTGGTACGCCCCGTGCAACTGCTCTGGCGTCATGCGCGGGTTGCTGAATACCCGGTTGCCGGCGGCCTTGTTGGCGGCGTGCAGGTCGACCGCGACGCGCATCTGCCAGTTCGGTAACCCGTCGATGCAGACGTTGACCTGCTGGGCCTGCATGCGGGCGATGCGTAGCTCGCGCTCGTCCTTCTCGGTCTGCGGGTCGCGGGTCATGCCGGATTTGGCGGCGCGGAACATGGGCGAGCCGTTGGAAAAGCCCAAGAACTCCCGATGCGACCGCGCCCAGTAATACCAGGTCATGATCAGTTCTTCGGCTGGGTCGTCGGGCCGGAAGGGGCTGGCGTCCGGAGCGCGCATGGTTTGGGTCTGCATCACTCCCCCCCCGTCAATAGGCCACATACAACTCCAGCGAGAATGGCGACCATGCAAACCACCGCCCCAACTGCTGCGCCCAGGCCGGGCTTGGGATAAGCAGCCAAACAGGCATGTATGGCCGCAATCTCTGCCTGCCGACCCTGGCGCGCTCGTTCCTTCGCATCCAGCGCGGCTTGTCGCTGGCGAACCTTGTCGATGATCTTGCCCATCACTCACCCCCTCGGCGCCCGCCAGACAGCGAGTGCATGCGCGGCTGGGCGGCCAAGGCGCGGGCGCCGGCGAGCACCATCGCGGGCGACAGCGTGAGCTCGCGGCCAGGTCGCATGCCAGGAACGACCGTCACGGGTCCGGCATAGGCTGGCATCGGGTCCGGCATAGGCTGGCATCGGGTCCGGCATAGGCTGGCGCGCGGCCTTGGCGGGCTGTGCTGCCGCGGTGGCAGCCGCCATCCACCGGTCATAGGCTTCCTTCTGCGTTTCGCCGCGGCGCGATACCGTGCCGTCCGTGCATTCCCACAGCCCCATATCGTCCTTGCGAAGGCGCGGCCGGATCGGCTTGGCGCGCGGTGCCACTTCGCCCCGCGCCTCCCGCACAGCACGGGCGATCTGGAAGACGCGCGGCTGGGTGATGCCGAAGGCGCACGCCAGCGCCGGGCCGGATTCGCCAGCGGTCAGCCGGCGTTCGATTTCTTCGTTGCGCTCGCGCGTGGCGGCGCCCTGGTTCGGGTTGCTCATGAGCGGTTCTCCGTATCGTCGGGTTCTGCGTATTCGTCTGCTTCGCGCCGGTACGCGCTGGCCTTGGCCCAGATCGCCAGGAAGACGATCAGGACGATGAAGGCCAGCACGGCGAGGATGATTTGCCACCAGGTCATGCTTTGCGCTCCTGATCAACGGCCCAATGCAGGATGGCCAGCGCGTCGGCGTTGTTGTCGTCCACCACCTTGAAACCCCGGACTTTCGCCTGGAGCATCATGTCTTCCTTCTTCGCCCGGCCGCTGCCGGTGAAGCTTTTCTTCACGGTGGACAGGTTGACGCCGTGCGCCTGGATGTTGAAACCGTCGCAGACCATGTGCGTGATGGCCTCAAACGCGCCATAGGCGTGGGCGGCATCCCAGACCGGGCGGCCCTTCACTTCGTGACGGATGACCTGCTCGTACACCACCCGGTGGACCTTCTCGTCGTTGATGACGCCGGCCAGCCACGCGCGGTAACGCGCCCACTTCTGGCCCTCGGACCACGACTTGCGCGGTGTGAAAACCTCGGTGCCATGCCGGGTAGAGCCATCGCGGCGGCGCAGCGCGTAGCCGGTCTTCGTGCCCAGGTCCAGCGCCAGGATGCAGACGTTCACGCCCGGCTCCGGCACCACCACAGATCCAGCATCGGCGCGGCGTGGCGACGCATCGGGGGCCGTTTCAGCACCACCCCGCGCCCAGGGGTCCGGCGCGCGCGCGTAAGTGTCCGCCAGCGTGCCGGCCAGCGGATCAATCGCCACGTCTCGGGCTTGTCGTTCGGTGAGGGTGTTCATGCCAGGGCTCCGATCATGTCCAGGGGTTGGCGACGTTTGTCGCTAGTGAATTGCAGGCTGTCGGCGTGGCGCCAGAGGTTGATGCGCCCTTCCCACTCGCCGTGTCGGTTCTTGTCGCAGATGAGCATTGCGTCGGGCAGGTCGGCGGTGTCGGCTGAAACCTCGCCGTGATTTCGTAGTTCGGTTTCCACCATGCGTTCCTTTTTCTTGTTGCGCCAGACCGTAAGCATCTGGTCCACCTGGTCGACGATGGCGCCCGAGCCTTTTGCGGCAAACTTCCCAGGAACCTGGTCCTCGTCCGCCTGCTTCTTCGCGTGGTGCACGAGGTGAACGTGGATGCCAAGGTCACGCGCCAACGTGCACAGCATGTCGACGAAGTCCTTTTGGCCGTTGTGGTCGTCCTCGCCCCGCACGCATTTCATGAGGCTGTCGATGACCATGTGGCGGACCTTCAGACGATCGGCGCAGTACCGCGCCACGGCGTAGAGCATCGCGGGCTTTACCGTGCCCTGCTGGTCGTACAGCCAGAGGCGATCACGCGACCAGTCGATGAGGCGGTCCACAGCCTGAACGCTGGGCCGGCCGTTCATTGCGGTCTGCCGCAGCATGCGCTTGAGCGTTGACTGCGGCTTCATTTCGAACGAGGCGATGCACACGCGCTCGTCCTGGGTGGCGAAGCCAATGCAGGCCTGGCCCAGCAGTTCGCTTTTCCCGTGGCCGTTGATGCCCTGCCACAGCGTGACCTCACCGGCGCGGAAACGCAGCAGGTCGTGCGTCTTGGCCCATGGCAACTTGGCGCCGGTGATCTGCTCGCCGTGTTCGACGGCGCGCGCCAGCTCGTCGCGCCATGCCTCGGCGGCCAGCACCTTTGCCTGGGGCTCGGTGGCCTCCATGTACGCCTGGAAGTCGATGTCGTTGCCGGAAAGAATCTGGCTCATGCGGAAAACTCCTGAGTTTCTTGCGCCGGCTGCCAAACGATCAGGCCCCAAGGCCCGGAGGCGATAACCTTCGCCGGCGAGCACTCGGACACCCGGCGCATCAGTTGCAGCGCGCGCCGGCGGCTCGGTGCCATGACGTGGACCACCAGGCCGACGCAGACGCGCAGGTCCAGCGCCATGGCGTTCTCGTCGTCGCCAACGTGGATTTCGGGGAAGCCGACCCACCGGCCGTTGACCATGCGGCCCAGTTGCGCCTCGGGGTGGGTGAAGCTGCCGTAGGCTTGCTCGGTCGACACGCAGGTCAGCCAAACGTCGGCAGGCTGGAAGCCCGACATGCGGGCAGCGATGAGCGATTGATGGCCGATCACACTGCCCCCGTCCAAGGTTGGTCACTGCCCAAGGCGCCTTGCGCCGGCCCGTCGTTCGTCTTCGGGGCGTAGAACGTGTCCCAAGCGTGCAGGATGGTCTGGTCGAGCATCGTTGCCACGTCGTGGCCAGCACTGCGCAGGGTGTCCAGCTTGGTCACGGCCAGCTTGCGGGCCGCGTCGGTCATCGGCTTTTTCTTCCGCCGCCGCATTTCTTCGAATTGCCCCCAGGGTTCAGCAGGAACCCAGTCCGGCAGCGACCAGCCCTCTGCCCCGGAACGGGGGTTATGGGGGTTCTTTTCTTCTTCTCTTCTCTTCTCTTCTCTAGTCCGCTTTTTGTCCGCTTCGGGAGCGGACGAATTTCGGTCGTTTCGCTTCCTATCTGCGTCCTGTGCGCGCTTCTTGGCAGACTGGCCGTTATGCTCTTCAAAGCGGGGCATCCATAGGGAAGAACCGTCAAATTCGAGCCAACCGACGGCAATCATGGCGTGAGCAAATCCGGGAAATCCGATCGTCTCGTCCAGAACTTCCGGGCTGTAACCTTCAAGCTGTCCACCAACGGAATGGACATCAAAAAGACTCCACGCGGACAAAAGTCCGCCAACAACGCGAAGTCTGTCCGCTTTGCAAGCGGACGCCATGCGGACAACTTTCGGATGCGTCGGAAGGTCGACGCGCATCTTGATCCAATCGCCAGCCATTACGCGGACTCCTGTAGCTTTGCGGCGCGCACGGGCACCCACCGGGTGTATGCCCAGTCGAAGGTGGCGCGCTTGATTTCTCGGTCGGTCCCGCTCTGGTCATAGAGCGCGTGGCAGAAGTGGCAGGCGGGAACGGTGAAGCGGTCGGGGACCTTCAGGCCCATGCCCTTCCCTTCGTTCTGATGGGCGGGCACAACCGTGGGGTCTTCGGGATAGCTGGTGCAGCCAGGGAAACGCAGGTAGCAGCATTCGCCTTTGCACGCGGCCAGGTACTTGGGTTCGTGGCCGGCGCGCTTCTTGGGCGCGCGGCGCTTGAATGGGGTACGTGCCAGGCCGGTGGTGGCCTTGAGCGGGGTCTTGCGGGTCAGGGGCGCGGCTCTCATGAGAGAACTGTTGCGCAGACCGTTGGACGGAATCCCGTCTTTTTTCATGGCCGGGCCTCGCGCGTGCGGAATTCAACGCCAAGCTCTGCGCCGGCGGCCTCGACCTGCGTCAGGTACTGAGCCATGCCCTTGACCGTCAGCATGGTGGTGCTGCCCACCAGCGCGCGGTCGCCGCGCGGGGTGATCTGCCACTTCACGTAGCCATCCAGGCACAGATCCGGGTCGTATTCCTCGGGCAGGTACTCGCGTTTGAAGTGTTCGTGCCAGGCCTCGGCAGTAAAGCGCTTTCCACCCACCCAGGCCTGCTCAGCGATGTCAGCCAAGGGGCCCACCCACATCAGGGCGTTCTGGCTCATCTTGCGAGGCTTGACGCGCTCGCGGACCACGACCTCAAGGGGTTCGTCAGCGTCCAGCGGCAGGTTGGCCAGGAACGTCTGCGCGGCAGCCTGCTGGCTGGAGCCGATCAGCAGGAACGTGCGGGGGTTGTGCAGGCGCTGGCGCATAGTTACCTCGCCCCGCAATTGCCCAGGCTCAAGCGGGCCTTGCAGCAGCGCGAGCCGATTTCATTGCCGCGCGCCAGGTAGTCCATGTATCCAACCTCAACGATGGTCAGGCCCAGAGCGCGACACATCGCGTCAAGCTTTTCCAGCGTGATGCCGGTGGCACCAGAACACACCTTGGAGGGCATGCTGGCGTCCCAGCCCGTGGCATCCAGCAGCTTCTGGCGCTGGTTCTGGTTGGCCATTGCCAAGCGCAAGGCCGTTTCAATGACGTGAGGACCGGTCATTCCGGCCGGTTCAATGGGAATCATGGCTACTCAAAAGGAAAGGAATGCCCTGGAATGGGCCGCTGGGCAAAGTGGCGGCATGGACAAAATCACCGAAACCGAAAAGCTTCTGACCCACGCACAGGACATCGCCCGCCGAGCCTTCGAGGACCCGAGCGAAAAGGCCGTGCTGGATATCTTTGATGAACTGCGCGCCGAACGAGAGCGCACGGCGTGGGTCAGTGATGGGCGCGAATACGCCACGGTGCATTGATGGGGTCATGCCGCCACCTTCTCGCGCCGGCGCACCGACGAGGCCAGGAACAGGAGCACGATGGGCAGCAGGACCGACCAGAGGCCAACCAGCGTCGACCAGCTACCAGGGAAAGCAGCGATCAGCCAGTCCGCGCCCATAACCAGGAACCAGGGCGTGTAGAAGAACGCCCAGGCTCCGGCCAGCGAATAGAGGAAGGTGGAGAGGCGCATTTAGGCGGCTTCTTGGGAGGCGGCCAACTCAGGCCAGATGCGCGCGAAATCGTCGGGGCGCAAGTCCTGACGCCGGCAGCGGCCATCGGTGATCAGTTCGATATCAGCGCCGTTCAGGCCCGCCAGCTTGTAGCCATAGGCGATCTGGCGGAGATAACCGACCGATGTGCCGCGCTGAGCGCAGCGCGCTTCAGCTTCGGCTTTTGGGGTTTCCCGCAGCCACTGAAGAAGCGGCTCGACGGGGACGCGGGGCTGGGTGTGGGGTTCTGTGCTCATGGCTAAAACTTTACCTGTAGGTAATCATGAAACGCAAGCAAAATCTTTACCCGTGGGTGGTTTACCCCTGGAATCACGTCAGGCAACACTCATGCCCATGAAGATGGATGACATTTACGCGCAGCGCCTTGAGCGCTTTCGCAGCCTCATGGAAAGCCGCTTTGGCGGTAAACAAGCCGCGATTGCGAACGCGGTGGGGAAGCCGGCGAACTACGTTTCCAGAGTTCTGAACGGCTCAAAGAAGCTGGGCGAAGAGATGGCGCGCGAGTTCGAGGCGTCGCTCGACCTGCCGCCCTATTGGTTCGACGGCCTCGATTCTTTGGGGGCCTGGCCATTCAGCACGATCGACCGGGATGCATTCGACGCGCTGACGGCCGAACAGAGGCGGGGTATTGAGCAGTGGGTTGCACGCCAGGTCGAAGCCTACGGGGATGCACCCGACGTCAAAAGCCCTGGCGGCGCCAAAGCCGCGTGACGAGCGGCATCTGACGCTTGTCTCCTGTTGCGGAAAACTTTTAGCTAGGGTGTGACCAAATGAGAAAACCAATACTGATTTCCGCCCTCCTGCCACTTTTTCTATCTGGCTGCGCCACATGGGGGCAAATGGACACGGGGCTACAGGGTTTGCATGGGCAGACGCTATCTGCAGCCGTATCAAAACTCGGGTATCCGTCCGGCGAGTCGCGCGTGGCTGGCATGCGGCTCGTGACTTGGTCGTCATCCAGCAGCACGGTCATGTTTATGCCTCAGGCCAATGCTACCTACGGGAATGTCTACGGGCCTGGCGGCGTGGCGACCTACAACCAGACGACAACCGGAACTATGGCTATCCCAATGCAAGGGATGTGCGCGATCACCCTGCAGGTCGACGACGGGGATGTAATCCGCGGGCACCAGTACGACGGCAATATGCTGGGATGCGAGCGATACATAAAGGCATTGAACAAGGGTAGATCTGTCACCAAAGCCGTGAGCCCGACCGAGCCCAACGCCGTCGGGCTACCAAAGGGCGGAAACTCTTAGAGGAATCCACGCCCCACATAAACCGCCTTCGGGCGGTTTTTCTTTGGCTGTTACAAAAAAGATTACCCAGAGGTATTGAACTAAAATTTACCTACGGGTAATCTTTCTCCCATGCACTCACAACCCGTGAGCGACAGGGAGACCACCATGACCACCACGATTTTGAGCAAGGCGACGAGCGCGCAAGCCGTCGCGGAAATGCAGCGCTACGGCGGCAGCGGCTTCAAGGCGCTGGCGCAGTGCTGGATCTGCCTGGACGACGAGCGCCGGCTTCGCTTGGAAGCTGCGTTCAAGCACGAGTTTGACCGTTACCGCGAGATGGCGGTGCAGGAAAGCCAGATCAAGACGCTGGCGCAGCGCGCGGCGCTGGATGTGGCTGCCCAGGACTGCCGGAACTGATGCCATGGGTGCCTATCACGCTCAACTGATGGACGACCTGATGCGGGTCGCGCCGCCCTGCTCGCTGCCGCATGAGCCGGACGAGGATGCGCCGACGGTGACGCAGCCGCGCGCCGTCGCGGCGGTGGTGGCCTGCCTCGCCAACGACGAGCCGACCGCCTTCGGCCTGACGGCCAAGCAGTGGGCCGAACACCTGATGAATGAACTGGCCGACAACCAGGGCGCGGTGCTGCTGGTGCTGCTGATCGGCGCCAGCGTGCCGAGCGTGGGCGATTTCCTGGCCGGGCACCTGGGCAACTGCATCGAAGGCCTGGCCAACCGCCAGCTTGCCGAAATGGACCCGGACGAGGCCGACGCATGTCTCTGATGACCGCCGCCATCTGGGGCCTGTGCGCCCTTTACGCAATTGCCTTGATCGGCGACGCCTTGATGGCGCGCCACCGGAGAGACGCATGACGACGAAACACACGCCGGCGCCATGGCACTACCAACCCGGTCGGGATAGTCGGCCCCCTTACGTTATCCGCGGTTCCGAAGGCGGCTTCGTGGTGATAGGCATGACGGCAGATCGCCAGGAAGCCGACGCCGCGCTGATCGCCTCAGCGCCGGAACTGCTCGCAATGGTAGAGCTGATGCTGCCTTGGCTTGAGGCCGATGAGCGCGCCTGGAAAGAATTGAGCGAAGCCCAAGCTGTCATCACCAAGGCCAAGGGGGAGCAGCAATGATCCGCCGCCTCCTGCGCGACCGCGACGCCCGCTTGTCCGCATTCATCGTCGCCGCCGTGCTGACCGCCGTGATCTTTGGCTACGGCGACCGCCAGCAGCGCGACGAGCAAGCCCAATCCCCCACCCTCACCGCCTGCGAAGGCTGCGGCACTACCGCCGTGGCCGCGCGCCAACCCTGAGAGACCACCACCATGACCACCGTTGCAGATGAAGTCCTGGACGCGCCCGCCGCGATCACCGAATACAACGCCGTGCAGAAAGGCCTGGCCGAGCTTCGCAAAGACCTGGCCGGCGTGCAGTTCGACGTCAGCACCTCGGCCGGCGATAAGGCAGCGCGTGCCGCGCGGTCGCGCTGCGTCAGCATCCGCACGTCGGCCGATGCCGCCTATGAAGGTTGGAACAAGCCGATGCTGGCCAAGCAGCGCGAAATGCGCGCCATCCTGTCCAGCATCAAGGATGAGGTGAAGGCGGTTGAAGAGCCGATCGACGCCCAGATCAAGGCCGAAGAGGCCCGCAAGGCGGAAATCAAGGCGGCGAAGGAAGCGGCCGAACTGGCGCGCCAGCAGGCGATCCAGACGCGCATAAATGAGTTTGGCCAGTATCCGGTGCGGGCCGCCGGCAAGAGCGCGGCCGAGGTCGCCGCGCTGCTGGCCGCCGTGGCCGAGTTGCCCATCACCACAGAACTGTACGAACACCGCGCTGGCGAAGCCATGGCCTTGCAGGCTGACACCAGCGCCAAGCTGGAGCAGATGCACGCCGCGGCGCTGGCGCAGGAACAGGAAGCGGCGCGGCTGGCTGAAGAACGCGCAGCGCTTGAACGCCAGCGCTTGGAACAGGAAGCCGCAGCCGCCGCTGCCCGCAAGGCAGAAGACGAACGGCTGGCCAAGGAGCGCGCCGAACTGGCAGAGCAGCAGCGCCGCCTGCAAGCCGAGCGCGCTGCCGAAGACGCGCGCCAGGAGGCCGCGCGCGCCGAGCAGGCCCGCAAGGATGCAGCTGCTGCCGCTGAACTCAAGCGTCAGCAGGATGAGGCCGCCGCCGTGCTGCGCGCCCAGCAGGAAGAAATCGACCGCCAGCGCCGCGAGTTCGAAGCGCAGCAGGCCGCCGTGCGCCGCGCTGAGCAGGAAAAGGCCGACGCCGCCGCCCGTGCCCAGCGGGAGAAGGAAGCCGCCGCGCGCGCCGTAGCCGAAGCGGCCGAGCGCGAACGCCTCGCCGAGCAAGCCCGCCGCGAAGAAGCCGAGTTTCTGGTCAACGGCCCGGGCAACGCCGAAATCGTCGCCGTGCTGGCGCAGCACTACGGCGTCGAGCCCGAGCACGTTCTGACCTGGCTGGCCAAGTTCACCAACCCCGCAATGGCCGACCTGGCCGCCTAACCATCCAACACGCCCGGCCGAGTCTCGGGCAGGAGAACGCAATGTCTGAAGCCACCACGATCGAATCCCAAACCACCGCCCTGGACCTGCCGGCGGCCAACACCACCACCAGCGGGCTGGTGCTGCACGCTGACAACATGGACAGCATGATGCGCGCCGCCGAAATGATGGCTGCCGGGCGCGCCACCGTGCCGAAGCACTTGCAGGGCAGCCCGTCCGACTGCATGGCCGTGATCATGCAGGCGATGCAGTGGAACATGAACCCCTTCGTGGTCGCCCAGAAAACACACCTGGTAAACGGGCAGCTTGGCTATGAAGCACAGTTGGTCAACGCAGTGGTGCAGTCGTCTGGCGCCATCACGGGCCGTTTCCACTACGAATACCAGGGCGACGGCAACGGGTTGCAATGCCGCGTCGGCGCAGTCATTGCTGGCGAAGCGGACATCACGTGGGGCGAATGGCTCAAGGTCTCCGACGTCACCACCAAGAACTCCCCGCTCTGGAAGACGAACCCGCGCCAGCAGATGGGCTATTTGCAGGTCAAGAACTGGACTCGCGCCTACACCCCGGGCGCGCTGCTGGGCGTGTACACGTCCGACGAGCTGGCCGACGTCCAGCCGCGCGAGCGCGACATCACCCCGCGCACAGCCACCGAGTTCGCCCAGGCGGCCAAGCCGCAACCGGCGGCGCAGGTCGACCGCGACCAAGTCATCCGCGATTTGGAAATGATTGCGCGCAGCGACGACGCCGCGCCGCAGCGCATCGCCGATCTTGAAACTGCCTGGAAGAAGCTGAGCAAGGACGAGCGCGCGGCAGTGGGCGCAGATGAAATCAAGCGCCTCAAGGCCCTGGCCGCCGCCGAGGACGCCACGCCCACGCAGGCCGCACAGCCGGAAGCCACGGAAGAAGTGCAGGCCACCGAAGACAACCCCTTCGAAGGCGTCCAAGAATGAACGCGCCCGCCGAACAACGCACCGAGGAATGGCGCCAGGAACGCGCGGGCAAGATCACCGCCAGCAACTTCGCCGCAGCCATCGCCTTGACGCCCGGCGACGGCGTCTACAAGAGCGGCCCGCGCAAGGGCCAGCAGAAGGTGGCGGAGCCGACGCTGGAGCGCACGAAGCTAATGCGCACGCTGGCATTCGAGCGCCTTGCCGGCATCCCGCGCCGCGAGATTGGGGCCAAGTCTCTGACGTGGGGCCGCGACCTGGAAGACGCCGCCAAGGAAGCCTACATGGTCGAAAAAGGCGCGCTGGTGGAGGAAAGCGGCTTTGTCCTGCACCCGGTGCATTCGTTCATCGGTGCCAGTCCGGACGGCCTGATCGGCGCAGACGGCGGCATCGAATCGAAATGCCCTCACGACGAGCAGGTGCATATCCAGACGTTGCTGGAAGGCATGCCCGAGGCCCACAAGCCCCAGGTGCAGGGAAACATGCTCGTGACCGGCCGCCAGTGGTGGGACTTCATCAGCTACGACCCGCGCATGGCCGAGCCCTGGCGCCTGTACGTGCAGCGCATCCCGCGCGACGAGGCCTACATCAAGACCCTGCTGACCGCCCTGCTCCAGTTCGAAGCCGAGCTGCGCGCGATGGTCGACACCCTGCGCCGCAAGGCCGCTTAAGGAATCAACCATGCAATGCGAACTGTCCCGCACCTTCTATGTGCACGCCAATGGCCACGAGGTCGACACCCTCGGCCACATTCTGCGCCTGGCCGCGCGCCAGCTTGCGCAAAGCCCCGCCATCCAACTTTCGGGCAACCCCATGAAGCGCCAGGCTGGTCTGGCTGGCACTGAGCTTCTTGAGGTCAAGGAAATGATCGCCAAGCTGGCCGACGAACTGGCCATTGGCCCGCTTGATACCGACCCGCCCGCCGCCACCAGCCTTGTTTTCCTGGCTGGAATTCTGGCCGCGCCCGACGCCTAACCCTTCCCCAGCAGCACAACCTACGGAGCAATCCCGCATGTTCTCGAT
>JALDYL010000188.1:0-8810 GCA_032153965.1 Achromobacter sp. | reverse complement strand
ATGCACGGCAGATGGCCAAGAAGGACGGCGTCTCGCTGGACGACGCGGCCAAGGTGGTGCGCGACGGCAACAAGGTGCGCGTGTACATGATGGCGGTCGCGCCCATGTTCAGCCTCAAGAAGTTCGAGGTGAACCAGGGTGACGAGGTCACCGTGTTCGTGACGAACATGGAAGTGATCGAGGACCTGACGCACGGCTTCACGCTGGAAGGCCACGGCATCGCCATGGAGATCGGACCCCAGGCCACCGCCTCGGTCACCTTCACGGCAGACCGTCTGGGCGTGTACTGGTACTACTGCCAGTGGTTCTGCCACGCGCTGCACATGGAGATGTCCGGCCAGATGGTCGTTCATCCCAAGAAGACCGCGTAGCGCTTATGAAGCTCGCCGCAATCCTGACGATGCGCGCAGGCAAAGCCGCCGGCGCCATGCTGCTGGCGGCGGCCGGGCTGGCGCTGCCGGGCGCGGACCTGGCGGCGGCAGTCGCCTCTGCCGCGGCCGGCGACGTGCTGCGGCTGGCGTCCGGTTCCTACGCCGGCGGCATCGTCATCGACAAGCCGCTCACACTGGAAGGCCCACAGGACCGTTCAGCCATCATCGTCGGCACGCGCCAGGGGCGCACGGTCTGGGTCACGGCGGCGGACGTGTCGCTGCGCAACCTGACCGTCACGCGTTCCGGCCTGAGCCTGTCCGACATGGACGCCGGCATCTTCCTGGACCGCGAGGCGCACCGCGCGCTGGTGGAGCGCAACGACGTGCTGGACAACCTGGTCGGCGTGCACGTCTGGGGGCCGGCCGACGCCACCGTCCGCGGCAACCGCATCGTGGGCAACAAGGAGCTGCGCGTGGCCGAGAGAGGCAACGGCGTGACGCTCTGGAACACCCCTGGCACGCGCGTGCTGGACAACGACATATCCGCCGGCCGCGACGGCATCTTCGTCAACACCAGCAAGCTCAACACGTTCAGCGGCAACCGCTTCCATGACCTGCGCTATGCGGTGCACTACATGTACACCAACGACAGCGAGATCAGCGGCAACGTTTCGACCGGCACCGACATCGCCTACGCCATCATGTACTCGCACCGGCTGGTGGTGCGCGACAACGTCGCGCTGGACAGCCATGAGCAGGGCCTGATGCTGAACTACGCCAACCATTCCACGATCGCCAACAACACCGTGGACCGCGCCGGGAAATGCGTGTTCATCTACAACGCCAACCGCAACACCTTCCTGGACAACCATTTTTCCAACTGCGACATCGGCGTGCATTTCACCGCCGGGTCCGAAGGCAACCGGATCTCCGGCAACGCCTTCATCAACAACCGCAACCAGGTGAAGTACGTGGGCACGCGGACGCTGGATTGGTCGGTGGACGGACGCGGCAACTACTGGAGCGACAACACCGCCTTCGACCTGGACGGCGACGGCATCGCCGATACCGCCTACCGGCCCAACGACGTGGTCGACCAGCTGCTGTGGCGCGCGCCGGCGGCCCGCATCCTGCTGAACAGTCCGTCGATTTCCATCGTGCGCTGGGCGCAGTCGCAGTTTCCCGCCATCCTGCCCGGCGGCGTGATAGACAGCGCCCCGCTGATGCAGCCCCCGCCCACCGCAAGCTCCAAGGAATCACCATGAGCACCGACCTGGTGGCGCTTACCGGCGTCAGCAAGCACTATGGCGCGCACCAGGCCATCGACGGCCTGGACCTGCAACTGCGCGAAGGCGAATGCGTCGCGCTCGCCGGACACAACGGCGCCGGCAAGAGCACGATGATCAAACTCATCCTGGGCCTGATACGCCCCACCCGCGGTCGCGTCGCGATCTTCGGCCAGGATGCCCATAGCCCGGCCGCGGCGCGCCTGCGTGGCCGCATCGGCTATCTGCCCGAAACCGTGGCGCTGCATCCGTCGATGACGGGCGAGGAAACCCTGGCGTTCTACGCCAGGCTCAAGCGCCAGCCGTTGTCGGGCAACGCCGCGCTGCTGGAGAAGGTCGGCATCGCCGGCGCCGCGCGCCGCCGCGTGGGCGGCTACTCCAAGGGCATGCGGCAGCGCCTGGCGCTGGCCCAGGCGCTGCTGGGCCAGCCCCGCGTGCTGCTGTTCGACGAGCCCACCACCGGCCTGGACCCAGCCTCGCGCCTGATGTTCTACGACATCGTGCATGAACTGCGCGCGGCCGGCGCCACGATACTGCTGAGCACGCACGCCCTGTCCGAACTGGCCGGCCACGCGGACCGCATCGTCGTGATGAAGGCCGGAAAAAAGATCGCCGATGGCGCCATGTCGGCGCTGCGGCGCTCCACCGGCCTGCCCATCCGCATCCGCCTGACCTTGGCCGAAGCCAGCGCGCCGCCGCCTGGCGGCGAATGGCGCCGCATCGACGCCGGGCGCTACGAGCTGACCTGCCCCGAGAGCGGCAAGGTGGAGGCGATCCGCGGCATCGGCGCGCTGTCCGCGGCCATCGCCGACCTCGACATCCAGGTCCCGGGCCTGGACGACATCTACGCACATCTGCTTGAACGGGAAGACGTATGAACGCGGTATGCACCATCATCGGCAAGGAAATCCGCGACGGCCTGCGCAACCGCTGGGTGCTGGCGACCGCCCTGCTGCTGGCCGCGCTGGCGTTGGCGCTGGGCCTCCTGGGCAGCTCGCCCACGGGCACGGTCAAGGCCGAACCGCTGACCGTCACGGTGGTCAGCCTGTCCAGCCTGTCGATCTTCCTGGTGCCGCTCATCGCCATGCTGCTGGCCTATGACGCTGTGGTCGGCGAGGTCGACCGGGGCACCATGGCGCTGCTGCTCAGCTATCCCGTGTCGCGCGGCCAGGTGCTGATCGGCAAGTTCATCGGCCACCTGGCCATCCTGGCGCTGGCCACGGGCGCGGGCTACGGCTCCGCAGGGCTGGCGCTGCAATGGGCCTATGGCGGCCTGGACGCCAGCGCCTGGCAGCCGTTCGCCCTCTTGATCGGCGCCAGCGTGCTGCTGGGCGCGAGCTTTCTCGCCATGGGCTACCTGATCAGCTCCCTGGTGCGCGAACGCGCCACCGCGGCCGGCATCGCGGTCGGCGTCTGGCTGTTCTTCGTGGTGATCTACGACATGGCGCTGCTGGGCGTGCTGGCGGCCGACCAGGGCCGTCACATCAGCCCCGGCCTGCTCAATGCGCTACTGCTGCTCAACCCGTCCGACGTGTACCGCCTGCTCAACCTGACGGGCTTCGAGAACATTTCGCTGTATGCCGGCATGGCGGGCGTGAGCGACCAGGCCAGCCTGCCGCTCGCCGCGCTGATCGCGGCGCTGCTGCTGTGGATCGCCGTGCCGTTCCTGCTGGCGACCGCGGCTTTCAGGAACAAGCCATTATGAAACGCCTGCGACTCCTCCTGGCCGTCTCTACCTTGCTGCTGGCCGCGGGCTGCGGCAGCGGCGCCGCGCCCGAAGCCGCGCCCCCACCCCAGGCCGTGACGGCCGAGTCCGTCGGCCATTACTGCGGCATGGCGCTCAACGAGCACAACGGCCCCAAGGGGCAGATATTCCTCAAGGGACAGGCGGC
This sequence comes from Achromobacter sp., assembly GCA_032153965.1. GTDB lineage: Bacteria > Pseudomonadota > Gammaproteobacteria > Burkholderiales > Burkholderiaceae_B > Achromobacter. Next base: position 5,261 of record JALDYL010000188.1, on the reverse strand, counting down.
GCCGGTTTGGTTCTCCTCGATCAAGCAGGTCTTTGCCTACACGCTGCTGCCCGAAGAGCCCAAGGGCGTCAGCGCCATCTACGTCAACGACATGTCCACCGCGGGCGCCGGCGGCGCGCCGGACCCGTCCGCCTGGATCGACGCGCGGCAGGCGTACTACGTCATCGAAGGCCGCTACATCGGCGGCATGGGCGCCGAGGACGCCATCCCCTTCTCCCGCCGCGACCATGCGCAGGCTTTCGCCGACACCCACGGCGGCCGCGTCGTCACCTTTACCGAGGTGCCGGAAAGCTATGTCTTCGCCCAATAGCCCGTGCCTCTACAGGCCTATCGCCATGAACCCTACCCGCCGCCGTTTCATCGGCATCGCCGCCGCAGCCAGCGCGCTGGCGCTCGCTCCCGTCGCCGCGCGCCGCGCCGCCGCCTCGATCGTGCCCATCACCTGGCAAGGCACGGCGCTGGGGGCCGACGCCGAGCTGCGCCTCTACCATCCCGACACCGCCGCGGCCCAACGCCTGATCGCCCAGTCCTTGCAGGAACTGCGGCGGCTGGAAGCCATCTTCAGCCTGTACCGCGACGACAGCGCGCTGTCGGTCCTGAACCGCCAGGGCTTCCTGGACAATCCGCCGGCCGACCTGCTGCGGCTCTTGAGCGAAAGCCGGCGCTACAGCGAACTGACCTCAGGCATGTTCGATCCCACCGTGCAGCCCTTGTGGCAGCTATATGCCGAACACTTCTCGCAGCCGGGCGCGGCCGCCGACGGTCCGCCGCCGCAGGCCATCGCGCAGGCGCTGTCGCGCGTGTCCCATGCCGACGTGAAGCTGGACGGCAGCCGCATCGAACTGCTGCGGCCCGGCATGGGCATCACGCTCAACGGCATCGCCCAGGGCTACATCACCGACCGCGTCACCGACCTGCTCAGGCGCGGCGGGCTGGAACGGGCGCTGGTGGACATGGGCGAAATACAGGGGCTGGACAGCCGCAGCGCGTCTCAGCCCTGGAAGGTCGGCATCGCCGACCCGCGGGACCCGGCGCGCCTGCTCGCCAGCGCCAGCATGACGAACCAGGCCCTGGCGACTTCCGGCGGCTATGGCACCGCCCTCGACCCCGCGGGCCGGTACACGCATCTGTTCGATCCCCGCACCGGCCGCGCGCGGCCGCGGTACCTGAGCGTGTCCGTCATGGCGCCGTCCGCCACCACGGCCGATGCGCTGTCCACGGCGTTTTCGCATATGCCGCTGGAGGCGACTCAGACAGTGGCGCGGGAACTGGGGCTGCGCGCGTGGTTTGTGCTGCCGGATGGGCGATTGGTGTTGCAAGACCAAGCCGCCTGAGCCTTCTTCCGTGCATGAAAAAAACCGGCCATCGGCCGGTTTTTCGTACTTGCGGTAGTGCCCTGCCTCAAGCCGCCGAAGGCGGATTCAGCGACGACAGCATCTGCGTGAAGATCTTGGGGCTGGCGGCCAGCACGTTGCCGCTGTCCATCCAGCCCTGCTCGCCGTCGAAGTCGGCGACCAGGCCGCCCGCTTCCAGCACCATCAGGCTGCCCGCGGCCAGGTCCCAGGCCTTCAGGCCCACGCCGCAGAAGCCGTCCAGGCGGCCGCAGGCCACGTAGGCCAGGTCCAGCACGGTGGAGCCGAGGCGGCGCACGCCGGTGCTGCCTTCGGCCATCTGGCGGAAACGCGCGGAGCCTTGTTCCGGATCGCCGGAGTTGGGCCAGTGCGCGCCCAGCAGGGCCTCGTGGTAGCGGGTGCGGCCCGAGACGCGCACGCGGCGGTCGTTCAGGAAGGTACCGCTGCCACGGCTGGCCGTGAACAGTTCATTGCGGGTCGGGTCATAGATGACCGCCTGCGTGACCTGGCCGCGCTGCGTCAGCGCGATCGACACGGCGTAGTTGGGCAGGCCGTGGATGAAGTTCGTGGTGCCGTCCAGGGGATCGATGATCCACTGGAATTCGGCCTGGTCGGGGCCTTGCAGGCCGAATTCCTCGCCCAGCACGGCATGGTCCGGATAGGCGGCATGCAGCGTCTCGACGATGGACTCCTCGGCGGCGCGATCGACTTCCGTGACATAATCGCGCGGCCCCTTGCGAGCCACGCTGAGTCGTTCCAAATCCATGCTGGCACGGTTGATAATGGTGCCGGCACGCCGGGCCGCCTTGATGGCGATGTTGAGCATCGGGTGCATAAAATTCCGTACGAATGCGATGAGTTGGCTTGATGATAGGCCGCTTGCCGCCTCCCGGTCCGCCGTTCCCCGACAGGGGGAAATCGACCCAAAAAACCAGGAAGGCACTAAGCCAAACGTGCCATTTTAAATGACTCAAGCATTTTCACGTGTTCGCTTCGTTATGGTGAACCCCAGCCACCCCGGAAACGTGGGTTCGGCGGCCCGCGCCATCAAGACGATGGGCTTCTCCGAACTGGTGTTGGTCGAGCCTAAATTTCCAGATGTAACAAGCCAGCCGGAGGCCGTGGCTCTCGCCAGCGGCGCGCTGGACGTACTGGAAAATGCCCGCATCTACGGGTCCCTGGAAGAAGCGCTGGCCCCGGTCACCATGGCGTTCGCGCTGACCGCGCGGGTGCGCGACCTGGGCCCCCCGCCCTGCGACATCCGCCAGGCGGCCGAACTGGCCCGCGCCCACCTGGGCGAAACGGCCGAGGGCGTGGCCGCCGTGGTGCTGGGCACCGAACGCGCCGGGCTCACCAACGCCCAGATCGCGCTGTGCCAGCGCATCTGCCACATTCCGGCCAATCCCGAGTACAGCTCGCTGAACGTGGCCCAGGCCCTGCAATTGGCCGCCTGGGAGCTGCGCTACGCGCTGCTGGTGGACCAGGGCGCGGCGCTGTTGCCCGCGTCCACCGCGCAAGAGACGCCGCGCGGCGCCGCGCCGGCTTCCAGCGAAGCCGTGCAGGCCTTCCTCGCGCACTGGGAAGAGGCGCTGGTCGGCGTGCAGTTCCTGGATCCGGCCCACCCCAAGAAGCTGATGCCGCGCATGCGGCACCTGTACTCCCGCCTGGCGCTGAGCCGCGACGAGGTGGACATGATGCGCGGGGTCTGCACCGCCATGCTGGCCACGGCGCGCCGCAACGGCGACGCAAAAAAATAGGGGAGCAGGCTTTACGCCTGTCCCCCAGCAAGGTTTGCCGGGCGGCTCGCCGCCCGGAAATCGAAAATCAGTCCACCTTGGCGCCCGAGGCCTTGACCACCGGGGCCCAGCCTTCCACTTCCGACTTGATGAACTGGCCGAATTCGGCCGGCGTCGTCTTCACGCCCACGGCGCCCAGCTTCTCGAAGCTGAGCTGCACTTCGGGTTTGTCCAACGCCTTGACCATGGCCGCGTTGAGCTTGTTCACGACGTCCGGCGGCGTGCCCGCAGGCGCGATCAGCCCGAACCACGAGGACACGTCGAAGTTGGCGAAACCGGATTCCTTCATGGTCGGCACGTCAGGCGCGCTCTTGGAGCGTTCCGTCGTGGTCACGGCCAGGGCGCGAAGCTTGCCCGATTGCACGTGCGGCCAGGCCGACGGCATGTTGTCGAACATGAACTGCACCTGGCCGCCGATCAGGTCGGTCACGGCCGGCGCGCTGCCCTTGTAGGGCACGTGCAGCACGTCAATGCCGGTCTGCATCTTGAACAGTTCGCCCGCCATGTGGATGGACGTGCCGCTGCCGGAAGAGGCGAATGCCAGCTTGCCGGGATTCTTCTTGGCGTAGTCCACCAGCTCCTGCACCGACTTCACGGGCACGGCCGGGTTCACCACCAGGATGTTCGGCACCTTGGCGCCCAGCGCCACCGGCGTGAAATCCTTGGTCAGGTCGAAGTTGACGTTCTTGTACAGCGTCTGGTTGATGGCGCTGGTCACGGCCACGAACAGCAGCGTGTAGCCGTCGGGGTCTGCGCGCTTTACCTGGTCGGTGGCGATATTGCTGCCGGCGCCCGGCTTGTTCTCGACCACGAAGGACTGGCCGAGGCTTTCGGTCAGTTCTTTGGCCATGATGCGGGCGATCACGTCAGTGGTGCCGCCGGCGGAAAAACCGACCACGATGCGGACAGGTTTGTCGGGGTAGGCGGCCTGGGCCGAACCCATTGCGAATGCGCTTGCGGCGGTAGCCAGAAGGGTCGCGGCGATGCGCCGCAGTCCAGGCTTTTGACCTGTAGTCATAGAGTCTCCGTGCAGGTACTGTCCATTGAATGGACGATTTGAATTGTTCGATGCAGCATTCTGAGCTATACACATGCACTGCATCAAGGTAGAGTCCACAGTACGGACAGTGGTTTTCCCTTGAATATTCCGTAACAACCCGAGTTTTCAGAGATTTTCATGCAAGATAGCGACGCTGGGGCCGCGGGTCCACGCACATTGCGGCGCGGCTTGGCCGTCCTGGCGGCCCTGCGGGACCAGGGCCCCGATGGCCTGAGCGTGACCGATATCGCCCGCCTCACGGGCATACAGCGTCCCACCATCTATCGACTGCTGGCCGCCCTGCTGGACGCCGGGCTGGTGCTGGCCGTGACCGGCACCAAGAAATACCGCGCCCAGCTCGCGGTGGACCCGGACACGCGCTCGCGCGATCCGCGCGTGCGCCAGCTGCTGCCCGTGCTGCGGCGTCTGGCCGACCGCACCGGTGACGCGGTATTCCTGGTAGTGCGCGAAGAAGACGACTCCATCAGCCTGCATCGCGAGATCGGCAGCTATCCGGTGCAGATCCTGGCCACCTACGCCGGCAAGCGCCAGCCGCTGGGCGTGGGCTCGGGCGGCATGGCCTTGCTGGCCGCCCTGCCCGACGATGTTGCGCGCAGCATCGTCGAACGCAACTCGGGCCGGCTGGACGAATACGGCGGCATGACGCCGCAGGAAATGTACCGCCTGATCGAGAACACCCGCGCCCGCGGCTATTCGGTGGTGGGCAACCACGCGGTGCGCGGCGCGCTCGGCGTGGGCTGCGCGCTGCTGGATGCGCAGGGCGCGCCGATCCTGGCGGTCAGCGTCACGGCCATCATCGACCGCATGCCGGCCCAGCGCCAGCGCGAAATCGCCGGTTGGATCAAGAACGAGCTGGCGCGCCTGTCGATGCAGGCCTGAGGTCTGCCGCAGCCAGAAAAAAAACGGGCGCCCAGCGGGCGCCCTTTGTCATTCCAGCGAAGACCAGCCTGCTTCAGGCCGCGGCTCCCGGCTTGGCATTCTGGATCTCGCGCATGGGGATCGGCGGCTGGAAGCCCGCGTCTTCCAACGACTTGCGGATGTCCTGGTACAGGC
>JALDYL010000187.1:0-8824 GCA_032153965.1 Achromobacter sp. | reverse complement strand
GCAAAGAAGCCGAAGAGAAGTTCAAGGAAGCCAAGGAAGCCTACGAGGTCCTGGGTGACGATCAGAAGCGCGCCGCCTACGACCGCTATGGCCATGCGGGCGTGGACCCCAACTCCGCCGGCATGGGCGGCGGCATGGGCGGCGGTTTTGCCGACGCCTTCGGCGATATCTTCGGAGAAATCTTCGGCGGCGGCGGCGGCGGCGGCGGTGGCCGCCGTGGCGGCGGCCCGCAGGTCTACCGCGGCGCCGACCTGAAGTACGCGCTGGAAATCACGCTGGAGCAGGCCGCGGCCGGCTTCGACACCGAGATCCGCGTGCCCAGCTGGGAAAACTGCGACACCTGCCACGGTTCCGGCGCCAAGGTCGGTACTTCGCCCAAGACCTGCCGCACCTGCGGCGGCTCGGGCGCCGTGCGCATGCAGCAGGGTTTCTTCAGCGTGCAGCAGACCTGCCCGACCTGCCATGGCAACGGCAAGGAAATCACCGATCCCTGCCCCGCCTGCGACGGCGTGGGCCGCATTCGCCGCAACAAGACGCTGCAGGTCAAGATTCCTGCCGGCATCGACGACGGCATGCGCATCCGCTCCAGCGGCAACGGCGAGCCGGGCATCAACGGCGGCCCTCCGGGCGACCTGTATGTGGAAATCCACATCAAGCAGCACAAGATCTTCCAGCGCGACGGCGACGACCTGCACTGCGAACTGACCATCCCGTTCACCTCCGCGGCGTTGGGCGGCGAACTCCAGGTGCCGACGCTGGGCGGCAAGGCCGAGATCTCGATCCCCGAAGGCACGCAGTCCGGCAAGACCTTCCGCCTGCGCGGCAAGGGCATCCGCGGCGTGCGCGGCAGCTACCCGGGCGATCTGTATTGCCATGTGGTGGTGGAAACGCCGGTGCGCCTGAGCGATGACCAGAAGAACATCCTGCGCCAGTTCGAGGCTTCGCTGAACGACGGCGGCGACCGCCATTCGCCGCAAAGCAAGTCCTGGACCGACCGGGTGAAGGAATTCTTCAGCTGAATCGCCTGAGCCAAGACGAAAGCCGCGACCATGGTCGCGGCTTTTTTTTGCCCTGGGCGGATAGGCATGGGCAGCGCGCATATGAAAAGACCGCGGCTTGCGCCGCGGTCCTGTGCTACTGCTACTGCTACTGCGAGTAATGCAACTGCTGTATCGACTTCAAACTTCAGCTTCTACTGCTACATCTACATCTACATCTACATCTACATCTACATCTACTGCTACTGCTACTTCGACCGCCGCTGTCGCCGATAAAAAACCGGCCTCAAACCATGATGCCGTCCGAGGCCGGCCGGGCCACAGCAAGCAGCTCACCGGGTGATCGGCGGGTACTCGAGTTCGCCGAACGTGTATTGGCCGCTGGCCTTGGCTTGCGCCAGTTCCTGCTGAACATCAGCGCGCGTCTTGGCGCTGGCGGGGGCGGACACGGCCGCCGGGTATTCCAGTTCGCCGAAGGTGTACTGGCCGCTGATCTTGGCTTGTTGCAGCTGGGCTTGCACTTCCTGCGAGCTCAGGCTGGTGGTCTGGGGCAGGGCGGGCGGATAGTCCAGCTCGCCGAAGGTGTACTGGCCGCTGGCCTTGGCTTGCTGCAGCTCGGTCGCGACCTGGGCGCTGCTCTTGGCTTGTTCAACGCCGGCGGCTTGGGCGCCAACGCCAACCAGGGCCAGGGATAGCAACAGGGTGGTGGTTAGGGTTTTCATGGTAGACCTCCAATTCGTCTTGGTTGGGGACCGAATCCGGCGGCCCTCCGTCGTGGTTCGTTGTGTGTTCCCGATGACTGAATTGTGCGCGTCATCCCACCTGGGATAAACCCGTATTTCTTGAAAACATCTTTCCAAATATCCGAGTAATAAAGTCCACTACTGCAATTTCATCCATTTTTGGCATAGTCGAGCGGTGGTCCCATGAATTTTGGTGAGCTGGGCAAGGATTGCGCGCCAAAAAAAGCCCCGCCGTGGCGGGGCCTTGAAGAAGGGGGCAGGCTTGCTCAGGGCGCCGGTTTCTTCTTGAAGTCGCCGGCAACCGCCGTGCTGAAGCCGTCCGCGCGCAAGGTTTTGCGCAGGGCTGCATTGACCGAGTCGGCCGTCAGCGCGGAGATCTTCTTGTCCATGTCGGCGGACCAGGCGAACGTGCGGCCGCGCTGCATGTAGTCCAGCCAGGTGCTGGCCAGGACGTCGTCCTGGGCGCGGGCCAGGTTGCGGTAGTTCAGCAAGGCCGTGATGCCGTCCGAGATTTCCTTGTCCGTGAAGCCGTCCTTCAGCACGCGCGCCAGTTCTTCGCCGATGGCCTTTTCCAGGCGCTCGCGGTTTTGCGGCGCGTAGATGGCGTACATGGTCCAGCTGGCGGAGGGTTCGAACGACGAGACCGCCAGCGAGCTGCGCACGTTGTACGACAGGCCGTCGGTTTCGCGCACGCGGTTCCACAGGCGCGAGGTTTCGGAGGCGCCGAACAGGTAGTTGGCCAGGTACAGCGCGGCGTAGTCCGCATCCGTGTCCTGCAGCTTCAGCGGCATGCGCGAGATGTAGAACGCATTGGCCTTGTCGGGCGTGTCGATGTCGAACTGCTTGGCGGGAATGTCGCGGTACGGGTTGGGCACGCGGGTGTAGGCGGGCGCCTTCTTCCAGCCGGCCAAGCCGGTCTTGAGCGCCTTCTCCACGGCCGCGGGCTCGAAATCGCCCACTGCCGAGTACTCGATATTGCCGGCGCCGTAGAACTTGGAATGGAACTTGGCCAGGGCGTCGCGGTTCAGGGCGCGCACGCCGGCCAGCGATTCCTCGAAGGTCGGCACGTAGCGCAGGTCATTGGCGGGCCACGGATTGTCCTGACGGGCCAGCGCGCGTCCGGCCAGCGCCGAGGGTTCGGTCATGGCGTTCTGGATCGAGGTTTCGAGCTGGCGCTGGTATTCCTCGAGCTGTTCCTTGGGGAAGTTGGCGTTGCGGACGATGTCCAGCGCCAGCGCAGTGAGTTCGGGCAGGTTTTCGCCCTTGGTCGACATGGCGATCTTGAGCGTGGTGCCACCGCCGCTGAAGCCGAGTTCGGCCTGCAGCTTGTCCAGGCGGTCCTGGATGTCCTGGCGCGACAGCTTGGCCGTGCCGCGGGTCAGCAGGTCGGCCACGGCGCTGGAATTCACGCGCTGGCCGAGCAGATCCTTTTCATTGCCGAACTGGATCAGCATCTGCGCCTGCACCCGGTTGCCGCGCGTGGCCTTGGGCAGCAGCGCCAGCTGCACGGGGCCGTTGGGCAGATCCAGCTTCTTGCGTTGCGTCAGCTTGTCGATGTTCTCGGGCGTGGGATCGAAGGCCGAGGCCGCCTTGAAGTCCGGATCGCCCTTGTAGTCCTTGAATACTGCCGTCAGGTCCACGCGTTGCTGCTGCGGCGCGCGCACGGGCTTCTCGGTGGGGATGTAGCGGCCTTCGATGCTGTTGCTCTGGACCAGGTAGGTGGTCGCGGCGTGCTGCACCTCGGCCAGCGTGGCCTTGCGGGCGCGGTCGCGCTGCAGGAAGAACAGGCGCCAGTCGCCGGCGGCGATGGCCTCGGACAGCGCCACGCCGACCTGCTCAGGATCGCTGTAGGTCTGCTCCCAGGCGGTCAGCCATTTGCTGCGGGCGCGGTCCAGCTCCTGCTGGGTGAAGGGCTTCTTGGCCAGGGACTCCAGCGTGCCGGTCAGCGCCTTCATCGCGGCGTCCAGGCTCTTGCCCGGCGTAAGCTGGGCGGCGAACATCGCCAGGCCCGGGTCCAGGTTTTCCATGGTGAAGCCGAATACGCCCGAGGCCAGCTTGGTCGGCACCAGGGCGTGGTAGAGACGGCCTGAGGGCGTGTCGGCCAGGATGGTGGCGGCCAGGTCCAGCGGCACGAAATCGGCGCTGCCGGCGGCCGGGATGTGGTACATGGCCGCGACCAGCGGCGTGCCGCCGGTGCGACGCAGGGTCACGGAACGTTCGCCGTCCTGCGCCGGTTCAACCGTGTATTCGGGCGGCAGCTTGCGCTCGGGCTTGGGCAGCTTGCCCAGCGTTTCCTCGATGTCGGTCAGGGTCGCCTGCGGGTCGAATTTACCCGCCACGATCAGCACGGCGTTATCGGGCTGATAGTACTCGTGATAGAAGGCGCGCAACTGGCCGATGTCCACGTTTTCGACGTCGGAGCGGGCGCCGATGGTGTTCTTGCCGTAGCTGTGCCACTGGAAGGCCGCGGACTGCATCTTCTGCATCAGGATGCGGAAGGGGCTGTTTTCGCCGCTTTCCATTTCATTGCGGACCACGGTCATTTCCGAATCCAGGTCTTCCTTGGCGATCAGGGAATTGACCATGGCGTCGGCCTGCCAGCCCAGGTACCACTTGAGGGTATCGGGGTTGGCGGCGAAGCTGGCGAAATAGTTGGTGCGGTCGCTGGAGGTCGAGCCGTTGGCCTGCAGGCCGCGGCGCGAGAACTCGCCCATGGCGTTGCGGGTGGTGGAGGTGCCCTTGAACAGCATGTGCTCCAGCAGGTGCGCCATGCCGGTCTGGCCGTAGTTCTCGTTGCGCGAGCCCACCAGGTAGGTCATGTTGACGGTGGTGGACGGCTTGGATTCGTCGGGAACCAGCAGCACTCTCAGGCCGTTGGCGAGGCGGTATTCGGTGATGCCTTCAATCGAGGCGGCCTCCGAGACGCCCGCCGGCAGACTGGCGGCGCCGGCCTGAAAGGCCAGGAAGGAGGAAAACAGCAGCACGCTCAGCGGGCGCGGCAGCTTCGACAGGGACAGGCGCATGGCAGACAATTCCTTTGGCATGGCAGAATCCGTTGGAGTGTATACGTTGGCAATGGTTCAGGGGCGCGGCGCGGTGTTGTCCGCGGCGCGCGGCCCGGGACCGCAAGCAAGGAAGTCCGCAATGTCTCTATCCCTGGAAGTCGAAACGCCCCGCCTGGTGCTGCGCCAATGGCGCGCCGCCGACCGTGAACCTTTCGCGGCGCTGAACCAGGATCCCCGCGTCACCGAGTACCTGCTGCCGCTGAACGCACAGGAAAGCGACGCGCTGGCCGACAGGCTGGCCGCCGGCATCGACGAGCATGGCTGGGGCTTCTGGGCCGTGGAGGCGCCGGGCGTAGCGCCTTTCATCGGCTTTGTCGGCATCAAGCCGCTGGCGCCGACCCTGCCGTTCGCGCCAGGCGTGGAGATAGGCTGGCGCCTGGCGCAGCGGCACTGGGGCAAGGGCTACGCCAGCGAAGCGGCCGAGGCGGCCTTGCGCGCGGGGTTCGAGCAAGTCGGGCTGGACCAGATCGTGGCCTTCACGGCCACGGGCAATCTGCGCTCGCGCGGGGTGATGGACCGCTTGGGCATGAGGGAGGATCCGGAAGGCTTCGACCATCCGGCCGTCCCGCCTGGGCATCCGCTATGCCGGCACGTGTTGTACCGGATCGGGCGCGAGGACTGGCGCGCGCGAGAAAATGGTGACGCAGATGCAGGCGCCACGCCGGTTGCGGCGGCATAAGGGCCCGAGAGCGCCGTCCAGCAGTGATGCTGCGCCGCAATATGGCCAAACGGCGGGCTGATTTGAGCCCTTCGGGCTTGCGGGTGTAAGCTTTTCAGCACGCAGTACCAGTTGCAGACCCAGTTGCAGACGGGATGCGCGACAGCCCGCCCACAGGTTTCCCGTCCAACGCCAGACGCCGCTTCTTGCGCGGCGCCGGTGTTTGTCGTTCGCGCCTTCGCCGCCGGCATCGTGCCGGCGCATTTATCGGAGGAACGACCCATGCTGACCGAGATCGTCACGCGTGCCTTGTCCCAACTGACCGGCAGCTCCCTGAGCGGCGACGGGATCAAAGGACAGTTTCAGTACGCCTATGCCAGTGATGACGGCCAATTCGTGGCCATACTGACCCATGACATGACCACCTATGTGGTGGACTTGAGCACACAACGTTATTTTGCGGAGTGCGGAGGCTCGCCCCGGGGCTTTGCCGGGCATGTGCTGGAAATGGAAGGCGCGGCGGCGCGCAGCCATCCCTGGCCCGCCGCCAACGATCTGTTCGATCTGGACATGGATGCGGATGAGCTTGCATGGCGCAGTTGTCCCGGCCTGCGCCGCGAGCCGCCCGCCGCCCGATCAGCGGAGAGCCGCGCCGCCTGAGAGTGGCCAGAAGCGGCAACATCCCATATTGAACCGGCGGCTTCGCCGGTTTTTTTTGCCTGTGGCGGCCGCAACGCCAATCGCCGCAAGGCCGCGCGGCTCGCTACAATTTGCGCCATGACTACGCACGCCGAAACCCGCGCGCCGGATGGCGCAACCCTGGTCGATTGCACGCATGAGCGCCATGCCGACCAGATACTGGCCATATTCAACGACGCCATCGTCAATTCCACCGCGCTGTACGACTACAAGCCGCGGCCGCGCGAGGCGATGCAGGGCTGGTTCCAGACCAAGCAGCAGAGCGGTTTTCCGGTGCTGGGGTACGAGAACGCAGCCGGCGAACTGATGGCCTTCGCCAGCTACGGCACCTTCCGCGCCTGGCCTGCCTTCAAGTACTCGGTGGAGCATTCCGTATATGTGGACGGACGCTTTCGCGGACTGGGCCTGGGCGAGGCGCTGATGCGCGAGCTGATCCAGCGGGCGCGCGCCAATCAGGTGCACGTGCTGGTCGGCGGCATCGACGCGAGCAACCAGGGCAGCATCCGCCTGCACGAGAAGCTGGGCTTCAAGCATGCGGGCACCATCCGCGAGGCAGGCTTCAAGTTTGGGCGCTGGCTGGATCTGGCGTTCTATCAGCTGACGCTGGATACGCCAGAAAAGCCGGTCGACGGGTGACCGGCAAGCCTACTTCGATAGCATGCGCATGGCCTGTTCCAGGCCGGCGACCGTCACGGGGTACATGCGGCCCTGCATGATGTCGCGCATCAGCGCGATGGACTGGCGGTATTGCCAGGATGCGGTGGGTTCGGGATTGAGCCAGACCGATTTCGGCCAGGCGTCCAGCAGGCGGCGCATCCATTCGGCGCCGGGCTCCTTGTTGTAGTGCTCGACGGAGCCGCCCGGCTGCAGGATTTCGTAGGGGCTCATGGTGGCGTCGCCGACGATGATCAGGCGCCAGTCCGGGTTGTACTTGCGCAGCACATCCCAGGTGTCGAAGCGTTCATTCTGGCGCCGCCGGTTGCTCTGCCACAGGCTTTCATACGGGCAGTTGTGGAAGTAGTAAACCTCCAGGTTGCGGAATTCGCTGCGCGCCGCCGAGAACAATTCCTCGACGCGTCCGATGTGGTCGTCCATGCTGCCGCCCACGTCCAGCAGCATCAGCACCTTCACGGTGTTGTGGCGCTCGGGGACCATGCGCAGGTCCAGGTGGCCGGCATTGCGCGCGGTGCTGGCGATGGTGTCGTCCAGGTCCAGCTCCATGTCGGCGCCTTGCCTTGCGAAGCGCCGCAGGCGGCGCAGCGCCACCTTGAAGTTGCGCGTGCCCAGCTCGACCTGGTCGTCGTAGTCCTTGAACTGGCGCATGTCCCAGACCTTGACCGCGCTGCGGTTGCCGGCCGAGTCGCCACCCACGCGGATGCCCTCGGGGTGGTAGCCGCCATTGCCGAAAGGCGAAGTGCCGCCGGTGCCGATCCATTTGCTGCCGCCGGCATGGCGTTCCTTCTGTTCCTCCAGGCGCTCCTTGAAGAGCTCCATCAGCTTGTCCCAGCCGTGCTTCTCGATCGCGGCCTTTTCTTCCGGGCTCAGGCTTTTTTCGAATTGCTTGATGAGCCAGTCCAGCGGGATTTCCTTGCCTGGGGGCAGGGCGGCCGCGATGCCTTTGTAGTAGGCGCCGAAAGCCTTGTCGTAGCGGTCGTAGAGCGCCTCGTCCTTGACCAGCGTGGCGCGCGCCAGGAAGTAGAACTCGTCCAGCGTGGGCGCCATGAGGTCCTGGCGCAGGGCGTCCACCAGGGTCAGGTATTCCTTGACCGAGACCGGGAGCTTGTGCGCCCTGAGGTGGTAGAAGAAGTCGATCAGCATTTGCAGGCCGCTGGTGGGTGATGGCGGTTCAGCGGCGTTGGCCGCCGCGCGTCATGGCCGCCAGGCGCTCCAGCAGGTGCACGTCCTGCTCGTTCTTGAGCAGCGCGCCGGCCATCAGCGGCACGGCCGTGGCCGTGTGCGCATCGATCTCGGCGGCGGTGGAGCCTTCGGCCAGCAGCAGGCGCAGCCAGTCCAGCAGCTCGGAGGTGGACGGCTTTTTCTTCAGGCCTGGCGCGTCGCGCAGCGCGAAGAAGGTGTCCAGCGCGGCGCGCAGCACCTCCTGCTTCAGGTGCGGATAGTGCACGGCCACGATGTCGCGCATGGTCTCGCGGTCGGGGAAGCGAATGTAATGGAAGAAGCAGCGGCGCAGGAACGCGTCGGGCAGGTCCTTTTCGTTGTTGGACGTGATGATGACCAGCGGACGATGCCGCGCCGAGATGGTCTCGCGCGTTTCGTACACATGGAATTCCATGCGGTCCAGCTCGCGCAGCAGATCGTTCGGGAATTCAATGTCGGCTTTGTCGATCTCATCGATCAGCAGCACCACTGGCTCCGCCGACTGGAAGGCCTGCCATAGCGTGCCCTGCACGATGTAGTTGCGGATGTCGCGGACCTTTTCGTCGCCCAGCTGCGAGTCGCGCAGGCGCGACACCGCGTCGTATTCGTACAGACCCTGATGGGCCTTGGTGGTGGACTTGATGTGCCACTGCAGCAGCGGCCGCCCCAGGGCCCGCGCCACTTCCTCGGCCAGCATGGTCTTGCCGGTGCCGGGCTCGCCCTTGATCAGCAGCGGGCGCTGCAAGGTGAGGGCGGCGTTGACGGCGAGTTTCAGGTCATCGGTGG
>JALDYL010000186.1:0-8850 GCA_032153965.1 Achromobacter sp. | reverse complement strand
GCGAGATCCGCGAGAAATTCCCGGTCGACGCCGTGGTCAACAACGTGGGCATCGTCTCGCCCCAGCCGCTGGGCGAGATCGACCTGGCCACGCTGTACAACGTGCTCGACCTGAACGTGCGCGTGGCGGTGCAGGTTACCCAGGCGTTCATCGAATCCATGAAGGTGCGCCGCGCCGGGCGCATCGTCAACGTGGTCAGCCGCGCCATCCACGGCGGCCTCGAGCGCACCGCCTATTCGGCCGCCAAGAGCGCGCTGGTGGGCTGCACGCGCACCTGGGCGCTGGAGCTGGCCGAGTACGGCGTCACCGCCAACGCGGTGGCTCCCGGCCCGATCGAAACCGAGATGTTCCGCTCCACGCGGCCGGCCGGCAGCGACGCGGAAAAGCGCGCGCTGGCCTCCGTGCCCATGAAGCGCCTGGGCACGCCCGCAGAAGTCGCGGCCGCAATCGCCTTCCTGTTGTCGGACGACGCGGGCTTCATCACCGGCCAAGTGCTGGGCGTGGATGGCGGCGGCAGCCTGGGCGGCCGTTCCTGAGGCTTTCAGCCCTGGTTTCAGCCCTTCACTGCGCTGCGGAACGCCGCGCCCAGGGCCGTTAGCGCATCGCGCTTGCGGCCGTCCCTGACCCTGGTGTGCAATATCACGGGCAATTGCGGCAGGGCAGGCAGTCCCAGCCTCGGGCCCGCGTCGACCGCGCCAAAGGGCAGCATGCGCGGAGACAGCGCCGCAACGCCGAGTCCCGCCATCACGGCGGCCGCGACCGCCATCACGCCGCCGCCCACAAAGACCTCCGTCCACGGTATGCCGGATTCGTCGAGCAATTGTTCGGCGATGGCGCGCACGCCGCAAGGTTGCGCCATGGTCGCCAGGGGCAGCGGTTCTCCTGCCCGATGCTGCCAGCCGGGCGCCGCAAACCAGCCGAATTTCTCTTTGGTCAGGACTTGTCCGTCGTCGCGTCCCGCATGCAGGCGCACGATCACTGTATCGAGTTCGCGCCGATCGAAACTCTGGAGCAGGTCGCCGGACGAGGCAATCCGGATTTCGATCAGCAGCTGAGGATCCGCCGCGTTCATGCGTGCGATCAGCGCCGGCAGTTCAGGGCCCGCCACATGTTCGCTGATGCCGATGGCCAGGCGTTGTCTGTCCTCGGCCGCCACGGACAGCGCGCGGTCGTGCGCCGCCAGGAGTTCGCGCGCCTGTCCCAGAAAGGCGGCGCCACGCGCCGAAAGCTCCACGTACCGCGGCGTGCGTTCGATCAGGCGAAAGCCCAGCCGGTCCTCGAGCCGCTTGAGTTTCAGGCTGATGGCCGCCTGTGTCGTTTGCAGGACTTCGGCGGCGCGCGTGAAACTGCCCAGCTCGGCAATACGGACAAAGGCCCTGACGGCAGCGATGTCCAACGAGCGCTCAGTCATTTCAGATGCTTATCATTGAAATATAGAGCCATAGCTTATCAGGATGGCTAACATGAGACTGCTCAACAGGGAGAACCCACCATGCCGCTAGTCCATGTCTCATTGCGCGCGGGAAAGCCGCAAGCCTATCGCCAGGCCATCTTCGACAACATCTACCTGGCCATGCGGGAAACGTTCAATGTGCCCGAAGACGATCAATTCATGACCATGAGCGAGCATGAGGCGTCGAACTTCCGCTACAGCCCGACCTACATGGACGTGGCGCGTAGCGACGACCTCGTGTACATCCAGATCACGGCGAACAACACGCGCAGCCTGGAACAGAAGAAAGCGCTGTTCCAGCGGATCGCGCAACGCTTGGGCGATGATCCCGGCCTGCGGCCCGAGGACGTGTTCGTGAATCTGGTGGAAGTGGCGAAAGAGAACTGGTCTTTCGGGTTCGGTCTCGCGCAGTACGCCTGAGACCGGCGGGGCGGCTGCGGCGCTACGCGCCCAGCGCCCCGGCTTCCACCCGCAACGCATCCAGAAAGCGCTGCAGCGCCGGCGACGCTTCGACCTGCGCTCGCTGCACCACGCCCACCGGCGGCAGGTTCCAGTCGGGACGGAATCTCAGGATGGCGAGCACGCCCAGCGCGGCGTAGTGCTGCGCCACGGCGCGCGGCATGGCCGAGAGCACGTCGCTGCTGCGCAATAGCACCTCGTTGGCCAGCAGCGAGACCGATTCGGCCATGGGCGCGCGCAGCGTCAGTCCCTGCTCGGCGAAGTAGGAGTCGATGCGCTGGCGCAGCGGCGCCTGCGGCGGTGGCAGGATCCAGTCCTGCCGCGCCAAGGCGGCTGCGGTGATGCGGGTGGACTTGGCCAGCGGATGGCCGACGCGCGCCACCACGCAGATCGGCTCCTCGTACAGCACCTCGGTGCGGAACACGGGTTGCGTGGCGTCCAGCATCAGGCGTCCCAACACGCAATCGAGTTCGCCGCGCGCCAGGCCGGCCAGCAGCGCATCGTGCGCGCCTTCCTGCAGCATGACGGTGACGCCGGCATGGTCGGCGCGCAGGCGCTGCAAGGCGCGCGGCACCAGCACGGGCAAGGCCACCTGCTGTACGCCGACGCGGATGCGGCCGCTGGCGCCGGCAGCCAGTGCTGCGATCTCGTTGCGGGCGCCGGACAGGTCGGACCAGAGCACGTCGGCCTTGCGCGCCAGCGCGTGGCCAAAGCCCGTGGGCACGATGCCGCGGCGCGTGCGCTGGAACAGCGGCACCCCGAACATGTCCTCCAGTTCCAGCAACTGCTTGCTGGCCGCGGGCTGCGTCATGCCGAGTTCGGCCGCGGCCTTGTGCACGCTGCCCAGCGCATACAGGGCGCGCAGCAGGTCGAGGTGGCGCATGCGCAAGCGTCCGCCGATGTGATGCAGCTCTGGGATCCGGGGCGTGGCAGGTATTTTGTGTAATTCCGATTGGTTATCACAGCATTCTAATAATTGATTAGATTGTATGCACCCCATACCTATACTGGATCGCAGTTCAACGACCTGTGCAAAAGGGGAAACCATGAAGATCACGATGCTGGGAACCGGAGCCGCGCTGCCCGATCCCGACCGGGGCCAGTCCGCCATCCTGCTGACCCTGGATGACGATACCCATTACCTGTTCGACTGCGGCGAGGGCGCCACGCGCCAGATGGTGCGCGCCAATGTCGATCCCGCCAAGGTGGGTTTTGTGTTCCTGACGCACCTGCACCACGACCATATCTGCGACTATCCCTACTTCGTCATTTCCAGCTGGATGCTGAACAAGACCGGCGCGCCGCTGGTGCTGGGGCCGAAGGGCACGCGCCATTTCGTCGATCACCTGTTCGAGAACGGCGCCTACCATACCGACTACCAGGCGCGCAGCGCCTATCCGGTGCGCCAGGCCAATCTGGAAGCCATGCGGCCGGAAGTGCGGGAAGTCAGTCCCGGCCCGGTGTTCGACGACGGCCGCGTGCGCATTTCGGTCGACTGGGTGGAGCACATTCCGCGCGACGTGTGCGAATGCTTCGGCGTGCGGGTGGAGGCCGAAGGCAAGGTCATCGCGTTCAGCGGCGACACCGCGCCCTGTGAAGCCATGGTGCGGCTGGCGCAGGACGCCGACCTGCTGATCCATGAATGCACCTTCCCCGAATCGTTCATCGCGCATCGCGCCAAGACAGGCGTGGGCACCTATGCGCATACCAGTCCCACGGATCTGGGCATCATCGCCAGCCGCGCCGGCGTCAAGAGCCTGGTGGCGACCCACTTCGGCCATTTCGATTCGACCAGCCCGGTGATCAAGCGCGCCGCGGCCAAGCATCTGCCAGTGGAGCTGATGGGGCCGCATCTGATGGACGAGATCGTGGCCGACATCCGCAAGAACTACTCGGGCCCGCTGCGGCTGGCGCACGACCTGATGCGCATCGACCTGTAGCATCCGCGAGGAAAACTGCCGGCCGCCGGGCCGGCGCGTGCGCGGGCGACGCCCGCCGGCCAGGGAGAACACCATGACGTACCGGACTTGCGCCGTATCCGTTTTGCTAGCCTTGGGCATGGCGGCAGCGCCGCTGGCCGCCCAGGCGCAGTATCCCGATCACCCCATCCGCATCGTCCTGCCGTACGCGCCGGGCGCGGCGGGCGACGTGGCCATGCGCCAGATCCAGCCCCTGCTGGAAAAGCGCCTGGGCCAGCCCCTGATCGTCGATTACAAGACCGGCGCCGGCGGCAATATCGGCGCGCTGGAAGTGGCGCGCGCCAAGCCCGACGGCTATACGCTGGTGCTGGGCGCGACCAACAATTTCGTCATCAACCAGTTCCTGTACCGCAAGCTGGGCTTCGACCCCTTGGCCGACCTGGAGCCGGTGGGCAAGCTGGCGGATGTGCCTGCCTTCGTCTATGTCAGCGCGCAGGTGCCGGCGCAGGACTATGCGCAGTTCGCGCAGTATGCGCGCGCGCAGGCCGGCAAGCTGAATTATGGTTCGCCGGGCATGGGCACCACGCCGCATCTTTCCGGCTACCGCTTGTCGCACGCCATGGGCGCGGGCATGACGCACATCGCCTATCGCGGTTCCTCGCCGGGCGTGCAGGCCCTGCTGGCCAACGAGATCCAGATGTACATCGGCGGCTACAGCATCGCCGCGGCCTACATGCCGCAGGGCAAGGTGCGGGCCCTGGCGGTGGCGGCGCCGGAGCGCTTCGCTGGCCTGCCCGACGTGCCTACCGCGGCCCAGGCTGGCATGCCGGACGTGGTACAGGGCAACTGGTGGGGCTTCGCCGCGCCCAAGGGCACGCCGCCCGAGCGCGTGGCGCGCTTTGCCGAAGTGCTGCACGAGGTGCTGGCCTTGCCGGAGGTGCGCCAGGCGTTCCTGGCCGGCGGCTTCGTGCCCGGGCAGGACACGCCCGCGTCCTTCGCTTCTGCCTGGCGCAGCGAGGCGCCGCAATGGCAGGCGGTGGTGCGCGAATCTGGCGTGGTGCTGGACAACTGAGGAGGGCGCCATGGAGTACACGCGCCGCGGTTCGGGCCGCCCGCTGTTCCTGTTGCATGGCTTTTGTTCGTCGTCCGCGATCTGGGATGGCCTGGCGGGCGCGCTGGCCGACAAGCATGACGTGATCGCCGTGGATTGGCCGGGCTTCGGGCGCGGCGCGCAAGCGGCCCCCTTGCAGGGATTGCCGGCCTACGCGGACGCGCTCGTCGCGCTGGCGGATGAGCTGGGCCTGGGCAGCTTCGATGTACTGGGGCATTCGTTCAGCGGCTTCGTTGCGCAGCGGTTGCTGTGCGCGGCTGCGCAGCGCGTGGGCCGGGCCGTGCTGTACGGCGCGGGCGTGAGGGTCGATGCCGGCGCGCGCTTCGAACCCATGGACCAGACCTTGGCGCGCCTGCGCGCGGACGGCCCGCGGGCCACGGCGCGGCGCGTGCTGGGCGCCTGGTTCCAGGAAGGGGAGCAGGCGCCGGCCTACGCGGCCTGCCTGGAAGACGGCATGTCCATGAGCGCGGCCGGCGCGGCTTCGATGATCGCGGCGGTCGAAGGCGTGGACTACACGCAGGCGCTGGCGGCGGTGCGCGCGCCGGTGCTGGTCATATCGGGCGAACATGAACGCAGCCATCCGCTGGCTTCGGCGCTGGCCCTGCGCGCGGCGCTGACCCATGGCAGCCTGTGCGTGCTGCCGGATTGCGGGCATGCCGCGCATCTGGAGCGCCCGCTATTGTTCAATACCGCCGTGCGCGAATTCCTGGCGCGGCGGTGAGTCGGGCCGGGGCGGGGAGCCCCGGCGTCCGCGTCAGTACGGACCCTGGGCCGCCGCGGGTGCGGAGGCGTTCTTGAACTGGCCCGCCAACTGCTCGGCCGCGCGCGCCAGCAGCGTGGCGTCCACGCCTACGGCCACGAAGGTGGCGCCCAGCGACAGATAGTGCTTGGCGCGGTCCACGCCGCTGTGCAGGATGCCGGCGGCCTTGCCGCTGCGCACGATGCGCAGGATCGCGTCGTCGATCGCCTTGACCACGTCCGGATGCTCAGGCTGACCCAGGTAGCCCATGCTGGCCGACAGGTCGGCCGGGCCGATGAAGGCGCCATCGACGCCGTCCACCGCCAGGATTTCTTCCAGTGCCTCGACGCCGCGCGGCGTTTCGATCTGCACCAGCACGCACATCTCGTCGTTGGCGCGGCGCAGGTAGTCGGGAATGCGGTTCCAGCGCGACGAACGGGCCAGCGCGCTGCCCACGCCGCGCACGCCTTGTGGCGGATAGCGCACCGCGGCCACGGCGGCGGCGGCTTCCTCGGCGGACTGCACCATGGGCACCAGCAGCGTCTGCGCGCCCGTGTCCAGGATCTGCTTGATCTGCACCGCGTCGTTCCAGGCCGGCCGCACGACGGGCGCGACCGGATAGGCGGCCATGGATTGCAGTTGCTGCAGCGTGGTCTGCAAGGTGTTGGGCGCGTGCTCGCCGTCGATCAGCAGCCAGTCGAAACCGGCGCCGGCGATGATCTCGGTGGAGTAGGAGCTGGCCAGGCCCGCCCACAGGCCGATCTGGGGCTTGCCGCTGCGCAAGGCCTGCTTGAAGGTATTGGTCAGTATGTCCATGGATGGTGGCGCGGTCAGATGAAGTGGCAGTTGACGGAACCCAGCACGCCGTAATCAACGTTGAAGGTATCGCCAGGGCGGGCCAGCACCGGCCGGGTGAAGGAACCCGACAGGATGATCTCTCCCGCTTCCAGCGCCACGTCGTGGGCGGCCAGCTTGTTCGCCAGCCATACTACGCCATTGGCGGGATGGTTCAAGACGCCGGCGGCCACGCCGGTTTCCTCGATGACGGCGTTGCGCGACAGGATGGCGCCGATCCAGCGCAGGTCCAGTTCGCCGATCTTCACCGGCCGGCCGCCCATCACCACGCCGGCGTTGGCGGCGTTGTCGGCGATGGTGTCGAAGACCTTGCGCGGGCGCTTGCTGTCGGGGTCGATGCTGTGCGAGCGCGCGTCGATGATCTCCAGCGCCGGGACCACGTAGTCGACCGCGTCGTAGACCTGGAACAGCGTCACGTTGGGGCCTTGCAGACGCTTGCCCAGCACGAAGGCGAGTTCGACTTCCAGCCGCGGCAGGATGAAGCGGCCCGCGGGTATGTCCGCGCCGTCGTTGAAGAACATGTCGTCCAGCAGCATGCCGAAGTCGGGTTCGTCGATCTGCGAGGCCTGCTGCATGGCGCGCGAGGTCAGGCCGATCTTGTGCCCGCGCTTGACCCGGCCCTCGGCCAGCTTGATGTCCATCCAGGCGCGCTGGATGGCGTAGGCGTCGGCGATCGTGATGTCGGGGTACTCGAGCGAAATCTGGCGGATCTGCTGGCGGGTGCGTTCGGCTTCGTGCAGGCGCGCGGCGATGGCGCGCACGGTATCGTTGTCTAGCATCGGGGTTCCAGGTGTGATGGAGTTGAAGTGGGATCAGTTGGAGTAGGGGACCAGCGTGTTGACCAGCCGCCCCACGCCTTCGATTTCGGTCACGACTTCGTCGCCGGGCTGCACGTTGACGATGCCGTCGGGCGTGCCCGTCAGGATCAGGTCGCCGGGCGCGAGCGTCATGAAGCTGCTGAAGTATTCGATCAGCGCGGGCACGTCGAACACCATGTCGCGGGTATTGCCGCGCTGCGTCTCCACGCCGTTGACCGTGGTGCGCAGGTTCAGGTTCATGGGGTCCGGCACGTCGTCGCGGTCCACCAGCCAGGGGCCGAGCGGCGTGCAGGTGTCGCGGCTTTTGACGCGCAGGTTGGGGCGGTACCAGTTTTCCAGGTAGTCGCGCAGCGCGTAGTCGTTGGCCACGGTGTAGCCGGCCACGCAGTCATAGGCCTGGGCGCGGCTGACCTTGCTGGCGGTCTTGCCTATCACCACCGCCAGTTCGCATTCGTAGTGCATGAAGGCGACGTCGGCGGGGCGCAAGGTCCGGGCGCGGTGGCCCACGAAGGTGTTGGCGGCCTTGAGGAAACCCAGCGGCTCGTCGGGGGCCTTGAACGCCAGTTCCTTGGCGTGGTCGGCGTAGTTGATGGCCAGCGTGAAAGTGGTGCGCGGCTCGAAGGGCGGCAGCCATTGCAGCGCGTCTTCGGCGTACACGCGTCCGTCGGCCAGGCGGACCTGGCCGGGACCGGCTTCGGTGGCGGCATGGATGACGCCGTCCAGGGAGATGCGGGCATGTTTCATGGCGGGTTCCTGTGCTTAGCGGACGGCGACCAGCGCATTGCCCAGCGTGCCGACGCGGGAAATGCTGATCTCGTAGCGCTGCCCGGCGCGGGCTCGCGGCGCGCCGTGGGGGGCGCCGACCAGCAGGATGTCGCCCGCTTCCAGCGTCATGAACTGGGTGACGTCGGCGATCAGCCGAGCCACGGGGCGGATCAGGTCGGCGGTGCTGGCGCGTTGCGCCACCTGGCCGTCGATGCGCACTTCGATGTCCAGCGCGTCCGGGTCGCCGACCGCGGCCACGGGGGCGAGATCCAGGCCGATGGGGCAGAAGCCGTCGCGGCATTTCTGCTTGAGCGCGGGGCGGAAGTAACTGGCATGCGGCACGGACAGGTCGGCCACCACGCGGTACCCCGCCACATGGTCCAGCGCCTCGGCTTCGCTCACGCGGGTGGCGCGGCGGGCGAACACCACGCCCAGGCAGGCGCCCACTTCGACCTCGTCCACGTCGGCGGGCAGGGTGATCGCGTCGCCATGACGCGCATAGGTGTTGGCCGGCTTGATGTAGAGCACGGGCGCCTTGGGGGCGGCCTTGTATGGGGGCGCGTCCACGGCGTCGCCGAGCGCGGCCAGCGCCTGGCGCGTGTTGAGCGCCGCGCCCACCACGGTCCGCGGCCAAGGCGCGGCGGCTGCGGCGGCGCGCGCGGCCAGGTGTTCGCGATAGTTGTTGAGCTTGTAGTTCAGCACCGGGTCGGCTTCCTCGATCTGCATCGAGA
>JALDYL010000185.1:0-8885 GCA_032153965.1 Achromobacter sp. | reverse complement strand
CCGCAGACGCGCGAGCACCTGGCCATCCTGGCCCTACTGGGCGGGGCGCGCGGCGCGGTGGCGCTGACCAAGACCGACCGCGCCGACGCCGCGCGCCTGCACGCGGTGCGTGCCGAAATCGCCGAACTGGCCGCGGGCACCTTCCTGCAGGACGCGCCGCTGCACGCGGTGTGCGCGTCACAGGCTGGCGATGCGGGCGTGGCGCAACTGCAAGCCTATCTGCACGCCGAGGCCCAAGCCCTGCGTCAACGCGACAGCGCGGGCCTGTTCAGGTTGGCCGTCGACCGCGTGTTCACCCTGGCCGGTCACGGCACGGTGGTGACCGGCACGGCCCATGCCGGCCTGGCGCGCGCCGGCGACGACGCTGCCGACCTGCGGTTGATGCCCGCCGGCACGCGCGTGCGCGTGCGCAGCATCCATGCCCAGAACCAGCCCAGCGAAACCGGCGCCGCCGGCCAGCGCTGCGCCTTGAACCTTGCGGGCATGGACAAGAACGCCATCGCGCGCGGCGACTGGATCGCGGACGCGCGCTGCTTCCTGCCGTCGCGCCATGTCGACGTGGCGATCACGCTGTTGGCGTCGGCGGATGCGCCGGTGCGCGCCTGGGCTCCCCTGCATGTGCACATTGGCGCCGCGCGCCACGTGGCGCATGCGGTGCCGCTGAGCGCGGAATCGCTGGCGCCCGGACAGTCCGGCTGGGTCCAGCTGGTGTTCGACGAACCCGTTTGCGTCATGCCGGGCGACCGCTACATCGTGCGCAATGCGCAGGCCACGCGCACGGTGGGCGGCGGCCGGGTGCTGGACCCGAACGCGCCGGACCGCAAGCGCCGTTCCGCCGCCCGCATGCAGTGGTTGCAAGCGCTGGCGGCCATGCTGGACGGCGCGGGCCTGCATCCGGTGCTGGAGCATGCCGCGCTGGGGCTGGACGAAGACGCCTTGCAGCGCCTGACGGGCAAGCCGGTGCAGGAGATTTCCGCGCCGCACGGGGCGTTGTGGCTGGAGGCGCGCACCGCACAGGCGCCGCGCACCCTGATCCTGTCGGCTCACTGGGACGCGCTGCGTGCGCGCGTGGAACAGGCTTTGGCGACGTTCCACCAGGGCGCGCCGGACGAACCGGGTCCGGACGGTCCGCGCTTGCGCCGCATGGCCATGCCCATCGGCCCGGACGGGTTGTGGTTCGCCGTGCTGGATGACTTGCAGCGCGACGGCCGCATCGTGCGCAACGGCCCCTGGCTGCATCTGCCGGGCCATAGCGCGACCCTGGCGCCCGAGGAATCGGCGCTGGCCGGGCGCGTGCTGCCGCTGCTGGCTGCGGGCGCCTTCGATCCGCCCTGGGTGCGGGATCTTGCCCGCACGCTGGGCGAGCCCGAGGACCGCATGCGGCAGCTGCTGCGCAAGCTGCTGCGGCGCGGCGAAGTGGCCCAGGTGGTGAAGGATCTGTTCTATCACCGCGACCAGGTGGCGGCGCTGGCGGCGTTGGCGCAAAACCTGGCGGCGCTGCCGGAAGGGTTGAACGCCGCGTCGTTCCGCGACGCCACGGGCCTGGGCAGAAAGCGCGCGATCCAGATCCTGGAATTCTTCGACCGCGTGGGATACACGCGGCGTTTGCGCGACACGCATGTGTTGCGCCAGGAAAGCGCCTACGCAAGCGCGCGCCAGGCGCAGTAACCGGTATCATGGGCGGCCACCCTGGAAGGCATTCGTGCCCGGTGGCACGGCTGGGCTTCAAACCCAGTTGGGGACGTCAGACGTTCCCAGGTAGGTTCGACTCCTGCTGCCTTCCGCCATTTCCCGCGCAGCGCTAGGCTCGCAGCATCGCCGTCACCACGCCGCCGACGCGGTCCGATTTCCAGTCCAGCTGTCCCAGATGCCAATATCGGACGGATCCGCCGCGGTCCACCAGATAGTTCGCAGGTAGGCCGACCGCATCCCATTGTTTGGACGCCGTGCTGTTCCTGTCGTGCAGCACGGTGCCCGCGACCGGCCACTTCCCCAGAAAGGTGCTGATCTTGGCCGGCGAATCGCCCACGTTCACCGCCACCAGGCGCAGGCCTTCCTCGCGATGGCGCTTGGCCATGGCGGACATGATGGGGATTTCATCGCGGCACGGTTCACACGAAGTGGCCCAGAAGCTGACGATGACCACATTGCCGCGCCAGGCCGAGAGCTTTTTCTCGCGGCCGGAGAGGTCCGGCAGGGCCAGAGGCGGGGTGGATGCGGTCCAGGGCGCCCAGTCCGGGCCGGTGGCTTTCTTGAGCGCATCGTCGCTGGCGGCCAGGGCATGCCAGGGCAGGGCCGCTAGCGACAGGCCGGACTGCAGGAGTAAGCGGCGGCTGATCATGGCGGGTCCCCGGGGTGGACAGTGGGCGGACTCAGATGGAGAGAGGCTTGGCGCTGAGCTTGTAGCTGAAGCTGGCGGGATCCAGGCTGTCCAGCCGGCCGGCCGAGGTTTCGCCGTTGGGATACATCAAGAAGGGCACGGGCCCATGGGCGGCGCCGGGCAGGACCACGTCGTGGCCGTGGTTGTACGCCACCCAGTTCATCTCCCAGGCGCCGAACAGCATGACGCGCGCGGCGCGCACCTTGGCGTCGGTCAGCGGCAGTTCGCCGGGGGGCTCTTCCAGCATGACCTTGCGCACGTCGGCGGGGTCCACGGGCACCCAGCCGTAGCCGGCGGCATGGAACTCGGCGCGGCAGTGCTGCGCCTTGGTGACGTCACCCGCCTTGCCCAGGCTTTTGTAGCCGAACTCGGAGTCCGCCACGCGCAGGCCGTAGGCGTCGCGGGCAGGTATGCCGGCGGCGCGGGCCAGCGCGACGAAAAGCGAGTTGATGTCGGCGCACTTGCCGTTGAGGTCGTTGGCCGTGAGCATGTAGCGCACGTCGCCCACGCCGCAGCCGCGGGTGGACGCGGTCCTGCAGGTGTTTTCGACCACCCATTCGTAGATGGCGCGGGCCTGGGCCAGATCGCCGCGGTGGCCGCGGGTGATGCGGTCGGCAGTGCTCTTGACGATGCCGTCGGTGGGCAGCAGCGCGGTGGGCAGGAGGAATTCGCGCAGCGCGGCCGCGCTTTCCTGGGGAGCGCCGGCCGAGGGTGGCTGGCCCAGGTCCACGCGCCGGTTGCGGGTCTGGAAGCGGCTGGTGACCGTGACCCGGCGCGGCGCCTGCGCATCCGGCCATTGCACGGCCAGCATCTGCACGCCGTAGCCGGGCGCGTGGGTCAGTTGGGCCACGCCGCCGCCGCTAACCTGCCAGGCGCTCTGCGCGCCGCGCTGGTAGGCGGTGTCGGTGGCATAGGGAACCGGAATCCAGATGCGCGCATGTGCGCCCGGATCCAGCACGGTGATGTCGGTGGTCAGTTCGAAGGCGCGCCATCCGGCGCTGACGGGGGCGGGGGCTGCGCGCGCCACCGTGGGCAGTGTCGCGCTGGCGGCGCACAAGGCGCCCGAGAAACGGAGGAAGTGTCGGCGATCCATGTAGCCCTCACACACGGTGAAGATTGGCTGTCGGTGCGCCCGGGGCCGGGCGGCCGTCCGTTGCTGCGTGCTGCCGGATCATCATAGGGCCAATCGCCGGGGCGGTGCTATCCTTTTCCACTGACCAACGGAGATTCAGATGACCACCCAGGATGTTGCCAGCGCGGCGGTGCCGCGATTGACTTCGCTTTCGCACGGCGGCGGCTGTGGCTGCAAGATCGCGCCGGGCGTGCTGTCCGAGCTGCTCAAGCGCTTCGGCCCGGCAGTCAGCTATCCCGATCTGCTGGTGGGCACCGAGACGGCAGACGACGCGGCGGTCTACCGGCTGAACGACGAGCAGGCGCTCATCGCCACCACCGACTTCTTCATGCCCATCGTCGACGACCCCTACGACTTCGGCCGCATCGCCGCGACCAACGCACTGTCGGACGTGTACGCGATGGGCGGCACGCCCATCATGGCGCTGGCCATCGTGGGCATGCCGATCAACGTGCTGCCGCACAGCGTCATCGCCGACATCCTGCGCGGCGGCGAAGCCGTCTGCAAGGACGCCGGCATTCCGGTGGCGGGCGGCCATAGCATCGACTCCGTCGAACCCATCTACGGCCTGGCCGCGATGGGCCTGGTGCATCCCGCCCGCATCAAGCGCAACGCCGACGCGCGCGCCGGCGACGTGCTGATCCTGGGCAAGGCGCTGGGCGTGGGCATTCTGTCGGCCGCGCTGAAGAAGAATCGGCTGGACGACGCCGGCTACCGCGCCATGATCACCGAGACCACCCGCCTGAACCGGCCCGGCCCGGCGTTGGCCGCGATGGAGGGCGTGCACGCCATCACCGACGTGACGGGGTTCGGCCTGCTGGGCCATACGCTGGAAATGGCGCGCGGCGCGCAACTGACGGCGCATGTGCGGCGCGATGCGCTGCCCTGGCTGCCCGGCGTGCAGGCCTTTGCCGCGGACGGCGTCATCACCGGCGCGTCCGGCCGCAACTGGGCCTCCTATGGCGCATCGGTGCGCCTGGGCGAAGGCGTGACTGACACCGAGCGCGCCTTGCTGACCGATCCCCAGACCGCGGGCGGGCTGCTGGTGGCCTGCACGCCGGACGCCGCGAAGGCGGTGCTGGACCTGTTCCGCCAGCACGGCTTCGAACAGGCGGCCGTCATCGGCGACATGCGCGCGGGCGCGCCGGAAGTGCGCGTCGACTAACACGTTGGGCCGCGCTAGCGCTCGTGGCCGGCGCGGCCCAGCTCCTGCACCTGGTGGTTGATTTGCCAGTGCAGCAGCGGCGCGTAGGCGTTCAGCCGCACCTGTTCCTCCCATTGCTCGGCGCTGGCGTCCTGTTCCGCTGCCAGCGCCAGTCCCGAAGGACCTGCCCAGGGCAGGATGCGGCCGGGCTTGTCCGGCCGGAATACCCCTTCATCGGTCAACAGCACGTGCTTGCTGTTGAAGCCGAAGCACCAGACCGGATCGGGCCGCGCGGCCAGCAGGTCGCAGCCGCTGCGGAAATAGGGCGTATCCGGCAGGCTCAGGTGGTACAGCGTGGGCAGGATGTCCTTGTGGCTGCCCACGCGCGCCGGGTCGTAGCGCGCCTGCGCCCGGTAGGCCGGCGGCACGTACAGGTAGAACGGCACCGCGCGCGCCAGCGCCGCGTCCTTCGGGTCCTGATAATCGATGCCCAGGATGTTGTGGTCGCCGGTCACGGCGACGATGGTCCGCGACGCACTGTCGGAAGCCTTCAGGCGGGTCAGGAAGCCGCCCAACTGGTCGTTGGCGTAGCGCAATGTGTCGAACGCCGCCGCCAGCGCATCCCAGGCCTTGAAGTAGGGCAGGCCGGCCACATCGTCCAGGGGCAGGCCGCCGCGCCGCCCGCCCTCGGGCACGATGAACGGGGGATGGTGGGTGGTCGACAAGGCCACGATGAATAGCGGCTGGCCGTCCCGGGTGCCTTGCGCCAGCCGCTCCTCGATGTAGCGGAACATGTACTCGTCGGGCACGCCCCAGGTTCCCGTTCGTGCCCGGGCATAGCGCGCCCTGAGGGTCTGCTGGTCCACGAATTCGTGCGCGCCCAGCTGGGTGGCGAAGGCGCCGAGGTTGCGCCAGGTAGCGGCGCCGGACGTAACGAAGAGGACCCGGTAGCCGCGTTGCAGAAAGGGCGTGAAGGCATTGCTGGCGAAGGGCGTATCCGCCGCCGAGGATTGGCCGAC
The DNA here is from genome assembly GCA_032153965.1 of Achromobacter sp. Classification (GTDB taxonomy): domain Bacteria; phylum Pseudomonadota; class Gammaproteobacteria; order Burkholderiales; family Burkholderiaceae_B; genus Achromobacter. The sequence continues at coordinate 3,210 of JALDYL010000185.1, read as the reverse complement.
GGCCGCGATCGGGCTGCGCACCAGCAGCAGGCTCAGTGATTCGATGGTGCCGTTGCCTTCGGCCACGAAGCGCTCGAATACCCAGTCCTCGCGCCAGTGCGGACGCAGCGCGCCGAGCAGGTCGCGATCGGGACGGTCATACGAGTTCAGGTGCGCGCCCATGCTCTCCATGACCTGCAGCACCACGTGGGGCGGCCGCGCCGCTGCCGCCGGATTGGAGCCGGTGGCGGCCATGAAGGGCCGCAGGCCATCGTCCGGCCAGCCCAGGAAGCGCTCGTAGAGCAGGCGCCCCTCGCGCAAGGTGACGGGCTCGAAGCGCTTGTCGTTGCCGCGGTCAGACAGCGCCCAGGAAAATGCCGAAACGCCATTGGGCGCGATGTCGTTGAGCAGGCGCAGCGACGAGATGCTGGTGTCGTCCTTGTTGAGCGGGAACCTGCCCAAGGAGCCCCTGCAGGCCAGCACGGTGATGCCGATGATCAGCGTGAACAGGAGCAGGCTGGGCACGAATGCGCGGCGCTTGAGCCGCAGGCGCTGCACCCGGTTGCGCCAGCGGCGGCCGAGCCACCAGGTGCCTGCCAGCACCGCCGCCAGCAGCAGGCCGGCCTGCGCCAGCGGGTAGCCATGCCACAAGGTCATCAGGATGGCGTGGGTGTCGTCGTCGATCAGGCCGAACACGAAGATGTCGATCGATCGCGAGAACGTGGCGAAGTAGAAGACGCTGACGATGGTGATGGCGGCGAACAGCGTCGCCACGGCCGCGCCCAGCCCCGGCAGATAGCGCTGCCAGCGCTGTTGCAGGCCGGACTGGGCGGCCGCCGCCATGGACAGCAAGAGCAGCGCCGAACAGGCGATGCTGGCGACCTTGACGTCGAACAGCAGCCCGGTTGCCAGGCTGCGCCGCACGTCCTGGGGTAGCGCGTCGTAGGTGCCCGGCGCGGCATAGCGCCACAGCAGGTAGCCGCGCCCGACGCTTTGCGCCAGCACGCTGATCAGCCACGGGGCCAGCAGGATCAGGAAGGAACGCTGAAAATTGGCGAACCAGTCTTGCCATCCCGGCGTCGGACGGAAAAGCCTTGTCAACATCTTGGGAGCGGGATTACGGACCAGCGCCGCAATCTACTGGAGCAGCCGCCCCAAGTTATGAAGATCTGTATGGATTTTGTAGAGAGGGGCTGAAGTTGCCTAGGCGGTCAGCTCACGCGCCGTCGCCTCGGCCTGTTCCATCAGCCAGCGCGTGACGACTTCCGCGTCCGCCGTGGCGCGGCGCGTGTTGCGCACCAGCCAGTAGGCGTGCTCGGTGGCGCTGGCGGCCTGGCCGCCGACGGCCTCCAGGCGCTTGTCCGCCAGCATCGGCGCGATCAGCGCCAGCCGTCCCAGGGCGATGCCGTGGCCCGCCAGCGCCGCGTGCACGATCTGGTCGTACTGGTTGAAGCGCAGCATGCCCCGGGCGGGTGCCCGGCCCAGCCCGCGCGCGTTCAGCCATTCCGACCATTGCAGCCAGGGGCGCGTCGGGTCGTCGAATTCCAGCAGCACGTGGCGCTGCAGTTCCTCGGCATCCAGCATGCGGGCCTTGAGCGAGGGGTGGGCCACCGGCACCACCGCCTCGCCGAACAGCCAGGCCGCGTTGTCCGGCACGCCGTCGCGCAGGCTGTAGCGGATGGCGATGTCCACGCTTTCGCGGTCGATGTCGATCAGCCGGTTGTCGGCCGCCACGCGCACGTCGATATGCGGATGCGCCGCCTGAAAGTCCCCCAGGCGCGGCAGCAGCCACAGCGAGGCCACGCCTATGGTCGTGGTCACGGTGACGGGCGTGCGGCGCTCGGGCGCTCGCAGCTGCTCGGTCAGGTCGCCCAGCTGGCTCAGCCATACGTCGGCCATGCGGAACAGCTGCGCGCCTTCGGAGGTGAATGACACGCTGCGGAATCCGCGCACCAGCAGGGGCACGCCCAAGTGGGCCTCCAGCGCCCGGATCTGGCGGCTCACGGCCGACTGGGTCACATGCAGATCCTGCGCGGCCAGCGTGATGCTCATGCGGCGGCCCACGGCCACGAAGCCTCGGACCAGATCAAGCGGCGGCAGTTTGGCCAGCGGGTATGGCATTCGTAAAACTCATGCGTATCGGACGGAAATGTCGCTTGAGCAATAGTACCTCCAGGGCGTTCAATAGGACTCAGACGACGGATGTACGGGCGCACAGCCCCGCAATCCGCCGCGATCGCCGCCGCCGCGGCCCAGGGGTACGCCATGATCCAGGTATGTTGCACTGCGGGAATGTCATTCCGTTTGGCCGGCGGCTCGACTATGCTGCTCAAGCACGCCTCGGGCGTCCGCATCGTGTGTCACGCCGGCACCTTGTGGCTGTCCGAGTACCGGCGCTTCGATGACAGCGTGCTTCAAGCCGGTGATTCCATCACCGTCGGCAGCGATCGCGATGTCGTTCTCAGCGGCCTGCCGGATGCGCAGGTCGCGCTAATCTCCTAGCACCCCGGAGCCCTTGTGATGACTGCGCCCCTGCCCGCTACGCCCCGCATCGAGATGTGGTTCGATTTCGCCAGCCCGTACAGCTATCTGGCGATCGAACGCATCGACGCCCTGGCGCAAGAGGCCGGGGTGCGGGTCGATCTGCGTCCCTTCCTGCTGGGCCCGATCTTCCAGGCCCAGGGCTGGAACGACACGCCGTTCCGGCTGTTTCCGGGCAAGGGCGCCTACATGATGCGCGACATCGCGCGCCTGGCCGACAAGTACGGCCTGGTTTACAACCGTCCCCGCCTGTTCCCGCGCATGAGCGTGCTGCCCGCACGTATCGCGCTGCTGGGGCAGGACGAGCCCTGGGGCCGCGATTTCTGCGTGGCCGTGTTCCGCGCCAATTTCCAGCGCGACCTGGACATCCAGTCCGAAGACGTGGTGCACGGGCTGCTGACGGACCTGGGGCTGGATGCCGCTGCCCTGATCGCCCGCGGCAAGTCCGAAGCCGCCAAGGAGGCGCTGCGCCGCCAGGTCGACCAGGCGCGCAACCTGGGCCTGTTCGGTGCGCCGACTTTTTTTGTGGACGGCGAAATGTTCTGGGGCAACGACCGCCTCGAAGATGCGCTGGAATGGACTCGCCGCGAGGCGCCCGCCAGCGCCTGGACCTCGTCCGCCGCGCGCCCCTGAGTCGCCCGCGCAAGTTTTTTCCTCACGCCACTTTCAGCAATGAAAAACGCCAGCAGT
>JALDYL010000184.1:0-8896 GCA_032153965.1 Achromobacter sp. | reverse complement strand
CGCTGCTCGCGCTGTTCGCCCCCCTGGCCGCCCAGGCCGAAGCCCTCAATCCCCCGGTGAAGATCCGCTACGAAGAAGTGGTGCGGTCGATACTCTACGTGCCCAAATACGTGGCCCTGTCGCAGGGCTACTTCAAGGACGCCGGCCTGGACGTGTCCATGAAGACCTCGCAAGGCACCGACAAGGGCATGACCGCCCTGCTGTCCGGCAGCGCCGACATCGTGCTGATCGGTCCCGAGGCCTCCATCTATGTCCACAATAGCGAATCGCCGGTCAAGCCCAAGATCTTCGCCGGACTGACCGCCACCGACGGCTTCTTCCTGCTGGCGCGCAAGCCGGTGGAGAAGTTCGACTGGTCCATGCTCAAGGGCAAGGAAGTGATCGGCTTCCGCCCCGGGTCCAATCCCATCGTGTTCCTGGAAACCGCGCTGCGCAAGCATGGCGTGGATCCGCAAAAGGACGTGAAGCTGCTCAACAACATCGGCATTCCGGCGCGCGCCGGCGCGTGGATGGCCGGCCAGGGCGAGTACGGCATCTTTCTTGAGCCCGAGGCCGGCGAGCTGGTGCGCAACGGCAAGGGCTACATCGTCGCTTCGGTGGGCCATGAGGTCGGCCAGGTGGACTACACCGTGTTCACCGCCACCGACAAATACATCCGCGACAACCCCAAGGTCATCCAGGCCTGGACCAACGTGGTGGCCCGCGCCGAAAAATACGTGAAGGACACGCCCGCCGCCACGCTGACGCCGCAGATCATGAGCTACTTCCCCGGCATGGACCAGGCCGCCGTGACCGAGGCCATCGAGCGCTACAAGAAGTACCAGATCTGGAAGACCACGCCGCTGGTGACGGCCGAAGCCATGAACCAGCTGCAGGACATGCTGATCGCCAGCGCGGTCATGAAGGACAGCGCCCGCGTGAAGTATGAAGACGTGGTGGTGGCCGACTTCGCCAAGAAGGCCCAATGATGGGGGCCGTCGTCCACAACCTGAAGCCGGATACCGCCACGGCGAAGATCGAACTGCGCGAGGTCTGTCTTTCCTATTTCACCCAGGAAGGCGAGACCGAGGCGCTGGCCAACGTGTCGTTCACGCTGGCGGCGGGCGAGTTCGTCAGCCTGATCGGGCAAAGCGGCTGCGGCAAGAGCACGCTGCTGTCGCTGATCGCCGGGCTGATCCCGCCCACGTCGGGCGCCGTGATGATAGACGGCCAGGCCGTGACCAAGCCCAATCCGCGCATCGGCTACATGCTGCAGCAGGACTACCTGTTCGAGTGGCGCACCATCCTGGACAACGTCATGCTGGGCGCGGAGATCCAGGGCCGGCGCGATGCGCGCAGCGAGGCGCGCGCCGTGCATCTGCTGGAGAAATGCGGTCTGGGCGCGTTCCTGTCGCACACGCCGCGCCAGTTGTCCGGCGGCATGCGCCAGCGCGCCGCGCTGGCCCGCACCCTGGTCACCGAGCCCGACGTGATCCTGCTGGACGAGCCCTTCTCGGCGCTGGATTCGCAAACCCGGCTGGCGATCTCCGATGAAGTGGTGGATATCCTGCGGCGCGAAGGCAAGACCGTGGTGCTGGTCACCCACGACATCGGCGAAGCCATCGCCATGACGGATCGCGTGATCGTGCTGTCGCGCCGCCCCGGCCGCCTGAAGAGCCAGTACCGCATCCATTACGGCGACGGCCAGGTGCGGCCGACGCCGTTCCAGGCGCGCTCGCGGCCGGAATTCAATACCTACTTCAAACAGCTGTGGGACGAGCTCGATGTCCACGTGGAGGGTTGACCCATGAACGCGCCCATCGCCAACACCGTTCCGCTGCGCGCCGTGCGCGCCCCCAGCGAGAAGTACCTGAACTACCTGCGGCGCGACCGCGCCCGCCGCAGGCATATCCGCATCGCGCAGGCGCTGCTGTTGGTGGTCTTTCTGTGCGCCTGGGAAATCCTGCCGCGCATGCATATCCTCAACCCGCTCCTGACCAGCTATCCCAGCGCGCTGTGGCCGACGTTCATCGAACTCTGGAACAACGGCCAACTGGGCAAGCACATCATGACCACGCTGAGCGCCACGCTGGTGGGCTTCGGCCTGAGCATGGCGATCGGCATCGTGGTGGCCGCCGCGCTGTGGTGGTCGGACTTCCTGTACAAGGTGCTGGACCCCTTCCTGGTGGTGGCCAACGCCATGCCCAAGATCGCCTTCGTGCCGATCTTCTACCTGTGGCTGGGTTCGGATTACGCGGTGTACGGCATGGCCGTGGCGATCGCGGTGTTCGTGACCATCATGGTGATCTACGCGGGCTTCCGGGGCATAGACCTGAACAAGGTCAAGCTGGCCCACACCTTCGGCGCCAGCCGCTGGCAGGTGCTGACCAAGGTGGTGCTGCCGGGCAGCGTGCCCACGCTGATCGCGGCCGTGAAGATGAATATCGGCCTGGCGCTGGTGGGGGTGATCGTGGGCGAGTTCCAGTCGGCGGATTCCGGCCTGGGCTTTCTCATCATGAACGGCAGCCAGGTGTTCAAGCTGAACATCGTCATGACCGCCATCGCCATCCTGGCCCTGATCTCCAGCGTGATGTACCTGATCGTCTACCGCATCGAAGCCGCCATCGCGCGGCGCTACGGATAAGGAGCCGCCATGGAATTCCCGCAATGGGTGCAGGACCGCGTGATCGCCCGCCAGGGTCGCCTGCACCCCTATGACGAACTGCCCGCCGAGCGCCTCGCGGTGGTGGTGGTGGACATGCAGCAGTACTTCACGCTGCCCGGCTACCAGGGCGAATGCGCGCCGGCGCGCGAGATCATCGCCCCCATCAACCGCCTGTGCGACGCGGTACGCGCGGCCGGCGGCACCATCGTCTGGGTGCAGACCGCGTCAGACAACGCCGATCTGTTCTGGTCGCATCACCACGGCGTGATGCTGACCCCGGAGCGCAGCGCCCGGCGCCTGGAAACGCTGCGCCGCGACGCCCCCGGATACGCGCTGCATCAAGACCTGCACGCGCACGACGCCGACCTGCGGGTGACCAAGCGCTTCTACAGCGCGATGGCCCCGGGATCGTCCGAGCTGGAGCCGCTGTTGCGCGGGCGCGGCGTGGACACGCTGCTGATCGCCGGCACGGTCACCAACGTGTGCTGCGAATCCACGGCGCGCGACGCGATGATGCGCGACTTCCGCACCATCATGGTGGACGATGCGCTGGCGGCGGTCACGCCGGCCGAGCACGAGCACGCGCTGCACGGCTGGATGCTGTTCTTCGGCGACGTGCTGTCGGTGGACGAGTCGATCGCGCGGCTCAAGCCCGCTCAGGCGGCCAGAAAGACCGCCTGAACAGGCCGGGATCAGGACAGGTTCAGCCAGACCCGGCGCATCGTCGGGTCTTCCGGATCCGCGTCGTTGGTGAAGCCCAGGCTGGTCATCAGCGACAGCATGGGCCGGTTGGTCGACAGCACCAGGCCGTCGATGTATTCCAGCCCCTGCTCGCGCGCCGCATCGATCAGCGCCGTCATGAGCTGGCGGCCCAGGCCGCGCCGCTGCCAGTCGTCGCCGATCACCAGGGCGTACTCCGCCCCCCTGCCGTCAGGATTGCGCAGGTAATGCGCGAAGCCTACCAGCACCTCTCGCGGATGGCCGCGGTTGGCCGGGTTGGGCACCTGCGTGGCGGCCACCAAGGCCAGCTCGCGGTGGTAGTCCACCTGCGTGTAGCGCGACACCATGCGCGGCGTCAGCTCGCGCATCATGGACACGAAGCGCATGTAGCGCGAACGTTCGGACAGGCCGCGGATGAACTCCTGCAAGGCCTCGCCGTCCTCGGGGCGGATCGGACGCAGCACCCAGGGTATGCCGTCGGCAAAGCGGCGCACCTGCACCAGCCGGGCCGGATACGGGTGGATCGCCATATGCGGGTAGCCTGCGGTCTGCGGCGTTTCGCAGCCCGGCTTCTCGGTCAGCGTCATGCGCAGCCCGCCGGCGCGTAGATGGGTTTCGCCGGCGTATAGCGGATCGATGTCCAGGGACTCGATATCGGGCAGCTCCGACACCAGCTCGGACACCAGCACCACCGCCTGCTGCAGCGCCTCGGCGGCCATGTGGCCGATGCGCGGCGCCAGCACCCGGCGCCATAGCCGGCTGCGCTCGACCAGCTGGCGAGCCAGGAAGCCGTTGAGCGGCGGCAGGTCGACGCCGCGGTCGGATTGCGACAGCACGGCGTCCGGGCCGCCCGCGCCGAAACGGATGACGGGGCCGAACTGCGGATCGCGCCGCACCCGGATCGCCATGGGGCGGGATTCGGGTTCGGCGGCCGCCACGTCCATCGGCGTATCGCGCAGCGGCACATAGAACAAGGCCAGCAGACTGCGGATTTCAGAGGTGTTGAGTTCGCGCCGGCATTCGGCGCGCACGCGCGCCAGAATCTCGCGCGCGGCCGCCAGGTCCGCCGCGTGGCCGGCCGGCTCCGGCGGCTGCGTCTGCAGCAGCAGTTGCTGGTTGTAGTGATGGGTCGCCAGCACGCCGAAGGCGTCGGCGGCCGATTCCGGCGTGCGGAACGCCGAGGTGCCCGCGTCGTCCAGCATGCGCCGCAGCGGCCGCATGCCGGCGTCGCCCATGAAACAGGTGACGACCGGTTTTTTCGCCTTGGGCGCGATCTGCGCCAGTTCGCGCGCCACCGCCGGCATGTCGGCCAGCGCGTCGGGCGCCAGCAGCACCAGCACGCCGTCCACGCCGGCATCGTCCAGCACCGCGTCCAGCATGGCGCGGATGCGTTCCGGCGTCAGCGGCGTGAAGGTGATGACCGGGTTGGCGGTGGCCGCGTCGGGCTCCAGCATGGCCGCCAGGGCGCGCTGGGTGGCGGGCGCGAGTTCGGCGCGCAGCACGGCGGCGTCCGGGCCGATCAGGTCCATGGCCAGCTGGGGAGGCCCGCTGCCGTTGGAGATCAGCGCCACCCGCTGGCCCTTGGGACGCCGCGTATAGCCCAGCACCTTGACCGCCGAGAACAGCTGCACGAAGTAGCGCACGCGGACCGCGCCCGCGCGGCGCAGGGCCGCGTCGAAGATGGCGTCGGCGCTATCGGTGTCGGCGCGGCCGGCCTTGAGCACAATCACGGGCTTGACCGAGGCCGCGGCGCGCAGCGTGCTCATGAATTCGCGGGCCGGGCCCACGTCTTCCAGATAGAGCACGATGCTGTCCGTGCGCGGATCGCTGGCCAGGTAGTCCAGCACCTTGGACAGGCCCACCACCGCCTCGTCGCCCAGCGATACGGCGGTGGAAAAGCCGATATGCACGTCCTCGGCCCAGTCCATGACCGCGGCCATGATGGAGCGCGACTGCGCCAGCAGCGCCACGCGGCCGGCGCGCGCCAGCACCGGGTGCTGGCTCAGGTTCAGGCCGGCGTGCGGCCGCTGCGCGCCGAAGGAGCGCGGACCGAGCAGTTCGCAGCGGTTTTCCTCGGCCCAGGCGCGGCATAGCGCCAGCGTGCCGCGCGGATAGGGATCGGGCAGCGGGTGCGGCAGCAGGATCACCGAACGCGGCGCCAGCGGCGACAGGCGGCGCAGCGTTTCCGGCAGGACCGCCGGCGATACGCAAACCAGGGCCAGATCAGGCCGTTCGCCCGGCGCCAGGCCTTCGAGCCTGCCGGGCAGCTCCGGCGCGATGCCAACCTCGCAAGCCACTACCGTGGTCTTGCCCTTGAGCGCAGGCGGCAGCGAGGCCGCCGCTGGCAGCGGCCGGTCGGCGACGATCACCAGCGAGGCGGGCTCGAACATCGGGGCGAGAGCGTGTCGCAGCATGGGGGTGGCGCACCCTAATCTAAAATACCCCTCATCGTAACAAGACAATCCCGCTCTACGTTTGACGCGGGCCCAGCCTGACGCCGATTTGTGGCGCCGCAGCCGCTATCATTGCCACCTATGACTTCCAACGCCTCTACCCCCATTCGTACCCGTTTCGCGCCTTCGCCCACGGGTTTCCTGCATCTGGGCGGCGCACGCACCGCGCTGTTCTCCTGGGCCTTCGCGCGCCACCATCAGGGCACCTTCGTGCTGCGCATCGAAGACACGGACGTCGAACGCTCCACGCCGGAAGCGGTGCAGGCCATCCTGGACAGCATGGACTGGCTGGGCATGCAGCCCGATGAAGGCCCCTTCTATCAGATGCAGCGCATGGACCGCTACCGCGAAGTGGTCGCGCAGATGCTGGCCGCCGGCACCGCCTACCACTGCTACAGCTCGCCCGAGGAAGTGGAAGCCATGCGCGAAGCCGCCCGCGCCCGCGGCGACAAGCCGCGCTACGACGGCACCTGGCGCCCCGAGCCCGGCAAGACCCTGCCGGCCATTCCGGAAGGCCGCAAGCCCGTGGTGCGCTTCAAGAACCCGCAGGAAGGCGCGACCTCCTGGAACGACATGGTCAAGGGCACCATCAGCTTCGACAACACCGAACTCGACGACCTGATCATCGCGCGCCCGGACGGCACGCCCACCTACAACTTCTGCGTCGTGGTCGACGACTGGGACATGGGCATCACCCACGTGCTGCGCGGCGATGACCACGTCAACAACACTCCACGCCAGATCAACATCCTGCGCGCGCTGGGCGCCACGCTGCCCGAATACGGCCACGTGCCCATGATCCTGGGCCCGGACGGTGAAAAGCTGTCCAAGCGCCACGGCGCCGTCAACGTCATGGAGTACGACAACGAGGGCTATCTGCCCGAAGCCATGGTCAACTACCTGGCGCGCCTGGGCTGGAGCCACGGCGACGACGAACTCTTCTCGCGCGACCAGCTGGTGTCGTGGTTCGACACCAAGCACCTGTCCAAGTCGGCCTCGCAGTGGGATCCGAAGAAGCTGAACTGGGTCAACGCCCACTACATCAAGCAGATGGACAACGCGGAGTTGGCCGAGCGCGTGGCGCCGCGCGTGGCGAACCGCGGCGGCCATCCGGAAAAGATCGACCTGCCGGGCGTCATGGGTCTGTTGAAGGATCGCGCCGAAACGCTGGAACAACTGGCCGACGGCGCCATGCTGTTCTGCGCCGAATTCAAGGGCGCGCCCGCCGAGCTGGCCGAACAGCACCTGACCGCCGCCGCGCGCGAAGCGCTGGCCGACTTCGCCCAGCGCGCCCAGGACGCGGACTGGACCCGCGAGGCCCTGTCCGCCCTGATCAAGGCCGTGCTGGCCGACCGCGGCATGAAGATGCCACAGCTCGCCATCCCCCTGCGCGTCGCCGTCACCGGCCAGACCCAGACCCCGGCCGTGGACGCCGTGCTGGCCCTGCTGGGCAAGCAGACCGTGCTCAAGCGCCTGGCTGCGATCTAAGCGCCTGTCCCAAAAACACTGCGGGCCTTGCTCATTCCAGGATGAACAAGGCCCGCGGTGTTTTCAGCGGTTCCCTCAGGCTTGCTGGATCGCCGCGCGCGCCTTCAACGCCCGCGCAAAGAACGCGCCCAGCAGCGGCAGCAGCGCGGCCGAGCCGCCGAACAGCGCCCCCGGCCCGATCTCGTCGACCACCGCGCCCGCCAGGGCCACGCCCGCCGCCTGCCCCATGAACAGGCAGGACGCGAACCACGCCACCGCCGTGCCGCGCGCCGACGGCACCATCTGGGTCGCGTTGGTCTGCAGCGTGGCGTGCAGCAAGTAATAGCCGAAGCCCGCCAGCACGCTGGCCAGCAGGCTCCACATCCACACCGGCCCTAGCAGATACGACAGGAACGCCACGCCCAGGACCAGCCCGCCGGCGATCGCCAGGCCGCGTTCGCCCAGGCGCTTCAGGATGCGGCCGGCCACCACGGTGTAGATCAGGCCGCCCACCGCATACACGGCCACCAGCGCGCCCGCGGCGGTCAGCGAGATATCGAAGCGTTCATGCAGGTAGGAGGGCGCAAAGGCCAGGGCCCCGAACACCAGCAGGCCTTCGACGAACACCGTCGCCAGCACGATGCGCGCCCAGGGCGTGCCCAGCACCAGCCGCGCCTGCGCCACGAAACCCTGGCGAACCGCGCCCGGGTCCACCCGGCCCAGGCCCGAGGCCTGCTGGCGCCGCACTTCCAGCAACAGCAGCACGCCCACTATCAAATAGCCGCAGACCAGCGCGGCAAAGGCCCAGCGCCAGCCCACCGTGTCGGCGAACAGGCCGCCGGCCAGCTGCCCCGCCGACATGCCGAGTATGGTGCCGGTCAGGAAGCGCGCCAGGGTCGCCTGGCGGCGTTCATAAGGAACGTTGTCGCCGATCCAGGCCATGGACAACGGCACGATGCCCGCCCCCGCTGCGCCCGACAGGACGCGGCAGAACACCAGCACGTCCAGCGAGCCAGCCGCCACGGCGCCCGCGCTGCCCAGCGCGCAGGCAAAGGTCGCGATGCTGACCACGCGGTACTTGCCGTAGCGGTCGCCCAGGGGGCCGAAGAACATCTGCAGCACGCCGTAGGCCACGGCGAAGGCGGTCACGACGCGCGCGGCCTGGCCCGTGGAGGTGCCGAATTCCGCCGCGAGCTGCGGCAACATGGGATCACAGATGCGAAAGGCGCTGGCGCTGACGAAGGCGGCCAGGGCAAGCAGCGCGATGGCGCGCGCTTCGGAGGACAGGGCAGGCATGGATGACCGGCTGCGGGGCGATGGGTGAAGACCGCACCTTACCGCAGCCCGGCCATCTTGGCTTTGCCGCCGGGCGGAGTGTCCGCCCGGCGCAACGCTCAATAAGGCAGGCGGTAGCCCGTGGGCATGCGGCGCGCGGTCATGACCTGGCCGCCGTTTTTCAGCTCGCGCATCGTCAGGCGGGCCTTCTCGACTTTTTCGACGCGATAGCGGTTCAGGTAGATCGGATCGTTGGCGTCCACCAGTTCGCCGGCGGACTTGGTGGTCTGCATCGTGTAGATGCCGTCCGCCACGCTCCAGCAGCCGGTCTCGCGCA
>JALDYL010000183.1:0-9058 GCA_032153965.1 Achromobacter sp. | reverse complement strand
CCGCCGCACCACTACGACCAGATCTTCACCGCCCACGGCGTCATCATGATTTTCTTCATGGCGATGCCCTTCATCACCGGGCTGATGAACATCGTGGTGCCGCTGCAGATCGGCGCCCGCGACGTGGCCTACCCGTTCCTGAACTCGCTGAGCTTCTGGCTGTTCGGCGCCGGCGTCGCGCTGATGATGATCTCGCTGTTCGTGGGCGAATTCGCCGCGACCGGCTGGCTCGCCTATCCGCCGCTTTCCGGGCTGGACTACAGTCCGAGCGTAGGGGTGGACTACTACATCTGGGCGCTCCAGATATCCGGGCTGGGCACCACGCTTAGCGGCATCAACTTCATCGTGACCATCCTGCGCATGCGCGCGCCGGGCATGAGCCTGATGAAGATGCCGATCTTCACCTGGACCTCGCTGGTCACCAACGTCCTGATCGTCGCCGCCTTCCCCGTGCTGGCCGCGACGCTCGCGCTGCTGACGATGGACCGCTACCTGGGCACGCACTTCTTCACGAACGACATGGGCGGCAACGTCATGATGTACGTGAACCTGATCTGGATCTGGGGCCACCCCGAGGTCTACATCCTGGTGCTGCCGGCGTTCGGCGTGTATTCGGAAGTGGTTGCCACCTTTGCCCGCAAGACGCTGTTCGGCTACAAGTCCATGGTTTACGCCACGGCCGCCATCGGCGTGCTGTCGTTCCTGGTCTGGCTGCACCACTTCTTCACCATGGGCGCGGGGGCCAACGTCAATGCCTTCTTCGGCATAGCGACAATGATCATCTCGATCCCGACCGGGGCGAAGATTTTCAACTGGCTGTTCACCATCTACCGCGGCCGCCTGCGCATCACGACGCCGGTGCTGTGGACGCTGGGCTTCATGATCGTGTTCGTCATCGGCGGCATGACCGGCGTGATGCTGGCCATCCCCGGCGTGTCCTTCGTGCTGCACAACAGCCTGTTCCTGATCGCCCACTTCCACAACACCATCATCGGTGGCGTGGTGTTCGGCTGCATCGCCGGCATGACCTACTGGTTCCCCAAGGCCTTCGGCTTCACGCTGAACGAGCGTCTGGGCCGCTACTCGTTCTACTGCTGGTTCGTCGGCTTCTTCCTGGCCTTCATGCCCCTGTACATCCTGGGCTTCAAGGGCATGACGCGCCGCCTGAACCACTACGACAACCCCGAATGGCAGCCCTACCTGCTGGTCGCCCTGGCCGGCGCCGCGCTGATCATGCTGGGCATCTGGTTCCTGCTGCAGCAAGTGTTCGTCTCGATCCGCCAGCGCAAGCAGAACCAGGACGTCACCGGCGATCCCTGGGATGGCCGCACGCTGGAATGGGCCATCTCTTCGCCCGCTCCTTTCTACAACTTCGCCCACGTGCCGCAGGTTGACTCGCTGGACCAGTTCTGGGAAGACAAGCAGAACGGCAAGGCCTACAAGCGCCCGGCCAAGTACGAAGACATCCACATGCCGCGTAACACCGGCGCCGGCGTCTACATCGGTTTGTTCGGCCTGGTGATGTGCTTTGCGCTGATCTGGCACATCTGGTGGCTCGCCGCCGCTGGCTTCGTCGGCATGATCGGTGCGTTCATCGCCCGTGCCTACGACCGCGACGTCGATTACTGGGTCCCGGCCGCGGAAGTCGAACGCATCGAAAACGCTCACTTTGACAAAATGCAGAAGGCCGCCTGAGCCATGATTCAAGCCGTAGCCACTCACCCCCACGCGGGTCACGACGATCACGCGCATCACGACGATGGATCCAAGACCGTTTTCGGTTTCTGGGTCTATCTGATGAGCGACTTGCTGATCTTTTCGGTGCTGTTCGCCACGTTCGCGGTGTTGTCCAACGCCACCGCGGGCGGCCCCACGGGCAAGGAACTGTTCGACCTGAAGTTCGTGCTGGTCGAAACGCTGTTGCTGTTGTTCTCCAGCTTCACCTTCGGCATGGCCAACCTGAACGTGCACGCCAACAACAAGAGCCGCGCAATGGGCTGGTTGATGGTCACGTTCCTGTTCGGCGCGGGCTTCATCGCGATGGAAATCTATGAATTCCATCACCTGATCAGCATCGGCGCCGGTCCGGGCCGCAGCGCTTACCTGTCGGCGTTCTTCACGCTGATCGGCACGCACGGCCTGCACGTCACCTTCGGCCTGATCTGGATCATCGTCATGCTCGACATGATCCGCCGCCATGGCCTGGACTCGATCAACAAGCGTCGCCTGGCGTGCCTGAGCCTGTTCTGGCACTTCCTGGACATCGTCTGGATCTGCGTCTTCACCTTCGTCTATCTCTTGGGAGCCCTCTGATGTCGCACTCCGCTGCGGCCGCACACGGCCACGACGATCACGCCGCCGACCACGGCAGCCTGAAGTCCTACATCATCGGTTTCGTGCTCTCGCTGCTTCTCACCTTCGGCTCCTTCGGCCTGGTGATGAACGGCGGGCTGTCCCACACCATCACCATCATCGGTGTGGTTGCGCTGTGCGTGCTCCAGTTGCTGGTGCAACTGGTGTACTTCCTGCACATGGGCGCATCGAAGTCGGCCCGCGACAACCTGGCCACGTTTGTCTTCACCGTGATGATCATCGCCATCATCGTCGGCGGTTCGGCATGGGTGCTGTACAACATGAACGTCAACATGGGCCACGCCATGTAATGACGGCTTGCCGTTGAAGCAAAAAAACAGGCGCCTTCGGGCGCCTGTTTTTTTGTCCGGCGATCCTGCGATCGCGCCAGCCTTAACCCGCCGGCCGCACGTTCAGCGGCACATTGGCGCGCCGCGCCAGTTCGTTCGCGCTGACACCCACGAAAGGCTGCACCCGAGAACGCTGGTTCAGGTCGCAGGCGGACGCCGCCTCGGCGCCGTCCAGCACTTGCCTCACAGCGCGTGCGCCGGCGGGTCCCTGCGGACTGCCGTCCTGGCTCGATTGCCAGGCCAGCATGTCCGCCACCGCCGCGCCGCAGCGCCACGGCGTGCGGTACAGGCCGGCATCGTGTTCCAGCAACATCTTCACCTTGGCCTCCTGGCCCAACCTCAGCATGATGACCAGCGGCAAGGCGTCGGCGTCCGCCGCGCCTTCGATGCGTATGCCTTGATCGGTGCGATCCGACGCATCGGCGCCCGCTTGCAGCCATTCCAGGTACAGGTCGTCCGGCAGCCAGGGCAGGCTCAGCGGCGCAATGCGGCTGGCCAGCACGCCGGTCGCGTCGGACGCTTGCGTCAGCGGCACGCCAGCCGCCAACAGGCGCGCGGCGGTGGCGCGCAGCCGGGCGCGCAGGCCGTCCCATTGCGGGCCGTTCTGTTTGACCGCCGCGTGGATCTCGACCTGGTTCCATACGCCGAGCAGGCTGGACAGCGGTTCCGGCGTCAGCGGCGCTTGCGGCGTGCCCGCGGCCTGGACCAACTGGTCCACCAGCGCCGGCTGCATGTAGCGCGCCGCCAGGCCCAGCGCTTCGTTCAAGCCGTTGCGCTCCAGCGCCTTGCCCGCGCCGTAGCCGCCCACGGCCGGGTCCGCGCCATGGGCCAGCGCGAAGCTGACCCGTTCGGGAATCGGATAGGCCACGCCGGGCGCCAACTCGCCGCTGAGGGATTCGCGCAGGGCTTCCAGCAGCGGCGTTTCCCACATGGCGCGGTTGCCGTAAACCATGCGGACGTAGGCGGCGTTGATGTCCGCGCCCTTGGCCAGCAGCTTTTCGGCGTACCAGAAGTTCTTCGGGCTTTGCATGGCGGCGTGCAGCAGCGAGCGCCCGTTCTTCTCGCGGGCGTTCGGGTTGGCGCCCTTGTCCAGCAGATAGAGCAGGCTGTCCTTGTCGCCGCTGTAGTACGAAATGCGCCGCATCAGCAGCGGCGTGCCGCCGCTGTCCACGGCATCCACGGGTGCGCCCGCGGCGATCAGGGTGTCGGCCAGCGCATAGCGCTCGGCGGCTGGGCGCGTGTCCTGGCCGTCGGGCAGGGCGCTGGCCAATAGCGGGAAACCATTGTTGGACCCGTCGGCCCTGGCGCCCGCCGCCAGCAGGATGCGCACGATCGCCAGCTGCTTGCGCGACACCGCCGCGGCCAGCGCCGGCGTGCCGTTTTCGTTGACGCCATCGGGGTCTTGCCCGCGCGCCAGTTCGGCCTGCACCGCGGCCGCATCGCCGGCCTGGATCGCCTGGAAGATGGCCAGGCGCGGCCGGCAGGCCGCCGCGTCCAGGGCTGCGACGCCCAGCGCCGCCCCGATACGGCCGGCGATATTGCCGGGAATGGGCTCCTGCGCGGCCAGCCGGCGCGAACAATACAAACGGTAGTCCTCGCGCGCCAGGGCCTCGTAGTAGCCGCGCTTGTCTCTCACCCTCCCAGCCTGCTTCCAGCGCGCATCGGCGCGATTCAGATAGGCCGCCGTGCGCGCCGGATCGCGCCGCAGCACCTCACCGAGGATGCGGTCGGCTTCCTGCATATCGCCCGACTCGGCCAGCCAGAAGCCATAGTCGTTCAGGGCGGTCAGCACCGCCGCATCCTTGCCCGCGGGGTCGATCTCGCGATAGTCCTGCAGCATGACGAAGCGGCGCAGCGCCGCCAGGGCGCTGGCGAACTCGGCGGCCTTGGCGCGCGGGATGGCGCGCGCCGCCTGATGCAGGGCAAGAAACCCGGCCTTGGCGTCCACCGGCGCGCGCTGCTCGAAGCGTACTTGCGCGGGAAACGCCTTCAGGCGGTTGGGATAGTCCAGCAGCGCCGGCCTCAACGCGGCCAGGATCGCGGCCTTGCCCGCCTCATCCCAGGGCCGGCTGCCGGTCACGACCGCAAGCGCGTCGTCCGCTGTCACCTCGCAGGCCACGCCCGCCCCGTCCACCAGAAAGCCGGCGACGCGCGCATCGCCCGTGTCGTTGTACGAATAGCCGACCCAGTAATGCGTTTCCGCATTGCGCGGCGTCCGCACGCTGATCCGTTCTTCGCGCGACGCATTCCAGGAAGCCGGGTCCACCGCCAGCGGACCGGAACGGAAATCCAGCTTGAATTCCTGGCCCGTCTGGCGCAGGTAGCGATACAGGTACAGCCGGTTCTCCACCTGGCCCACCAGCACCGCGTCCTTGACGTTCTCGGTGCCCCACACGCGCCTCTCGGGGTCCTGCAGCGGATAACGCGACAGGCGGATCGACTCGATGACGGCGCCGATGTCGGAGGCCAGGGCCGGCTGCGGCGCGGCGGCCAGGCCGGCCAACGCCAGCGCGACGGCGCCGAACAGGCGGGAAACGGTGGGACGGAAGGAACGCGGCATGCGAAAGCTTCTGGGGACGGATAAGAAGGGGCCGATGATACGCGCCTTCCCGGCCGCGCCGCACCGCCCATGCGACAGGGCAAAGACGGCGGCCAACTTTCGTTATATATTCCACAACATAACGCTTTCATTAACAGTTTAATTAGTCTGCGCGCGCCGCCCAAAGCCATGTATGCCGTTTCGATCGCCCCAGCAGCAGCCCCGGCCGACAACGCCGGATCCACCCTGCGCTTCGCCGTCGCGCTGCTGCGCCATGCGCCCCCCAGCCATCCCGATGCGGGCTTCTTCGCCACCGTCATCGGCAAGAGCCTGGCCTGCGGCGACCTGGGACGCAGCGGCCTGTCACCCCAGGAACTGGAAAGCCTGATCGCCCGCCTCTTTCCCGGCGCGCTGACCGGCCACGACCCGGCGCTGGCGGCCTTGCGCGGGCAAGCGGCCATCTATCCCGCCCGCGGCCTGGATTCCGCCCAGGCCGAGTTCATGCGCTTGCTGCGCGCGCTGCTGGACACTTGGCGCGCGCCCGGCGCGGGCACCACGCCCTGGGTCACCAGCGTGCTGGCGCACGCCTGTCTGCGGCCCGACCATCTGTGGCGCGACCTGGGCCTGTCCGGCCGCGAAGACGTGACCTTCCTGCTGGCGCGCCACTATCCGGAGCTGGTGGTGCGCAATGTGCGCAATCTGCGATGGAAGCAGTTCCTGGCCTATTCCGCCTGTGAGCAGGCGGGCCTGCCGCCCGCCGCCGCGCCCGGCTGTCCGGCCTGCGAAGACTACGGCTTCTGCTATCCGGACCTGCCGGACTGAACCCTAGCCTCAGAACCGGTATGTCGCGCCCACGCCCGCTCCCAGGCTGCGTCCGGCCGCCGGTTCGTAATAGCGTCCGTTGGTCTCGTTGACGATCACGGACCCGGCATAACGCCGGTCGAACAGGTTGTCCACGCGCCCATAGGCGTTCAGTTCCCAGGCGCCCGCCTTGAGCACGTAGCCCGCGCTCAGCGCCGCCACGAAATAGCCTGGCGCATCGCCGTCGTTGGCGTCGTTCACGTAGATCTTGCTGAGCAAACGCCCTTCCACCGAGGCCTGCCAGCCCTCGGGCGGCGCCCAGGCCAGCGAGGCATAGGCGGCCTGCCGCGCGATGCCGGGAATCTTGTTGCCGGCGCGGATATCGCCCGGCCCGTCGTCGGCATAGCGCGCGTTCAGCCAGGTATAGGCCAGCTGCGCGCGCCCATGGCGCGCGAATTCGCCGGACCAGCCCAGCTCCACGCCGTCGCGCCGCGTGCGGCCGGCGTTCTGGTACGTGGTCCGTCCGCCGGAACTGCCCGCGGACACGATCTCGTCGTCGGTGCCGGTATGGAACACCGCGGCCGTCAACAGGCCGCCCGCCAAGTTCGCCTTCACGCCCGCCTCCAGATTGGTGCTGAGCGCGGGCGCCAGCCCGAAGTTCAAGCCGGGAAGACCACCGGGGCGGTAAGAGATCTCGTTGAGCGTCGGCGTCTCGAACCCCCGCCCATATGAAGCGTAAAAGCTCAGTTCCGGATTCGGCGCGTAGCGGATGGCCGCCACCGGCAAGGTCTTGCGATAGCGCGCATCGCCGCTGTCGTCGACATTGCCCGGCGCGGTGTAGTGGTCGTTGGAATCGAAGCTGACGGTGCTGTAGCGCAGGCCGGCGTCCAGCGTCCAGCGCTGCGACACCTGCCATGAGGCTTGCAGATAGGGATCGGCGTTGTAGACGGTGTTGGTCTCGTCGCGCCGCAGCGCACCCTGCACGCCCAATTGGCGGCTGGCGCCTGCGCCCGCGTAGTTCTGGTAGCCCTTGCGGTCCTCGCGCATGGAATCGTAGGCAAAGCCGCCGATCAGGGTCAGCGGCCGGCCCGCCATCGTCTGCTCGGAGGTCCAGCGCAAGTCCGCCCCGCCGTACTGGCGCTTCAAGTCGATGACGCCGCCGGCCTGGGTGGGCGCCAGCTGCGCGGCAGGGGGAATCGCCTGGTATTGCGTGGTGTCGCGCTGGCCGTAATAGGCCATCAGGCGCAAGGTATTGCGGCTGTCGACCTGACGCTCGTAGATCAGGCCGCCCTGGGTCTGCCTGACCGTCTTGCGGGTGTCGTACTGCTCTGCCAGCGGCGCCGCGCGCGGATCGTCCTGGAACTGTCGATAGGTCAGGCCCAGCGGATCCTGCGCCTTGAGGTCCACGCTGTTGGCCACGATGGTCAGGCGGCTGGCGTCATCCAGTTGCAGGCCCAGCTTGGCATTGCCCAGGTTCTTGCGGGCGGCGCTGTGGTCGCGATAGCCGTCGGTGGTGAAACGGGTCAGGTCCAGCACGTAGTCCAGCGCGCCGGCCGCGCCGTTGGCGCGCGCCCCATAGCGCCAGGTGCCGTAGCTGCCGCCCCAGCCGCTGGCCGTGAGCGAGGGCGGCGCCACGCCGTCTTCCGTAAACACCTGGATCACGCCGCCCGAGGAATTGCCGTACAGCGCGGAAAACGGTCCGCGCAGCACTTCGACGCGGCCGATGGAACCGATGTCGATGTTCGACGTCTGCCCCTGTCCGTCCGGCATGGTGGCCGGTATGCCATCCACGTACAGGCGCACGCCGCGCACGCCGAAGGTGGAGCGGGCGCCGAAGCCGCGGCTGGAGATCTGCAGGTCTTGCGCGTAGTTCTGGCGGTTCTGGACCTGCAGGCCGGGCACGCCGGCCAGGCCCTCGGACAGGTTGATGCCTGGCTGGTTCAGGCGCATGGCCGCGCCTTCCACCACGTTGACCGAAGCCGGCGTATCCAGCACCGAGGTGTCCAGGCGCGTGCCCGTCACAACGACGGCAGGCAACAGCGGTTGCGTCTCCTGCGCCCAGGCGGTCCCGGCCGGAAACGACGCCAGCAGGCCATGGACGGCCCAATGTCCCACGCCCGTACGCCACCACTGCCGCTGCGCCAAACACGTCTCCTGTAGGGCCCGCGGCGGGAATCGGTTCTAATACCCGCCATGGATAACTTGCAAGACATCGAACGCCGCCTGCTCGAGCTGGAGGTCAAGGCCAGCTTCTCGGACGATCTGCTGGAACAGCTCAACCAGATCATCGTCCGCCAGCAACAGCAGATAGACCGGCTGATGCGTGAAGTGGCCGACCTGCGCCAGCAGGCGCCCGAGGGCGCCGCCCCCTTCCGCAGCCTGCGCGACGAACTGCCGCCGCACTACTGATACGGGCCGCGCTGCTCGCGCCGCCCTTCCCCGCCTGCCCCCTGAACTCCATGGAATCGCCGTTTTCCAGGCTTATCCACGCCTGAAAATCCGTCCCTAATTCCATCAATGGAAAATATATCCTAAGAAATTGTCTATCTTTCCACTGATGGGAATATCTTTTACCAATATACGGGTTTATCCCTAGTACGATTCAGCGCAATATTGAGCCATCGGGAAACAGCAACGAACCAGACGGATAGGCCGCCGATTCGCTCCCAAAGCTCTTGAAATCGGAGATTTACCATGAAGACCCTCGCTACCGCTTTGATGATGTCCCTGGCCGCGCTAAGCGCCGGCGCCTATGCCGCCTCGCCCAACATCGAACCCAACAACGTCCCGTTCCAGGGCGTCTACGGCACCCCTTATGAAGGCCCGACCCGCGCCCAGGTGCAGGCCGAACTGGCCGCCGCCCGCGCCGCCGGCCAGATGGCCGATGTGGAACCGAACAACGTCCCCTTCCAAGGCGTCTACGGCACGCCCCACACCGGCAAGACCCGCGCTGAAGTCCGCGCCGAACTGGCCGCCGCCCGCGCCGCCGGCCAGATGGCCGATGTGGAACCGAACA
>JALDYL010000182.1:0-9061 GCA_032153965.1 Achromobacter sp. | reverse complement strand
GCCAGGCGCTTGGTCAGCTTGTTGCCTTCGTGGCGGGCCTTTTCTTCGGCCTCGGTGCGAAAGCGCACCTCGGGGGTAGCAATATCGTTCATGGTCAACGCGTGATCTGGATTTCCACGCCTACCGCCGCGCAGTCGGAAAAGGCCATGGGCTTGCTGATCCGCAGGCGCAGCGCGCGGATTTCCTGGAAGTCGGCCAGCAGGCGCGCCGCGACCTGTTCCGACAGGGTTTCAATCAGGTTCACGTGAGCCTGGGTGCACTCTTCCACGATGGCCTCGCGCAGACGGCGGTAGTCGAGCACGCTGTGGATGTCGTGGTCGTCGACCGAGCGCTGGATGTCCACGTCGAAATCGGCGTCGACATGCAGGGGCTGGGTGGCGCGGCGCTCGTGCTCGAGGATGCCGATGCGGGCGTCGAGCGCGAGCCCGGAAAGAATGATGCGGCGTGTAGGCATGATGAAAACCTGGGTGGGGTAGCCCGGAATTGTAAGGCGACAGCGGAACGGGGGCGGCGCGCTGGCTACAATCCGGCCATGTCCGGGCGTCCGCGAGGCGCCGGCGCAGTCAATAAGGGGTGAAATGCAACAGATGCACGATTCGGTCATTGTAGGCGGCGGCCCGGCCGGCGCCTCCTGCGCCCTGTGGTTGGCGCGCCTGGGCCTGTCCCCGCTATTGGTCGAGGCTGGCCCCCGCTTGGGCGGCTTGGGCAATGACAATCCCTTCGCCGACGACTGGATCGCCGTGCTGCCCGGCGTGACCGGCCAGCAGGTGGCCGCCAACATCGACGCCAGCGTGCGCGCGGCCGGCGTGCCGCTGCGGCTGGAAACCCGTGTAACGGGGGTGCGTCCCTGCAAGGGCGGCATCGAGGCCGCGCTGGCAGGCCCCGATGGCGCCGAATCCCTGGTGCGCGGGCGCACCCTGGTGATCGCCTCGGGCGTGCGCGCCAAGGGGCTGCCGGACCATCCGCCCGGCGCCTCCTGGCCTGGCGTGCTGATCGGCCCGGGCTCGCCCATTGTCGCGCAGGACTATTCGGGCCTGTCGGTGGCGGTGCTGGGCGGCGGCGACAACGCCTTCGAAAACTACGTCTACGTGCGCAACCGCGGCGCCCGCAGCGTGCATCTCTACGCCCGCAGCGTGCGCGCCCAACAGCAATGGGTGACGCGCGCCGGCCGCGAAGGCGTGCACATTGGACCGTACAAGTTGGACCCCGCCAGCCGCAGCGTGGACGGCAAGCAGTACGACCTGATCCTGGTCTTCTATGGTTGGGAGCCCCAGGCCGGCTTTGCCGACAGCCTGCACCTGGCCCGCGACGAACGCGGCTACATCCGCACGGACTTCGCCACCGCCGAAACCAGCGTGCCCGACATCTACGCCGTGGGCGAGGTGGCGCACCGCATGCATCCCTGCGTGGTGACCTCCATGGCCGACGGCGTGGTCGCGGCCAAGGCCATCCAGCGCCGCTGGGAACGCGGCGCGGAGTAGGGCGCGTTCAACGTTCGAGCAGGAATTCCACCACCGCGGCCTCGAACGCCTCGGGCAGTTCGATGTTCGCCAAGTGCACGGCCGGCAACGTCAGCAGTTTGGCGCCGGGCAGCGTGGCGGCGATCTGTGCGCCATGGCTGGCCGCGGTGACCGTGTCGTGCTCACCCGCGATGACCAGCGTCGGGTTGGGAATCAGGGCGATGGTACGGCGCAAGTCGAAATCGCGCACCGCGGCAAAGGCCCCGGCCAGGCCATGCTTGTCGGTGTTCAGCAGCATGGCGCGGAACGGTTCGACGGCGGGGTTGCCGTCCCGCAGCCAGGACGCGGGAAACCAGTTCTTCAGGAAGGTCTCGGCCGTTTCCGACATGTCTTCTGCAAGCAGCGTGGCGGCGATGCGTTCGTCCCATTGCGGCGCCGGTCCCAGATAGGCCGAGGTGTTGCTCAGGACGAGGCGACCGATGCGTTGCGGCGCATGCACGCCCAGCCACTGGCCGACGATGCCGCCCAGCGACAGTCCCAGGAAATGCGCGCGTTCGATGCCCAGCCCGTCCAGCAGTTCCAGCACGTCGCGCCCCAGGCGGTCCAGCGAGTAAGGACCCTGCGGCACGCTGGACATGCCATGGCCGCGGTAGTCATAGCGCAGCACGCGGAAGTGGCGGGTCAGCGCCGGGATCTGCGCATCCCACATATGCAGCGTGGTGCCGATGGAGTTCGCCAGCGCCAGTGTGGGCAAGCGGGCCTCGCCGTCGTAGCGGTAGGCGATGCGGGCGCCGTCGCCGGCGGTGAAGTAGGAAACGTCTTGCATGATGGTTTGCCTCGCGGAGGTTGGGTACGAGGCAAATCGTAGTTGCGCGTCGTTCAAGAAAAAATTACAAAGTTCGCACAATCATTGTCGGAAAAACAGACATGAGCGAATTCACGCTGCACGATCTCCAGTGCTTCGATGCGGTGGCGCGCGCTGGCGGCTTCCAGGCGGCCGCAGCCGTGCTGCACCGCTCGCACCCGGCGGTATTCGCCGCCGTGGCCAAGTTGGAACGGCAGTTGGGCCTGGCCTTGCTGGACCGTAGCGGCTACCGCGTGAGCCTGACGGCCGCGGGACAGTCCTTCCACGCGCGCGCACAATCGCTGCTGCGCGAGCTGACGGCCTTGCGCGCGCACGCCGAACAACTGGCCATGGGCGAGGAAACCGAGCTGCGCATCGTGATCGGCGATTTCTGTCCGCGCCCCTACGTGCTGGGCCTCTTGAGCCGCTTCTTCGCGGACTGTCCGGCCACACGCCTGGACCTGCATTTCGAGGCCGTGTCCGGGCCGCAGGAACGCCTTTACGACGGCGATGCCGACCTCATCCTGCATCGCGTGGACAAGAACGACGCCAGCCTCGAATGGGTGGATCTGGCAAAGGTGCCTTTCGTGCCCGTGGTGGCGCCGGGGTTTCTGCGCGAACCCGTGCCGCGCGCGATCAAACCAGCTTTGCTGCGCGACTACACGCAATGCGTCATGCGCGACAGCGCCAGGCACACGCCAGCGCACGACTACTTCACCGTGGAAGGCGCGCGCCAATGCACCGTGGCGGACCAGTTGATGAAGAAGGAAATCATCGTGCAGGGCATGGGCTGGGGCCACATGCCGCGCTTTCTCATCGAAGACGAATTGCATGACGGCAGGCTGCTTTCCATCGCCAACCGCCATCTGCCGGGCAGCATCGAAGAACTGGTGGCGGCGCGGCGCACGGATCGGGCGCAAGGTCCGGTCTCCAACCGCTTGTGGCAATACTTGCAGGAAGCCGCGCCGGCCTTGCGCCGCGCCTTGACATCGAGCCGTCGCCGCTAAGGGAAAATACGCATGGCATAGCGCCACACGCTTCTTCAGAATGCCTTCCAGACGCAAGTTCGTCTTCAAATTTTCGCCGACTGCCAGTGTTGCCAGTCAGGCGTAGGGCAAAAAGGCCCGAGCCGGAATTTCCGGCGGGGGCCTTTTCGTTTTCCGTTTGTCCATCGCTTCTCTTCGAATGGCGTTTCGCTGCGCCGTGGGCGCAGCTTTGCCTGAAGAAACGTGGACGCTGCGGGCGGACGGCAGTCGTCGTGATGTGGTGGGCAATGGCGCCTGTCCAATCCCGGGCAGTTCAGGGCTTGCGTGCAAGCCCCGGCCGGAGGCTTGCCTTCAGAAACGCACAGGAGCGCAACGATGAGCGTATACAACCGCCGCCGCTTTCTGCAGCACAGCGGCTCCATGGTCCTACTGAGCGCCGCGTCGGGGATGGCAGCCTTGCCCCGCCAGGCTTACGCCCAAGACACCGTCAAACTGGGCCTGCTGCATTCGCTATCCGGCACCATCGCGATCGCCGAGGCGTCGCTGGTGGACGCGGAGAAGCTGGCGATCGAAGAGATCAACGCCGCGGGCGGCGTGATGGGCCGCAAGATCGAACCCGTGGTCGAAGACGGCGCGAGCGAGAACGCCGTGTTCGCAGAGAAGGCGCGCAAGCTGCTTGACCGCGACAAGGTGGCCGCCATCGTGGGCTGCTATACCTCGGCCTCGCGCAAGGCGCTGCTGCCGGTGCTGGCGCGCAGCAAGGGCCTGCTGTACTACCCCACCTACTACGAGGGCCAGGAGCAGGACGCGCGGGTGTTCTATCCGTCGCAGGAGGCCACGCAGTCCGTGATCGCAGCGGTCGAATGGATGGCGCGCGAGAAGGGCAAGACCTTCTTTCTGGTGGGCTCCGACTACATCTATCCGCGTACCTGCAACAAGATCGCCAAGCCGGCCATCGCCCGCATGAACGCCAAGGTGGTGGGCGAGGAGTATGCGCCGCTGGGCCATACCGAATTCTCTTCCATCATCAACAAGATCAAGGCGGCCAAGCCCGAGTGCATCTACAGCACCGTGGTGGGCGGCTCGAACGTGGCGTTCTACAAGCAGCTGCGCGCGGCGGGCCTGGACGGCACGCGCGTCGTGCTGCTGTCCACGGTGGTGTCCGAGAACGAGATCGAAGGCATAGGCAAGGACAATGCGGCGGGCTATTACGCCTGCATGGGCTATTTCCAAAGCCTGCAGAATCCGGCCAACGAAAAGTTCGTCAAGGCGTTCAAGGCCAAGTACGGCCAGGACCGCGTCATCGGCGATCCCATGGAGGTCGCCTACAACAGCGTGTACCTGTGGAAGCTAGGCGTGGAGAAGGCCGGATCGTTCGATCCCGACAAGGTGATCGCGGCTTCCGCCGGGCTGACGCTGCAGGCGCCGGAGGGCACCGTGCGCGTGCACGAGACCAACCATCACGTGTGGAAGAAGGTGCGGGTGGGGAAGGCGCGGCCAGACGGGCAGTTCGACATCGTCTGGGAATCGGCGGACCTGATCGAGCCCAATCCCTTCCCGAAGCTGTAGCCCGCGCTTGCGCAGGCGTGCAAGTCCATGGCCGGCGGCGCTGCCGCCGGCGCAGCCAGGAACGTGACCATGAATCTCGACATTGCGGCTATGCAGCTATTCAACGGGATCAGCCTGTTCAGCATCCTCCTGCTGATGGCGATCGGCCTGGCCGTCGTGTTCGGCCTGATGGGCGTCATCAACATGGCGCACGGCGAACTGATGGCGATGGGGGCGTACACCACCTATCTGGTTTCGGTGGCGTTCCAGCATTGGGCGCCGGGCTGGATGGACGTCTACCTGTTCGCGGCCATTCCGCTGGCGTTCCTGGTCACCTTCGCATTCGGCTATGTACTGGAGCGCGGCTTCATCCGCTGGTTCTACAACCGCCCGCTGGACACGCTGCTGGCGACCTGGGGCCTGAGCCTGATCCTGCAGCAGGCCTACCGCTCGCTGTTCGGCGCGCAGGAGGTCAGCGTGCCGCTGGCCTCCTGGCTCAGTGGCGCGTGGGAGCCCACGCCCGATCTGCAATTCCCGCTGAACCGCATCTTCATCCTGGGCCTCACGCTGCTGGTCGCCGTGGGCGTGTATCTGCTGCTCTACCGCAGCGCATGGGGACTGCGCGTGCGCGCCGTCACCCAGAATCGCGCGATGGCGGGCGCCGTCGGCATCAACACGCGGCGCGTGGACGCGTTGACCTTCGCGCTGGGGTCCGGCCTGGCGGGCATCGCCGGCTGCGTCTTCACCATGATCGGGTCGACCAACCCCGGCACGGGCCAGCTCTATATCGTGGATTCGTTCATCGTGGTGGTGTTCGGCGGCGTGCAGAGCCTGTTGGGAACGGCGTTCTCCGGCCTTGCGATCGCACAGTCACAGACCACGCTGGAATACCTGATGAGCGGCTCGATGGCCAAGGTCACGATCCTGGTGCTGGTGATTCTGGTTCTCTATTTCCGCCCGAACGGGCTGTTCGCCAACAAGACTCGGGGGTGATGCGATGAAGGCCTTGCACCGGAAAACCGAAGAGATCGCGATCCTGCTGGTCGCGGCGCTGATTCTGGCCGTCCTGCCCCTGTCGCTGGATCCGTTCCGGCTGAACCTGGTCGGCAAGTACATGGCGTTCGCCTTCGTCGCCATAGGCATCGTGCTGACCTGGGGCTATAGCGGCGTGCTGAGCCTGGGGCAGGGCATATTCTTCGGGCTGGGCGGGTACATGATGGCCATGTTCCTGAAGCTCGAAGCATCGGCGCCGGAACTGCCCGACTTCATGGTGTGGAGCAGCGTGGAGAGCCTGCCGGTCTGGTGGCAGCCGTTCCACTCGCTGACGTTGACGCTGCTGCTGATCGTGATCCTGCCGGGATTGGCGGCCTATCTGTTTTCGTTGGCGATCTTCCGCAAGCGGGTCAGCGGCGTGTATTTCGCCATCGTGACGCTGGCCTTGGCGATGACGCTGACCGTGCTCATCATTGGCCAGCAGGGAGACACGGGCGGCGCCAACGGCATTACCGACTTCCGCACGCTGCTGGGCTGGGACATCGTCGGCGACGACGGCAAGCTGGTGCTGTACTTCATCGAAGCGGGGGTGCTGGTCGCGGCGATGCTGGCGGCGCTGGCGATCGTGCGCAGCCGGCTGGGCAAGATCCTGATCGCCATCCGCGACCGCGAGGACCGCGTGCGCTTCTCGGGCTACGACACGGCGCACGTGAAGGCCTGCATCTTCTGCGTGGCCGCGGTCCTGTCATCCATCGGCGGCGCCTTCTTCACCCTGCAGGTGGGCCTGATCTCGCCGGGAGCGATCGGGGTGGTGGCGTCGATCGAGATGGTGATCTATGCGGCGGTCGGCGGCCGGCTGTCGATTCCCGGCGCCGTGGTCGGCGCCTTGCTGATCGGGTTCCTGAAATCCTATCTGTCCGAGACGTTTCCCGAAGTGTGGCTGTACTTCCTGGGCGCCATCTTCATCGCCGTGGTCGTGGCCATGCCCAACGGCCTGGCCGGCGTGTTCGGCCAGATTCAGGCGCGCCGCGCCGCGGGGAGCGCACGATGAGCGCCACCCTGGACCTGCAGGAGCCCGCCAGCATGGACATGAGCAGCGACCGCCCGGCGCCCGGCGCCATCCTGAGCGTCGAGGACCTGACGGTCTCGTTCGACGGCTTTCGCGCCGTGGACGGCCTGAGCCTGCGCGTGGCGCAGGATGAGCTGCGCGTCATCATCGGGCCGAACGGCGCCGGCAAGACCACGCTGCTGGACATCATCTGCGGCAAGACCCGGCCGTCCGCGGGCCGCGTGATGTTCCAGGGCCGCGACCTGGTACGGATGGCGGAATTCGACATCGTGCGCGCCGGCGTGGGGCGCAAGTTCCAGACGCCGTCGGTGTACGAAGACCTGACCGTGCTGGAGAACTTCGAGATCTCGCTGCCGAACGCGCACGGGGTGGTCCGCTCGCTGCGGTTCCGGCGCACGGCAGACATCCGCGAGCGCATCCAGGACATGGCCGCACAGGTGTTCCTGCAGGACCGCCTGGCGGAGAAGGCGGGCCGCCTGAGCCACGGGCAAAAGCAATGGCTGGAGATCGGCATGCTGCTGATGCAGAGCCCGCAACTGCTGTTGCTGGACGAACCCGTGGCCGGCATGAGCCCGCGCGAACGCGAGCAGACGGCAGAGCTGCTGGCGCGCATCTCGCGCGGAAAATCGATGGTGGTCATCGAACATGACATGGACTTCGTCAAGCGCATCGCGCACAAGGTCACGGTGCTGCACCAGGGCAGGTTGCTGAGCGAAGGCAGCGTGGCCGAGGTGCAGGCCGATCCGCGCGTGCTGGACGTCTACCTGGGCCATTGAAAGGAGGATGCGCCATGTTCCAGATCGACAAGCTGAACGTGAGTTACGGGGAATCCCATGTCGTGCACGACGTGTGCTTCGAGGTGGCGCCCCGGGAGTCCCTGGCCATCATGGGCCGCAACGGCATGGGCAAGACCACCTTGCTCAAGGCGCTGATCGGCATGCTGCGGTCGGGTTCGGGCAGCATCCGGCTGGACGGCGTCGAGCTGGCGGGCATGGAGAGCTACCAGCGCGTGCGCAGCGGGCTGGCCTTCGTGCCGCAGGGCAGGATGATCTTTCCCTTCCTGACCGTGGAGCAGAACATCCTGACCGGCGCCGAACGCAGCGGCCAGAAGGCGGTGCCGGAGTACCTGTACCGCTTTTTTCCGGTGCTGCACGAGATGCGCCGGCGCAAGGGCGGCAACCTGTCCGGCGGACAGCAGCAGCAACTGGCGATTGCCCGCGCGCTCATTTCCGATCCGCGCGTGCTGATCCTGGACGAGCCCACCGAGGGCATCCAGCCTTCCATCATCAAGGACATCGCGCGGGTCCTGAACGCGCTGCGCGAGGAGCGCGGCTTCGCCATCGTCGTGTCGGAACAGATGCTGAGCTTCGCGCTGGACCTGGCCGACCGCTTCCTGGTGATAGACCGGGGCCGCATCGTGCACCAGGCCTGCCGCGAGAGCCTGGACCAGGACAAAGTCAGATCTTTCCTGACGGTATGACCGTCAACCACCGAGGAGCATTGTCATGAGACACGGAGATATCTCCAGCAGCAACGATTGCGTGGGCGTGGCCGTCGTGAACTACAAGATGCCGCGGCTGCACACCCGCGCGGAGGTGATGGAGAACGCCCGCAAGATCGCCGACATGGTCGTGGGCATGAAGCGCGGCCTGCCCGGCATGGACCTGGTCATCTTCCCCGAGTACTCGACCCACGGCATCATGTACGACGCCAAGGAAATGTACGAAACCGCTTCGGCCATCCCAGGCGAAGAGACCGCCGTGTTCGCCGACGCTTGCCGCAAGGCCAACGTGTGGGGCGTGTTCTCGTTGACTGGCGAGCGCCACGAGGAGCATCCGAACAAGGCGCCGTACAACACCCTGATCCTGATGAACAACAAGGGCGAGATCGTGCAGAAGTACCGCAAGATCATGCCCTGGGTGCCGATCGAGGGCTGGTATCCGGGCGATTGCACCTACGTGTCGGAAGGCCCCAAGGGCTTGAAGATCAGCCTCATCATCTGCGACGACGGCAATTACCCCGAGATCTGGCGCGATTGCGCGATGCGCGGCGCTGAACTGATCGTGCGCTGCCAGGGCTATATGTACCCGGCCAAGGACCAGCAGGTCATGGTGTCCAAGGCCATGGCGTGGATGAACAACGTCTATGTGGCGGTGGCCAA
>JALDYL010000028.1:0-43707 GCA_032153965.1 Achromobacter sp. | reverse complement strand
TGGGCCTGGCGCTGAGCCTGGAATGCGCGCCTGACGAGACCTTCCTGGTCTATCCGGAGGGCGGCCTGCTGGTCCACGCCAACCACTGGACCAGTCCCGTGGCGCTGGGCAAGCTGAAGGAGACAGGCATCGCCAGCTCGCCGGAAAGCCTCTATCGCGATCAGCGCGTGCGCCAGCGCCTGTCGGCCGCGGGCAACAAGCTCGGCGTGCAGGATCTCAAGGCCGCCCTTGCCGACACCCACGCCACTCCCTTTTCCGTCTGCCGGCCAGGGCGCGTCAGCGCCCAGGGCTATGCATCCTGCACCACCGCGACGCTGATCATGGAACCCGCAGCCGGCGTGCTGGAAGTCGCACGCATGCCCTGGCAGGGCGCCTCCTACGCCCGCTATACGGTGGAACGCGGATCGTCCCCATCCTTCTGAACCTCTTCTGACTGCAAACCGCCGACAACAAGGATCCATCATGAAACGACCTCTGTATGCGTACACTGCCCTGGCCGCCCTCCTGACGGCCGCCGCGCCTGCAATCGGCGCCACCGTGCTGCGCGCCCACCAGGACGCGGACATCCGCAGCAGCGATCCGGGCGTCAACCGCGACGCCAATACCGATGGCGTGATCCTGCACGTGGTCGAAGGCCTGGTCGGCTACAACGCGAAGGGCCAGCCCGCCCCCTTGCTGGCGGAGAAGATCGACGTATCCGAAGACGGCAAGATCTACACCTTCCACCTGCGCCAAGGCGTGACCTTCCACAACGGCGCGCCCCTGACCGCGGACGACGTGGTCTGGAGCTGGAACCGCTACATGGACCCCAAGACGGGCTGGCGCTGCCTGACCGACTTCGATGGCCGCATCGGCTTGAAAGTGGAAAGCGCCGCCGCCACCGATCCCGCCACCGTCGTGTTCAAGCTGGACCGGGCCGCGCCTCTGTTCCTCGATTCGCTGGCGCGCAGCGACTGCGGCATGACCGCCATCACCCACCGCGACTCGGTCAAGCCCGACGGCACCTGGGACAAGCCTATAGGCACCGGCCCCTTCCGCTTCGCGGAGTGGCGCCGCCGCGAATACGTGAGTCTGACGCGCTTCGAGCACTACGCCAACCGGCCGGGCAAGCCCGATGGCTATGTGGGATCCAAGCGTCCGCTAGTTGACGAAGTGCGCTTCGTCGTGATCTCCGACCCGGCGACGGCCAAGACCGCCCTGGCCAGCGGCGCCATCGACGTGATGTCCAAGGTGCCGTATTCCGAGGTCGCCGAATTGGCGCAGAACAAGGCCATCCGCACCAATGTCTCGCCCCAGCTGGCGCCTACCACGCTGACGATCCAGACGCGCGACAAGCTTCTGTCCAATCACGATCTGCGCCAGGCCATCGCCGCGGCGCTGAACTACAAGGAACTGGTGGCCGGCGTGACCTACGGCCTGACCGAACCCAACAACTCGCTCGTCCCCGTGGCCTCGCCCTACTATGGCGAAGCCGAAAAGCAGGGTTACGTCTATGACCTGGCGCGCGCCAAGGCGTTGCTCGCCAAGGCTGGCTACAAGGGCGAGAAAATCGTCATTTCGACCAACAAGCGCAACCTGCCGAATTACGACGCGGCCGTGATCACCCAGGCCATGCTGCAGCAGGCCGGCATCAACGCCGACATCGAGGTGCTGGAATGGGGCGCCCAGCAGGACAAGTGGCAGAAAGGCAACTACCAGATGATGTCGTTTTCGTACTCCAGCCGCATGGACCCCGCCCTGAACTTCGAGGCCGTGACCGGCGACAAGAGTTCCCAACCACGCAAGCTGTGGGACGACCCCGCGGCCCGCGCGCTGCTGGAAAAGGCCACCAACGCCACGGCGCCCGCCGAACGACAGGCCCTGCTGGATCAACTGCACCGACTGATGCTGGAGCAGGTCCCCATCATTCCCCTGTTCAATACCTTGAGCACGGGCGCATACCGCAAGAATGTCCAGGGTTTCGAATCGTCGATCTTCGGCGCGCCGCTGCTCTGGGAAGTCTCGAAGGCCGACTAGGAACGCCACCATGAATCAAACCCTGTATCTGCTGGGCGACATCAACCTCAAGGGCGTGGCGGACGCCAGCGGCCTGTTCGACCAGGTCAGCCAGCCACTGCGGCAGGCGGACCTGGTGTTCGCCAACCTGGAATGCTGCCTGTACGACCTGCCCGAGCAGGCCCAGGAGCGGCGCGGCTTCTATACCTCGCCGCGGCATGCGCAGGTCCTGCGAGACGCCGGCCTGCAGGCGGTGGGCAACGCCAACAACGTCAACATCGGCCATG
Organism: Achromobacter sp.; assembly: GCA_032153965.1. Taxonomy (GTDB): domain Bacteria; phylum Pseudomonadota; class Gammaproteobacteria; order Burkholderiales; family Burkholderiaceae_B; genus Achromobacter. The sequence goes on along the minus strand of JALDYL010000028.1, from coordinate 41,425 downwards.
AAGCGGTCCTGTCCTCGCTGGCCGCCTTGCGGGGCGCTTCCCTGTCCAGCGTGGGCGCCGGCGCCAACGCGACTGCGGCCCGCGCCCCGCTGATCGAAGTGCGCGACGGCGTGCGCTACGGCTTCCTGCAACGCACCGCCGTGTACTGGCCGGACAACCATGAAGCCACCGCGCATCATGCCGGCGTCGCCGTCATCCGCGGCCATACCGCCTACCGGCCGCGGCTGGAAATGCAGGCGGCGCGCACGCGCCCCGGCGTGCCGCCCGAAGTGCTGACCTGGGCCGACCCGGAGTCGCTCGCGCAATTCCGGGCCGACGTGGCGGCGCTGCGGGAACAGGCTGACGTCGTGATCGCCTCGCTGCACTGGGGTTACCGGCGCGAAGTCCTGCAGTACCAGCGCGAGTACGCGCATGCGGCCGTCGAGGCTGGCGCCGACATCGTGCTGGGGCATGGCCCTCACATGATCCTGCCGATCGAACTGCATCGAGGCAGGCCCATTCTTTATGGCAGCGGCAATTTCTCCTTCCAGGTCGCCCACCAGGCGGACGCGCATACGGAGTGGACCGGCATGACGGTCCGCGTCGACATCCGCGACGGGCGTCCCGCCGCCCTGCAGTTCCGCTTCGTGCAGCGCAACGACGCCAACCAGACCGTATTCGTGGCCGCATCCGACGTGGCGCAAGAACGCGACCTGCTGATCCGCGCATCCGCCGCGCTGGGCGCGGATTTGCGCGCCGACGGCGACGCCCTGCTGCTGGACCTGAGCGGCCAAGCCGCCTCCTGAACATCCGTCTCCCCCATTTGATGCTCCCATGAAATACGCCCCGTTTCCCCTAGTCTCGATCTCCGGCGCCCCCTATGAACGCGGCGTGCAATACGGCCGCGCCGTGCCCGAACGCATTGCCCACAGCGCGCGGCACTATCGCGGCGAGCTCGACAAGATCGGCACTACCGCAGCCGCCCAGGCAGCCCTGATCAAGGAGTTCGCCGACCAGATCCAGAAGTTCGACCCCGCGCACACCGAAGAAATGCGCGGCATCGCGCAAGGCGCGGGCTGCGCGTTCGACGACGTGGCCTTGATCAACGCCCGCACCGAAGTCATCGCCAAGGCGCGGCTGCTGGCCAAGATGGGCAATCTGGACCCCGCCGAAGGCGAATGCACCGCCGCCCTGGTCATGCCCGGGCGCAGCGCGACAGGCACGCTGATCCATGCCCACAATTGGGACTGGGAGCCCGACGCCTGCGACAGCACCATCGTGCTGCGCGCCACCCTGGAAAGCGGCGTCACCTTCCTTACGCTGGTGGAGGCCGGCGGCCTGGCGCGGCACGGCTTCAACTCGGCCGGCATCGGCCTGACCGGCAACTATCTCAGCAGCGACCGCGACTACACGCAGTCCGGCGTGCCGCTGAGCAGCGTGCGGCGCGCGGTGCTCAGCCAGCAGCACGTCGCCATCGCCATGCAGCTGATCGCCGCCACGCCCAAGGCCTGCTCCAGCAACATGATCGTCAGCCAGAATGGCTGGGTGATCGACTTCGAATGCGCCCCCGACGAGAGCTTCACGTTGCTGCCGCAGGATGGCCTCCTGACCCATTCCAACCATTTCATGAGCGAAGTGGCGCTGGGCAAGCTGCGCGAGGCCGGCTTGAAGAATGCCGTGGACACGTACTACCGCGCCTGGCGCGTGCGCCAGCTGCTGGACGCCTGCGGCCCCCGGATCACGGTAGCGGACGTGCGGCGCGCCCTGGCCGACGACTGGGCCACGCCCTACTCCGTCTGCCGCCCCCCGCGCGGCACGCTGACCGGCGGACGCTCGGCCACGGTGGCCACCATTGTGCTGGACACCGCCGGGCTCACCATGGACATTGCCGCCATGCCGTCGTTCGGGCAGTTCTTTACCCGCTATGGCCTGGAAGGCGAGGCCTATCCGATCGACTGAACGGGCTGGCCCGCCGGCTCCCGGGACGCGCGGGCTTGGCGGGCGCTCGCCGATCCGGACAGGATCATGGTGCGCTCGTAGTCTTGCGCCAGCAAACGCATGACGTCGGCCACTCCCTGCGCGCCGCCGCAAGCCAGGCCGTACAGCGCAGGCCGGCCGATGAATACGGCGCGCGCCCCGAGGGCCTGGGCCCGCGCGATATCCGCGCCGCTGCGCACGCCGCTGTCCAGGAATACCGGGACGCGGTCGGCGACCGCGTCGACGATGCCGGGCAGCACGCTGATCGACGAGGGCGCGGCATCCAGCTGGCGGCCGCCGTGATTGGACACGATGAGGCCGTCAACGCCATGCCGCGCCGCCAGCACCGCATCCTCGCGATGCAGCACGCCTTTCAGCAGCAAGGGGCCGCCCCACAGGCTGCGCAGCCAGCGCAGGCTGTCCCAGGTCAATGAGCGGTCCATGCTGCGGGCAAGCAGGGACGCCTGCACTTCCAGCGACAGGGACTCGCCTGGCTGCTCGGCCAGGTTCACAAAGCGCGGCGGCCCGCCGCTCAGCATGCGTAGCGCCCACCCTGGCCGCCGCGCCACGTCCCACGCGATCCGGGGCGTGACCCGGAAAGGCATGGAAAAGCCATTGCGCACGTCGCGCCAGCGCCTGCCCCCGACCGGGACGTCGGCCGTCAGCACCAGGGCGCGGTAGCCCGCCGCCCGTGCCCGGCGCACGAGCTGCTCGGCCAGCCGGCGGTCCTGCATCACATATAGCTGCAGCCATTGCTCGCCGCCGCCGGCGATGGCGCGCACTTCCTCGGCCCGCTGGTTCGAGGCCGTCGACAGGACAAACGGCACGCCCATTTCCGCCGCCGCCCGCGCCAGCATGCCGTCGCCGCCGGGGCGGACCACACCATTCAGGCCGGTGGGCGCCAGCGCGAACGGCTGCCGCCAGACCGATCCGTACACCTCAACCGTAGCGTCGACTTCGCGGGTATCCCTGAGCACCCGCGGCGTCAGCCGGATCCGCTCGAAGTCGTCGCGGTTGGCCTGCAAGCAGGTTTCGTGCTCCGCGCCCCCGTCCACGAACTCGAACACGAACCGGGGCAGCACCTTCCTGGCCCGGCTCCGGTAATCCTCCATCGTCAACAGCATGCGGCGCCTATTGCAAGCTGATGCCGCGTTCGCGGATGATCTTGCCCCAGCGACTGTTCTCGCCCGCGACGAAGCTGGCCATCTCTTCCGGCGAACTGAACCAAGGTTCGACCGCGATATTGGCGTAGAAGTCGATGACCGCCTGCGTCTTCAGCGCCGCCGCCAGCCCCTGGTTCAGCGCATCCACGGTTGCGCGGGGAGTGCCCGCGGGAACCAGCATGCCCTGCCAGGCAAACGCCTCGAAATCCTTCAGGCCCTGCTCGTGCAGCGTGGGGATGTCAGGAAAATTCTTCATGCGCTGGGGGCTGGCCACGCCCAGCACCTTGAGCCTGCCCGTCTTCATCTGCGGCACCACGGTGGATGCGTCCATCAAGGCGAAGGACACCGCGCCTGCCATCAAGTCCGTCACCGCCGGCGCGCCGCCTCGGTAGGCGACGTGCGTCATCTTCAGGCCGGTGCGCTCGCGGAACAGTTCGGCGGCCAGGTGCTGGGGAGAGCCCACGCCGGAGCTGGCGAAATTGGCGCTGTCGGGATGGTCGCGCGCCCACTGCACGAATTCGTCCAGGTTGCTGGCCGGCACCTTGCTGGAGACCACCAGCAATATCGGATAGCGGGCATACAGGCCAGCCGAAACGAAGTCGCGGGCGCTGTCATAAGGCAGGTTGGCGAACAGATGCGGATTGGCCGCCAGGGTGGCGAAGTCGCCCGTGAAGACGATGTTGCCATTGGCCCGGGCGTTGGCCACATAGGCCGCGGCGATGTTCGTGGCCCCGCCCGGCTTGTTGCTGACGAAGAAGCTGCGCCCCATCTGCGCGCCCACGCTTTCCGCCAGCTTGCGCGCGATGGCATCCGAGCCCCCGCCCACCGGATAGGGGTGGACCCATTCAATGGGCTTGTCGCTGGCCTGGGCCCAACAGGCCGGCGCGCCCGAGCCGGCCGCCAATGCAAACAGCGCTTTCAGGAATAGACGTTTCCGCATGTCGCCACTCTCCATGTGTGTATGGCCGCGCCCTGGACTTTGCAAGACGGCAGGGCAAGCCGTATCGGATGGCGAGAGTGTGAGGCCGCAGCTCATTCCTGAAAATTGTTTTTTATCGCCAAAGTCATTACAGTTTGGCATGACCTACAACCTCAACGAACTGCGCGCCTTCCTTGCCGTGCTCGACGAAGGTTCGCTGGGCAAGGCAGCGGACAAGATGAGCCTGACGCAACCCGCCCTGAGCCGCATCATCAAGCGCCTTGAAACCGCTGTCGGCGAACCGCTGTTCGAGCGGCATTCCGGCGGCATGCGCCTGACGGCTTACGGCAAGGCCCTGGCGCCGCACGCGCAACTGCTATGCCGTGAAGAAAAGATCGCCCGCGATGAAATGAACCGCATGCGCGGCCTGGCTACCGGCGCCCTGCGCCTGGGTGTCACGGCGGGCGCGTCTGCCCTGTTCATCCCCAAGGCGCTGGAGGCATTCCTGGAAAAATGGCCCGGCATCGCCATCGATGTGGTCGAGGGCATCTGGGACGAATTGGCCACGGCCCTGGACAACTACCAGGTCGACCTGGTGATCGCCCCCGAGGCGCCCGAGACAGCCAGCATTGTTTCCGCCAGGAACTGTGCATGGCAGGAAAGCATGAATGTGGTCGTCGGCGCCGGCCACCCGCCATACGGCGTCGCCTCGGCGACCATGGAGGCGCTGCTGGCGGAACGCTGGTGCTTCGTGCCGCCACGCACCGAACCGCACAACCGGCTCATGTCGCTGTTCAAGGCCCAAGGCCTGCCCGCGCCGGTCATCGCGGTTTCCAGCACGTCCATTCCCCTGATCAAGAGTCTGGTCGCACACTCTGGCTTCGTCAGCTGGCTGACCCGGCCCATGTACGGCGCCGAACTCAAGGCCGGACTGATCCGCGAACTGCGGGTGGACGGCCTGGACCATGAGCGCAGGTTTTCCGCGTACCACCGGCGCGAAGGAATATTGCCGGGGCCCGCCGTGCGCTTCCTGGACGAAATCAGGAAGCTGGCACGGGCCAGCGCGCCTCGCTAGGCGGGACCGTCATCCCACCAGCGCTTCCAGCTCCTTGGAGGCGGAACGCGACACGCGCTGCCCTTCCTTGGCCGCATTGACCTGCAAGGCCACGCGCGCCACATCCATGACACGCTCTGCCTGCGGATAGCCGCCCTTGGCTTGCAGCCACGCCAGCACGTCCGCCAGATGCCAGATCGACGTGCTGCCCTCGTGGACCGGCAGCGGAAAGCTGTCTGGATAAGCCAGCATCAGCTTGCGCATGTTCTGGCGAGAAACACCCACGATTTCGGCCACGTCGGTCAAGCCCACCAGATCGGGAGCGGCCTCGATCAGTTTGGCGCCGGGCTCCGCGCGCCTGACGTCCTCGAGCGCCGAGCGCACGGCGGCTTCCGCGCTGTCGGCCTCGCGGGTGAACTCCAGCGCCATGCGCCCCGGCAACCCGATGCCGACCAGGGCGTCGTCGCAACCGGCCGCGCCCAGGCGCTCGATTAGCGCATCCATGTCCTGATGGCCTTCGGCAAGCTGGTACTTCAAGGTAAAGGTGTATTCCATCGCGCTACTCCCAGATGCCGCCGCCTGCCTCGGGCATGTCGCGGTGCGCAGTACAGTTGTTCACGACGCGCCGCAAGGCGCGCGCATGGTTGCCAGGGTTCTTCGGCGTGCTCCAGACGCTGGTGATGCAGAATTCGCCGCAACGGCATTCCGCAACATTGCTGGGGCAATAGATCCGGCCCCAGGCGTGGCTGCCGCCAACTTCCACGCGCCAGCCGTTTTCTTCGGCGTGGCGCAGTGCTGCCTCTACCTCTTTCTTGGGATGGGACGGACGAGCCATCATTGGTATCCAGTATGAAGACGTTCAAACAGGTTGTCAATAGACAACCAAGCCACAGCTTCAGGGTATGCCAACAACGCTGGACGTAGTCGATGAGATGAATGGCGTCCTTCGCGGCCGCGGCCGCCGGCCCTGAAAGCCGACGTTGCAGCTTATCCAGGGCACTCGCGGGAACCAAGGCGGAATCCGTCTGAGAAACGGACGAAAGGACTGGAATGGCTTGCGGGTTCTACCCTTGCGGCCCATTGCCGGGCCGCGCGCTCACCAGAGAATGATCTGCGAACAACGGAACAGCGACAGCTTGCGGCCGCTTGCGTCGACCACAGTCGCCGACCAGACCTGGGTCGTGCGGCCCATATGTTCCGCCACCGCCTCGACGGTCAGCACGCCATCCCTGGCGGTACCCAGGAAGTTCGATTTCAGCTCCAGCGTGGTGAAGCCCTTTGCCCCTTCGGGCAGATGCGCCAGAGTGGCGTAGCCGGCGCAGGTATCGGCCAGCATCACCTGCGAGGCGGCGTGCAGATAGCCGTTGGGCGCCATCATCCACGGCGCCACGGTCATCTCCATGGACATGCGCCCCTCGCCGATGGACAACGGCCTCACGCCGAAGGTGTCGGGCAGCGTACCGCGCTGGCGTTCGAAGAGACTTTCTATGGTTTCGGGAGAGCGCAGCATTGGGTGTGTCCTCTTGTACAGGTTGTCGAGAATCAGGAAGGTACTACTGCCGGCGCTTGCCCGCCATCAGCGCGGCGCATGCAAGCACCGAAGCGCCCGCCAACACCCCGCCCAACGTCTGCGTGGGGCTGCCGCCCGCCAGGCTGGCCAGCGCCGTCATGCCGCCCGCGCACGCCATCTGCAGGCCGCCCAACAGCGCCGACGCCAGCCCCGCCTGCCGACTGAAGGGTCCCAGCGCCATTGCAGTGCCCAGCGGGTTGACCAGCCCCATGCCAAACAGATACAGCGCCACGGCGGCCGTGAACTGCGGCAGGCCGCTGACCTCGCCGCCCGCCAGCAAGGTCAGCGCGCCGGCCAGCGCGACCGCGCAGCCGGATCGCGCCACCCGGGCCGCGCCAAAGCGGTGGGCCAGGCGCGGCGCCAGCATGCCGGCGGCGAATACCACGAACACCGTGCAGGCGAAGAACAAGCCCAACTGCAGCGCGCTCAGGCCGAGGCGCCCCATGAGCATGGCCGGCGTGGCCGCGAAAATGGCGTACAGGCCGCCAATGACCACGCTCACGGCCGATGCCGGACCGATGAACCGGGCGTCCCGCGCCAAGTCCGCATAACCGCGCAGCACGGCAGTTGGCGTCGCCGCGGCGCGCCGGTCGGCCGGGTGCGTCTCGCCCACCGTCGCCACATAGGCCAGCGCCAGAACCAGCCCCAGCACGGCGACCAGCGCAAAGCTGGCGCGCCAGCCCGGCCCGTACTCCATCGCGCTGCCCAACAGCGGCGAGAAGCCCGGCGCAGCAGCCATGGCCACCATGGTCAGGGCCAGGGTGCGCGACAGCGCCTCGCCTTCGAACAGGTCACGGGCAATGGCCCGTGACAGCACCGAGGCCGCGCATACACCCAAGGCCTGGATCACGCGGCCCGCAACCAGCAGCGGCAGGGTCGGCGCCCACACGCAGACCAGGCTGCCGGCGATGAACAAGGCCAGTCCGCCCAGCACCGGAGCGCGCCGCCCCCAGCGGTCCGACAGCGGTCCGGCGAACAACTGCCCGATGGCGAAGGCCAGGAAAAAGCTCGACAACACCAGGCCCATATCGCGGACGTCCACGCCCAGCTCGGATGCCATGCCGGGAAACGCCGGCAGGATGATGTTGGTGGACAGCGCGCCCAAGGCCGCCAGGCCCGCAAGCACGGCCAGCAGGCGTCCGGTCAGGCGCGCAGGCGCCGCACTGCCCGGCGCCGCGGCGGAGATGACGGTGTCCATGGCTCAGATCGCGGCCGCGTAGCGCTGCGCAACGGTGTTGCTGGACAGGTGCGGCGCCATGGTCCGGCGCGCGGCTTCGTAGGCGTCCCATTCCTCGCCGGCGTGCAGCGAGGGAATGGTGACTTTCTCGCCGCGCGCGAAGCCCAGCAAGGCGGCGTCCACCAGATCTTCCGCGCGCATCACGATGCGCTGATCCAAGGTTTCCACCGGCCGGCCGCCGATGGCCCAGAAGTCCGTGGCCGTGGCGCCGGGCAGCACCACCTGGATCTGCACGCCGCTGCCAGCCAGCTCGTGTTGCAGCGACTGGCTGAACGCCAGCACGAATGCCTTGCTGCCGCCATAGACGCCGTTCAATACCTCGGGCGCAAGCGCCACGATGGAAGCGATGTTGATGATGGCGCCGCGGCCACGCGCCACGAAGCCCGGAACCGCCGCATAGGTCAGCCGCATCGGCGCGGTGACGTTCAAATCGACCATGCGCGTCATCTGCTCCACGTCGCTTTGCAGCAACGGCGTATGCGTGCCTATGCCGGCGTTGTTCACCAGCAAGGTAATGCTGGCGTCCTGCCGCAACTGGTCCTCAACGCCGGCCAGCGAGGCGCGGTCGCCCAGATCTGCGGGCAGCACCTCCACCGCGCGGCCGCTGCGGGTGCTGATGTCGCTGGCCAGCGCGTTCAGCCGCTCGCGGTTGCGGGCGACCAGGATCAAGTCGTAGCCCTGCTGCGCAAGCTTTTCCGCGTACAGCGCGCCGATGCCGCTGGATGCGCCCGTGACGAGGGCGGTACCGAGTTGGGTTTGTGCCATGGTGACACTCCTGAAGAAGTGATTGCGATGGGGTCCATGTTGCAACTTGCGATTCATGACGTAAATGACGTATATAGTCATTAATCAGGACATAGACGCAGGACATGAACGCAGGACATTCGCCGGGCCTGAACCCAGCAAGGACGCCCCCAATGCACCGCATCGGTTACATACTTCCCGAAGGCTTCCAGATCATCGGCCTGGGCACGCAGGCCGTGTTCGAACTCGCCAATGTGGTCGCGCGCGAACCCTTCTACGCCGTGGAGAGCTACGCCCTGGACGGCGCGGTGCGCGCCTCGGCAGGCCTGACGGTACAAGCCCGTCCGCTCACGGCCCGCAGTCAGGCCGACACCTGGCTGGTGGCGGGGGTACTGTCGCCCCTGTCCAGGCCCGTGGCGCCCGAACTCCCCCGGCTGCTGGAAAAGCTCGCGCCCCGCTCGCGCCGCGTCGCCGGCTTGTGCACCGGCGCATTCCTGCTGGCCGACGCCGGGCTACTGGACGGGCGGCGCGCCACCACGCACTGGTATTGGGCCGACGCCTTGCAACAGCGCCATCCACGCGCGCAGGTCGAGGCCGACCGCATCTACATCGCCGACGGACCGGTGTGGACCTCCGCCGGCATGACGGCGGAAATGGACCTGGCCTTGGCGCTGGTGGAGAAGGATCTGGGCGCGGAACTCGCGCGCGCGGTCGCGCACCGGCTGGTCATGCATCAGCGCCGTTCCGGCGGGCAATCGCAGCACTCCGAAATGCTCAGGCTCGCGCCCAAGTCCGACCGCATCCAGCAGGCGCTGGAACATGCCCGCCGCAACCTCGCCCAGCCGCTGAGCGTGGAGGATCTGGCCCAGGCCGCCAGCCTGAGCCCGCGCCAATTCAGTCGCGTGTTCACGGCCGAGACCGGCCAGTCGCCCGCCAAGGCCATCGAGGGACTGCGGCTCGAAGCTGCGCGGCTCATGATCGAAAGCAGCCGGCATCCGCTGGAAGTGGTGGCCAGGGAAACCGGCTTTCGCGACCGCCGCCATCTGCGCGAGGCCTTCCTGCGCGGCTTCGGCATGCCGCCCCAGGCGGTGCGGCGCGATGCCCGCATGGTGCCCTAGGCCAGCCATCGAAAGACCCTACGCATCAAGACTTTTGTCTCGTTTTAAATTGCACGAGCCGGAAAGAATGACCATAATCGATATCTGATATCGTTTTTTGGATTTTTTGTCTCATTTAATGAGACCATGATGATAAGGAACACCATGCTGGCCGGCATCAGAATCGTGGAAATCTCGGCAATCGGTCCTGGACCATTTTGCGCAATGCACCTGGCCGATCTCGGCGCCGAAGTGATAGCGGTCGAACGTCCGGCGCCCGGCGAACCGGGCGCGGCCGCGGCGGCGGGAAATGTGCTCAATCGCGGAAAACGTTCCGTCGTCGCGGATCTCAAGACCCAGGAAGGCCGCGAGATCGTATTGCGGCTGATCGAAGGCGCGGACGCCCTGATCGAAGGCATGCGGCCTGGCGTCATGGAACGCCTGGGGCTCGGCCCCGATGTCTGCATGCAGAAAAATCCGCGTCTGGTATACGGGCGGATGACCGGTTGGGGGCAGACCGGACCCATGGCTCAGGCCGCGGGACACGACAACAACTACATCTCGCTGTCGGGTGCGCTCTACTACCATGGCGGCCCGTCGGAGCCGCCCTCCTCCGCGATCACGATGGTCGGCGATATCGGCGGCGGCGCCCTCTATCTTGCGGTCGGAATACTGTCCGGCATCCTGAACGCGCGCGTCACGGGCAAGGGCACCGTGGTCGACGCCGCCATCGTCGACGGGTCGGCGCACATGATGCAGCTGCTGCTGTCATCACGCAAAAAAGGACTCGTGACGGGACCGCGCGGCGAGAACGTGCACGACAGCTCTCATTTCTACGGCACCTATCGCTGCGCGGATGGCGAATTCATCACTATCGGGGCGCTTGAACCGCAGTTCTACGGCCTGTTGCTGGAAAAGCTGGGCCTGAACGAAGATCCGCGCTTTGCCCGGCAATGGGACCGGCAGCGCTGGCCCGAACTGCAGCAGCACCTGAGCGCGGTGTTCGCCAGCAAGAGCCGCGACGAATGGCGCACGGCGCTCGAGAACACGGACGTGTGCTTCGCGCCGGTGCTCAGTCCAGCGGAAGCCGCGCGCCATCCGCACATGGTCGCCCGCAACGTCTATGTCGAAACAGAAGGCCACCTGCAGGCCAGGCCGGCGCCGCGCTTCGACGGCCACGCCAGGACTCCCGGGACGATACCCGCGCGCGGCCAACATACCGCGCAGATCGTCTCGTTGCTGCGCGGAGACCACCCTGACTCCGCCTGGGCGGCGTCGACGGACCAGCGCGCATGAGCAACGACGAGAACATGCTGCCGCCAAATTCCGGCGCGCCCAGCCGCAAGACCATCCACACGCGCCGCGTGCATTGCACCGGATACCAGCGCAGCGATGGCTTGTTCGATATCGAGGCCGAGTTGCACGACATCAGCGCCGCGGACACCGACCTGCTCTTCAAGGTCGTGCCGGCGGGCGGCGCCATACACCATATGCGGGTGATCATGACGGTGGATCGAGACCTCGTGATCCGGGACCTGCAAGCGCAGCTCCCCACGACCCCGACCCCATACTGCGCGGCCATCGAGCCCGCGTATTCGGCCTTGAAGGGACTGCAGATTCGAGGCGGCTTCCGTCAACAGGTGAAAAGCATCGTCGGCGGCGTCCGGGGCTGCACCCACCTGACGGAATTGTTGGGACCGATGGCCACGACCGCCATGCAGACCATCCTGGCGATCAAACGCAGCGAGCGCAGCGCGCACAAGGCTGACGAGAGCAGCGCGGACGCGCAGCCCATGCCGAAACCGCAGTTGATCGACTCATGCCACACCTACCGGCAGGATGGCATGGCCGCGAAAATCCTGTGGCCGGAAAGCCGGCGTCCGGCCCGCGCGGACGCCTAGCCCGCCACCCCCAGGGACCCTTCCACGTTGCGCACCAGGCTCACCAGCCGCGGCCCCACGTCCTCGATCAGCAGCTTGCTCTGCTGACTGAAGACCGGCAGCGCCGCCGAAAACAACCAGGCCTCGTTGTCGCGGCGGATGCGCATGGGCACCGAGATGCCTTCGACCTCGCGATGCAAGTCGCGGTGCCCGCGGCAAAAGCCGTGCTCCTCCAGATCGCGCGCCGCGTCGGCCAGGCGCTCGCGCAGCAGCGCTTCGCGCTCCGGGTCCGCCGCCTTGAGCTGGTCCAGATAGCTGGCTCGCTCGGCCTCGGACATCGTCAACAGATAGGCGCGGCCGGAGGAAGTGCGCGACATGGAAACGTGCGTGCCCACCTCGGGGCGATAGAGGCGGCTGCCCAGGCCCTGGGCGATTTCCACATAGGTCAGCGCATTGCCGTATCCGAGCATCAGCTGGACCTGCCCGCCCAGATAGTCGGCCAGCTCCTGCATCAAGGGCCGCGCCAGCTGCCGCACCGTCATGCGGGCCAGCGCGGGCGCGGCCAAATTGAGCATGCCCACTCCCGGGACGTACTTGGACAGCCGTTCCGAATAGCGCAGCAGACCCAATTCGCACAGGGTATCGAGCAGCCGGAACAAGGTGGGCTTGGCCAGGCCGGTGCGCTCGATCAGCTCCCGGCTGCTGAGTTCCTGCGCCGTTGGGGTAAAGCAGTTAAGGATGGAAATGCCTCGCGCCAATGCGCTTACCAACCGCGCATCGCCTTCGTTGTCCGTCATAGCTGAAGAATTGAGCATGTGTATGGATAAGTGTGGTTTTCTGATACCCGAGTCTCGAAACAAGTGTATCGCCCCACTTGTTTTTGGTCACGAACATATTATTTTGGGTTTACTTTCTCGTTTTTCAATATGATAATCCCAAACAAGGAACACAGACAGGCGAATTTCAATACAACAATCTCATTTAAAGCAATACGGAGACTTGAATGCAACATGCCGTCATCGTCGACACCATCCGCAGCCCGATGGGCCGCTCCAAGCCAGGATCAGCTTTCACCGATCTGCACGCCACCGAGCTGCTGGCGCAAGTCCTGAAGGGTCTGGTGGAACGCAACAAGCTGGATCCGGGCCTGGTCGACGATGTCGTCACCGGCTGCGTCACCCAGGCTGGCGAACAATCGGGGGGGCCAGGCCGGGTGGCATGGCTGGCTGCGGGATTCCCCGAACATGTACCCGCGACCACCGTCGACCGCCGCTGCGGCTCCAGCCAGCAAGCCGTGCATTTCGCCGCGCAAGGCATCATGGCTGGCGCCTATGAGATCGTCATCGCCTGTGGCCTCGAGTCGATGAGCCGCGTGCCCATGGGCTCGGCGCGCATCGGCCAGAATCCGATCGCCCCCTCCATGCAAGCGCGCTACGCTCCCGGCCTGGTTTCGCAAGGCGTCTCGGCCGAACTGGTGGCGGCCAAGTACGAACTGTCGCGCCAGGAGATGGACAGCTATTCGGCGCGCTCGCACCAGTTGGCCGCCGCCGCGCGCGAAAACGGCGCCTTCCGCCGCGAAATCCAGCCCATCGTCACGCCCAACAGCGTGGTCGAGCACGACGAAACCATCCGGCCGGGCACCTCGGTGGAAAAGCTGGGCACGTTGCAGGCATCGTTTCGCACCGACGAACTGAGCGCGCGCTTTCCCCAGATCGGCTGGAACGTGACGGCGGGCAATGCATCGCAGATCAGCGACGGCGCCTCGGCCATGCTGCTGATGAGTGAATCCATGGCGCAGCGCCTGGGTCTCAAGCCGCGCGCCCGCTTCGTCTCGTTCGATGTCTGTGGCGACGACCCCTTGCTGATGCTGACCGCGCCCATCCCCGCCAGCCAGCGCGCACTCAAGAAGAGCGGCCTGACGCTGGACCAGATCGACCACTACGAAATCAACGAAGCCTTCGCCTGCGTGCCGCTGGCCTGGCAGCGCGCCCTCGGCGCCGACGCAGCGCGCCTGAACCCGCGCGGCGGCGCGATCGCGCTGGGCCATCCGCTAGGCGCATCGGGCGTGCGCCTGATGACCACCATGCTGCACGCGCTGGAAGACAGCGGCGGGCGCTACGGCCTGCAATCCATGTGCGAAGCGGGCGGCATGGCCAACGCCACCATCATCGAACGCCTGTAAACCGACGCACTCGTCTGCGCGGGTCCGCGTCCACTGGCGCGGGCCTGCCCCTGCATGGCAGAACCCCTATCAAGGAGACAAGCAATGAAGCTCGAAAACATGTCCGCAATCGTGACCGGCGGCGCTTCCGGCCTCGGCCTGGCCAGCACCCGCCGCCTGGTGGAGCGCGGCGTAGGCGTGGTGGTGGTCGACCTGAATGAAGAACGCGGCAAAGCCGTGGCCGACGAGTTCGGCGCCCAGGTCCGTTTCGTCAAGGCGGATGTCTGCAACCCCGAGCAGATGAACGCCGCATGCGACGCCGCCGAATCGCTGGGCGCCCTGCGCGCCCTGGTCCATTGCGCCGGGCTGGGTGGGCCTGTGCGCCTGGTGGAAAAGGACGGCTCGCCGGGCTCGCTCGAAAAGTACGAATCCATCGTGCGCATCAATCTGATCGGCACCTTCAACACGCTGCGTCTGGCGGCCGCCCGCATGGCGAAGAATGAGCCGGTGGACGGCGAGCGCGGCGCCTGCGTGCTGACCGCGTCGGTCGCAGGCTACGAAGGCCAGATCGGGCAGATTCCCTACGCCTCGGCCAAGGCCGGCATCATCGGCATGACGCTGGTGGCGGCGCGAGACCTGGCGCAGCGCGCGATCCGTGTCTGCACCATCGCTCCCGGCTTGTTCGACACGCCGCTGCTGGCCAAGCTGCCGGAGAACGTGCGCGCCTCGCTCGGCGCCATGGTGCCCCATCCCGCGCGGCTGGGCGCGCCGGACGAATTCGCCTCCACCGCGCTGCATATCCTGGAGAACCCCATGCTCAATGGCGAGACCATCCGCCTTGATGGCGCCATCCGCATGGCGCCGCGCTGAACCTGCCAGCGCCGCATCCGGCATAACCAAGGAGTCTTACTGATGAGCGACACACTGCAACTGGAAACCCGCGGCAACACGCTGCTGATCACCATCAACCGGCCCCAGGCGCGCAACGCCATGGACTTCGAGACCGCCACCGCCCTGGCGGCCGCGCTCGACCAACTGGAAAGCCGCGACGACCTGAGCGTGGCCATCCTGACCGGCGCCGGCGGGACCTTCTGCTCTGGCATGGACCTGAAGGGCTTTTTGGAAGGCAAGCGTCCGAGCCTGCCCGGCCGCGGCTTCGGCGGCCTGACCGAAAAGCCGCCGCGCAAGGTGCTGATCGCGGCGGTCGAGGGCTATGCGCTGGCGGGCGGCTTCGAGCTGGCGCTGGCCTGCGACCTGATCGTATCGTCGACGGCAGCGAAATTCGGCCTGCCCGAGGTCAAGCGAGGCCTTGTCGCCGCCGCTGGCGGCCTGATGCGCCTGCCGCGCCGCATTCCGTATCACATCGCCATGGAATACGCGCTGACCGGCAACATGCTGGAGGCCAGGCAGGCGCATGCGCATGGCCTGATCAACCGCCTGACGGATCCAGGCCAGGCGCTGGATGCCGCGCTGGCGCTGGCCGATGAGATCGGCGCCAACGGCCCTCTGGCGGTCGCGGTCAGCAAGCAGGTCGTCGCCGAGTCCCTCGACTGGAGCACCGCGGAAATGTTCGAGCGCCAGCGCGCCTTGACGGCCCCCGTGTTTTCGTCGACCGATGCGCGCGAAGGCGCCTCCGCCTTTGCTGAAAAACGCAAGCCGGTCTGGACAGGCAAATAGGAAGCCAGGGTCCCGCCCATTCTCGTCATGCTGCACGCCCTGCCCATGGCGGAATCAATGCGAGGACAATCATGCGGCAAAGACCGCGCGATAAGAAGAACGATAGGAGACTGAAGGCAATGTATGACAACTTGGAGCGCTGGGCGCTGGAACAGCCCGACAAGCCGGCCGTGTGGCTGGAGGACTCCCTGGAGCCGCTGCGTTATCTGGACTTGCATCGACGCTCTTCGCAGGTGGCGCAATGGCTTTTGTCGCTGGGCCTGCCCTCAGGCTGCGGCATCGCGATGCTGATGGAGAACGGCTTCGAGTTCTTCGAAGTGCTGTGGGGCGCACGCCGCGCGGGACTCTACCTGACGCCGATCAGCCCGCATCTGAAGCCGGCGGAAATCGCCTACGTGCTGCAGGACTGCGGCGCTGGCGTCATCCTGGCCACGGCCGGACTGGTGGAGCTCGCCGGCCAGGCGGCCGCGGCCGGCGGCCTGGCGATTCCGTGCTACGTCGCCGGCAGGGACGCATCCGGCGCCGGCTCGCTGGAACCGCAGATGGCGCGCTTTGACGGCGCCTCGCTGCCGGCGCCGCCGCCCGCAGTCGGGCGCGAGTTCCTGTATTCGTCGGGCACCAGCGGCAGGCCCAAGGGGATACGCCGGCCCTTGATTCCCTACGCGGACCGCTACAAGGAAACCTATGACTTCGCGTCCTGGCGCGATTCCTATGCCTACACACACGATAGCGTCTATTTGTCGCCCGCGCCGCTTTATCACGCCGCGCCGATACGCCACAGCCACCGGGTGCTCGACATAGGCGGCACGGTGGTCGTGATGAAGCGCTTCGACGCCGAGCGGGCGCTGGCCTTGGTGGACCGCTACAAGGCCACCCACAGCCAATGGGTGCCAACCATGATGATCCGCATGCTGGCCCTGCCGGACGAAGTCCGCGCACGCTACGACGTATCGAGCATGCAGATGTTCATCCATGCGGCGGCGCCCTGTCCGGCCGACATCAAGCGCCGCATCATCGAATGGTGGGGTCCGGTGGTCACCGAATACTACGGCGGTTCCGAAGCCATAGGCCTGACGGCCATCGGCAGCTACGAAGCGCTGTCCCGGCCCGGTTCGGTGGGCCGCGCCACGCTGGGAGTCGTGCACATCGTCGGCCCCGACGGCGAGGACCTGCCTCCCGGACAGCAGGGACTCATCTGCTTCTCCGGCGCGCCGCGCTTCGAGTACCACAACGACCCCGCCAAGACCGCCGCGGCCTACGACGGGAAAGGCCGCGCCTCGTATGGCGACATCGGCCACGTCGATGCCGACGGCTACCTCTATCTGTCGGGCCGGCGCACCGACCTGATCCTCTCCGGCGGCGTCAACATCTATCCGCAGGAAGTGGAGATCCTGCTGACCGGCCACCCAGGCGTGCGCGACGTCGCGGTCATCGGCGTGCCCAACGAGGAGTTCGGGCAAGAGGTCAAGGCCGTGGTGGAACTGGACGATCCGCGCGCAGCAAGCGCGGAACTGGGACAGGCCCTCATCGACTACTGCCGCGCCCACCTGTCCCACCTGAAATGTCCGCGCAGCGTCGATTTCGTGGCCCGGCTGCCGCGCCACGAGAACGGCAAGCTCTACAAGCGTCTATTGATGGAACAGTACACGCGCTGAACGGCGCAAGCTTGGGAAAGACCTGGCGGGAGCGGGCGCAAGCCCGCGCCCGCCCTCTTATATTTCCGCCGCCATGCGGGTAGCTTGGTCGATGGCCCGCTTGGCATCGAGTTCGGCTGACTCATATGCGCCGCCCACCAAACGGGCCGCCATGCCCGCTCCCTGCAGATCGTCGAACAAGGTGCGCAGCGGCGTCTGGCCGGCGCATACGATGATGGTGTCGACACGGAACAGTTCCGGCACGCCATTGACCCGGGTGTGCAGCCCCTGGGCATCGATCTTGCCGTACTCGACGCCCGCGACCATGTGCACGCCTCGCCGCTGCAGCGCCTTGCGGTGGGCCCATCCGGTGGTGCGGCCCAGGCCCTTGCCCAGGGTATCGGCCTTTCTCTGCATCAACCACACCTCCCGATCGGCCTTCGTCACGACGGGCGTCACCCCACTCACGCCGCCGCGCGGATGGTTCTTGAAATCGATGCCCCACTCGCGGGCAAAGACGTCGATCTCGAGCGCCGAGGATATGCCCTCATGGGTGATCAAGGTTGCCACGTCAAAGCCGATGCCGCCCGCGCCCATGATGGCCACCCGCCTGCCGATGGGCTTGCGGCCCAGGACGGCATCGATATATGGCACGACCTTTTCATCGTCGATGCCTGGCAGATCGGGAATGCGCTGGCTGACGCCGGTCGCCACCACGATCTCTTCAAAACCCTCCGTCCTCAGCATGGCCGCGTCGGCTGCCGTGTTCAGGCGCAGCGCGACGCCCAGCGTCTGCAGCTTGCGCCTGAAATAGCGCAGGGTTTCGTGGAACTCCTCCTTGCCCGGGATCCGCTTGGCCAGGTTGAACTGGCCGCCGATTTCCGCCCCCCTCTCGAACAAGGTGACATCATGGCCGCGCTCGGCGGCCGTGGTGGCGAAGGCAAGGCCGGCCGGCCCGGCGCCGATGACGGCGATGCGCTTGCGGCGCGGCGCCGGCGCGATCCTCAGCCTGGTTTCATTGCAGGCGCGGGGATTCACCAGGCAGGTCACCTGCTTTCTACCGCTGAAGGTGTGATCCAGACAGGCCTGGTTGCAGCCGATGCAGGTGTTGATCTCATCCTCGCGGCCCTCGCTCGCCTTGTTGACGAGTTCAGGATCGGCAAGCATCGGCCGCGCCATCGAAACCAGGTCGGCATCGCCACGCGCCAGCACATCCTCGGCCACTTGCGGCATATTGATCCGGTTGCTGGTGATCACCGGAATGTTCACCTCCTTGCGCAGCCGGCCAGTCACGCTGGTGAACGCGGCGCGGGGCACCATGGTGGCGATGGTGGGCACCGGCGCCTCGTGCCAGCAGAAGTGCGTGCTGAGGATATCGACGCCTTCGGCCTCGAGCGCCCGGGCCAGCGCAACCACCTCGTCCCACGCCAGTCCCCCTTCCAGCATATCCATCGCCGAAATGCGGAACACCAGCATGAAGTCCGCCCCCACGGCGGCACGCACGGCGCGGACCACCTCGAGCGGCAAGCGCATGCGGTTCTCCCATGCCCCGCCCCAACGGTCCGTGCGCAGATTCGTTTTTTCCACCAGGAAAGTGCTGATCAGGTACCCGGCCGAACCGATGATCTCCACGCCGTCGTACCCGGCCAGCCGCGCCATGCGGGCGCATTGCGCGTAATCCTCGATCACCTTGCCGATGCCCGCCTGTGTCAGCGCTTGCGGCGTGTACCGTCCGACCCGCGACTTGACGGCCGAGGCCGCAACGCAATCTGGCGTGTCGGCCAGCGGCCCCGTGTGCAGAATCTGCATGCAGATCTTCACATCGGGAGCCGCCGCATGCACCGCGTCGGTCACCCGCCTGTGCTGAGCGGCCTCCTCTGGCGTCGACAGCTTCGATCCGCGGCCAGCCTCGACGCTTGGAAACACGCCGCCCGTAATGATGGCCCCGACCCCGCCGCGCGCCCGCTCGGCGTAATAGGCGGCCATGCGCTCGTAGGCGTCGGGCTGTTCCTCCAGCCCCGTGTGCATGGAACCCATGATGATGCGGTTCTTCAACTTCACGAAGCCCAGGTCCAGCGGCTCGAAAACGTGGGGATAGCGGTTTGACATGCACGTACCTCGTATTCGCTGCCTGACATGCGTGGCGGCATTTTGCGCGGCCCACGCCAAATCTAGGGCGCTGCCCGCCTATTGCTCGACTGGCAGCTTGGCCAGCTTGATGGCCGCCCCCCAGGCCGACTTTTGCTGGCGCAGGAAATCTCCGAACTCCTGCGGCGTGCTGGCGCGGACGATCAGTCCGTTCGAACCAGCCTGACTCAGCAGATCCGGCGCCGTCATCGCCTCGCGCAACGCCTTGGAAAGCGCTTCGACCACGGGTTTGGGCGTATTGGCCGGCGCCACCATGCCCCCCCACGGCGACACGTTCACCAGCGCCTGCCCGCTCTCGGCCAGCGTCGGGACGTCCGGCAACAAAGGGCTGCGCTCCGGCAGCAACACCGCCACGGCCCGCGTGTTGCCGTCCTTCTGCAGCGCGGGCAGCACCGCTGGCGTCGCCCAGGCAATCTGCACGCGGCCGCTGAACAGGTCCGCCACCATCGGCCCCTCGCCCTTGTACTGCGCACGCACCAGATCCAGGCCGGCGTCCGCCATCAATTGCTCGGTGGCCAGAATGGCCATGGAGCTGGACGCGCCGTACGCGTACTTGCCGGGATTGGCCTTCAGGTGCGCCACGACTTCCGCCAGATCCTTGCCCGGCACGCTCTTGTGCACCATGAGGAAAAAGGTGAAGGTGACGAACGACGACAAGGGCGTGAAATCCTTCAGCACGTCGTAAGGCAGCGACTTGCGGATGTTGGGCGCATAGGACAGTCCCGTGGCCGTCGCCAGCCCGATGGTGTAGCCGTCCGGCTTGCTGCGGGCCACGTCCGCCATGGCCAGCACTCCGTCGGCGCCTGGTTTGCTTTCCACCACCACCGGCTGGCCCAGCAGCTTGTGCATCTGCGCCCCCAGATGACGCGCGGCCACGTCCGCCGCGCCGCCTGGCGCCAAAGGGATTACCAGGCGTATCGGCTGCCTGGGCCAATCGGTCTGGGCCACGGCAACCCGCGCCAGACCGCTGAGTTCAAGAGCGCCCAGACACAGCAATTGGCGGCGCGACAATTTCATCGGTGGCATTTGCACAGCTTGTCTCCTCTTATGGGTTGGTATATTGCAGTGCGATCGTCGTTCGATAGGCCGGAATCAGCCCGTCACGCTGCGCTCCATCGCGCGCGCGATCAATTCCTTCATCACTTCATTGCTGCCGCCGTAAATGCGCCCCACACGCGCGTCGGCATACATGCGCGCTATCGGGTATTCGGTCATGTAGCCGTAGCCGCCGAATAGCTGCAGGCATTCGTCGATGACTTTGCACACCGTGTCGCTGACCCACCACTTGGCCATGGCCGCCGTGGGCAGATCCAGCTCGCCCTTCATCGCGCGCAGCACGCAGTCGTCGACAAAGCTCTGCGCGACGGCGGCCATGGTCTGGCACTCGGCCAACTTGAAACGCGTGTTCTGCATCTTCAGCAGCGGCTCGCCGAAGACCTTGCGCTGCGCCACATAGGCCAGGGTCTCCTGCACCGCCAACTGCAGCGTGGCGACGCCGCCGGTGGCCACGATCAAGCGCTCGCGCGGCAACTGATTCATCAGTTGCATGAATCCCCGGCCTTCCTCGGCGCCCAGCAGATTGGCGCACGGCACGCGCATGTCATCGAAGAACAGTTCGCATGTGTCTATGCTGTGCTGGCCGATCTTGTCGTGCAGATTGCCGCGCCGGTAGCCTTGCTGCCCGGCGGTTTCGACGACGATGATCGACAGGCCCTTGCCGCCTGCCTCATTGCCGGTACGCGCCACCACACAGACCAGATCCGCATGCCAGCCGTTGGTGATGAAGGTCTTGGAACCGTTGACGACATAGTGATCGCCCTCGCGCCGCGCGCTGGTCCGCAAGGCCTGCAGGTCGGTCCCCGCGCCCGGCTCCGTCATGGCGATGGCCGCGACCATCTCGCCGGTCGCCATCCGGGGCAGCCAACGCCGCTTCTGCTCTTCGGTGCCGAACTGAAGAATGTAGTGGGCAACGATGCCCGAATGCACATTGTTCGAACCCGCGCCGACCTGGGCCCGCTGTTGCTCCTGGATCACCACCGCATCGTGCCGGAAGTCCCCGCCGCCTCCGCCATAGGTCTCGGGAATGCTCACGCACAAGAGCCCCGCCTCGCCCAGCTTGTACCAATAGTCTCGATCGACCATGTGCGCAGCGCGCCAGCGGGGTTCGTGGGGGACCGCCTCGCGCTTGTAGAAGCGTGCTGCGGTATCGGCCAGCAGTTCGAGGTCTTCTGTGATCCAGGGAGAAGTGCGTTGCAACATCTGGGAGTTCCTATGGATTCTGTGCGCCTGCACGGCGGATTTTGAGACAAGCACCACGCTAAGGTCTCAATAAATCCCAAAAAATCATCAAAATAATCTCGGCTGATGTTTTTGATTGAGACAACAATACCAAAATAAAAACAAAGCAGTCAATTCAATGAGACCAAAAATCCAAAATACCCCTCCAGGACAAGCAGGAAGTGGCGGCCAAGCCGCCCCTGCGGCTCCAGTACAATCCGCGCTTGGCGACGTTGTGCTCGCCCCTTTATCTGGACCAAAGATGTTGCGACTGTCTGAAATCAAGCTGCCGTTGAATCACGCGCCCGAGGAATTGCCCACCGCGATTCTCAAGAAACTGGGTGTTGCGGCCAGCGACCTGCGCGGCTACACCATCGCCTCCCGCAGTTACGATGCGCGCAAGAAGCACAACATCCTGCTGATCTACACGCTGGACGTCGACGTCGAAAACGAGGCGGCGCTGCTCCAGCGCTTTCACGACGACCGCAACGTCAAGCCCACTCCCGACACCGAGTACAAGTTCGTCGCCCAGGCGCCAGCCAGCCTGAGCAAGCGCCCCATCGTCATCGGCACCGGCCCCTGTGGCCTGTTCGCCGGGCTGGTCCTGGCGCAGATGGGCTTCAAGCCCATCATCCTGGAACGCGGCAAGGCCGTGCGCGAGCGCACCAAGGACACCTGGGGCCTGTGGCGCAAACGGATCCTGAACCCCGATTCGAACGTCCAGTTCGGCGAAGGCGGCGCCGGCACCTTCTCCGACGGCAAGCTGTACAGCCAGATCAAGGACCCCAAGCACTACGGCGAAAAAGTGCTCAAGGAATTCGTGCTGGCCGGCGCGCCGGAAGAAATCCTGTACGTGAGCAAGCCGCACATCGGCACCTTCCGCCTGGTCGGCATGGTGGAAGTCATGCGCGACACCATCACCAAGCTGGGCGGCGAAGTCCGCTTCTCCAGCAGAGTGGAAACGCTGCACCGGGAAAACGGCCGCGTCACCGGCGTGACCCTGGCCGGCGGCGAGCACATCGAGGCCGACCACGTGGTGCTGGCCATCGGCCACAGCGCGCGCGACACCTTCCAGATGCTGCACGACCAGGGCGTGTTCATGGAAGCCAAGCCGTTCTCTATCGGTTTCCGCATCGAACATCCGCAATCGCTGATCGACCGCGCCCGCTTCGGCCCCAACGCCGGCCACCCCATCCTGGGCGCGGCGGATTACAAGCTGGTGCACCACGCCAGCAACGGACGCTCGGTCTACAGCTTCTGCATGTGCCCGGGCGGCACGGTGGTGGCGGCCACCTCCGAACCCGACCGTGTCGTCACCAACGGCATGAGCCAGTACTCGCGCAACGAGCGCAATGCCAACGCGGGCATCGTGGTTGGAATCTCGCCCGAGGTCGATTACCCCGAACATGTGCTGGCCGGCGTGGATTTCCAGCGCAAATGGGAATCCCAGGCGTTCGAACTGGGCGGGCGCAACTACAGCGCGCCGGGCCAGCTGGTCGGGGATTTCATCGCCGGCCGCGCTTCGACGGAATTCGGCTCCGTGCAGCCCTCATACACGCCGGGCGTGCACCTGACCGACCTGGCCGCCGCGCTGCCCGATTTCGCCATCGCCGCCATCCGCGAGGCGCTGCCCGTCTTCGACAAGACCATCAAGGGTTTCGGCATGCACGACGCGGTGCTGACCGGCGTCGAAACCCGCACCTCGTCGCCCATCCGCATCAAGCGCGACAACGAGACCCTGCAAAGTCTCAACACCCAGGGCTTGTTCCCGGCGGGCGAAGGCGCGGGCTATGCCGGCGGCATCCTGTCGGCGGGCGTGGACGGCATCAAGATCGCCGAAGCGGTGGCCTTGAGCATCATGAGCCGGCAGGGATAAACAGACGCGCTTGCGGCGCCCGAGTTGACGTGCCTGTGCCCGTCGCCACGCCGGAGGTCGTTCTCAATCCAGCTTGGGATCAGGAAACGGCAGCTTATCCTGGGAAACGCTGGGCTGCGCTTTCCATTTGCCGTCCTGCTTGTAGAAATCCATCTGGTTCTCGCTGACCGCGGCCCCCAAGGTCACCGCGACCGTGCAGGCGACCTGGCCCGGATACGTGGCCTCCACCGCAGGGATACAGGTTCCCAGCTTGACCTTGGACGGCCGCGGCATGCCCGAACCGTCCAGCATGTCGACGATCGCATCCGTCGCGTCAGAAATGGAAGGCAGGACCATATCCTGGGCCCGGGCCATGCCGCCCGCCCCCAGCAATGCAACCATCGACGCCACGGAAATCAAGGGCTTGAACATGCGCCGGCTCCATCAGAATTGAGACTGGCGCAGCTTAAAGGAAGCGGCCTCGCGCCACCGTAACAGAGCGATACGCGGCTATTCCTAAGGCAGCATTTGAGGGTTGTAGACCACTTCCCACAAATGGCCGTCCGGATCCATGAAGTAGCCCGCGTAGCCGCCGTAGAAGGTGTCGCCGGCGGCTTTGACCACGGTGGCGCCCGCGCCATTGGCCTGCAGCATCACCGCGTCCACCTCGCCCTTGGAACGCACATTGTGTCCCAAGGTGAATTCAAGCGAGCCGCCCGGCCGCAGCGCAATGCCCGTGTCGGCAGCCATGCTCGCGCGCGGCCACACGGCAAGCTTCACGCCATTCTGCAGATCGAAGAACGCGACCGCGCCGTGTTCGAACTCCTTGCCGATGATGCCCTCGGTCGACAGCCCCAGCCCATCGCGATAGAACGCCACCGACCGTTCCAGATCCTCCACGCCCAGCGTGATGACCGTGATTCTTGGTTCCATGAGATGCTCCGAAAGTGAGTCCGACTGCCAGAATAGCGCGCGCGCAGGCATACGCCGGCCGCAACGCCGGGCGGGAAGCACGGCCTCAGTAATCCCGCGCCGCGTCGAACCAGCGCTGCGCCTGCTCTTCACTCACGCCCAGCCTCACGACCTGGGCAAGCTGGCCGAATTGCCACACCGCCTCGCCGATGTCTTCGCGCTCCGCGGTCTCGATGCCTTTCATCCCGTTGAAATGGCTGGCGAAGGCTGTGATTGCAGCTTGAGCGTCCTCGACATTCCTTGCGCTTTCCAGCGCCGCCCGGGCCGTGTCGTAGGCCGAATTCGCCGACTTTGCCATACGGCTGTTCCAGCCCGAGAAAGGCCGGCCGTATTCGCTTTGCCACCACTCCCGCTTGCGCAGTTGAGAGACGGAGTTGTACCCGCCCCATGCGCGGACCTTCTCCCGCGCCTTCATCTGCGCCTTCAAGCGCTTGCCCGCGGCTTCGTCGACGTTGTAGGCGATGAATCTATCCAGCGCAGGCCAACTGGCCAGTTCCGGCAAGCCGTCCAGATCGGGCGTGAACCGGATCTCCAGGCTCGTCAGGCGTGGCAGGCGGGCAAGCGCCTCCCAGTCGCTGAAGCCGCCCCACAGCGACAGGCTCTCCAACGCAGGAAAGCGATCGACTCCCTGCAGCGAAATGGGCTGCCCCAGCGGCGCGCCGTGCAGCGCCAGCGCGCGCACGTCCTGCAGCGGGCCGAGGTCGGGCAAGACGTAAGGCGCCGCGCCAGTCCGGCGCCCCAGCGCCGGCCGCAGCAACAACATGTCGGGCAGTTCGCCCGCCACGGCAATGCGCGTCAGGTCGCCAAACAGCTCCAGGTCACGGACCTGCGGCAACCTGGCTTCAATATGCCCCGACACCTGGTCCAGCCGGATGCGCAGCGTCTCGATTCTTGCCGCGCCTGCGTCGATGGCGCGCCTGCCCGAGTATGCCGGCGCCCAGCTGAACTGCTCGATTTCGCGATCCTGTGACCAGCCGAAGAAACCGCTGTCGTTGCCGTAATAATCGATGTGCCGCGGCCACGGCGAGCCGGCAGGCGTGGAGAACGGTTCAAATGCAGCCCAGTTGATGGCCTCGTCGCCAGCCACGTGCAGATCAGCCTTCTTGCCCATGCTGGCGGGGCCGATGATCAGGTTGCCGCGCCCTGCCTCGCGTGCGAAGACATGGCTGCCTGCGGCGGTCAGGCTCACCTGATAACGCCCTGCCTCGCTCACCGAGCCCGCGGGCTCGCCGGACACGTCTATGGGTATGGACACGCTACTCTCCTTTTGCTTGGCGGCATCCACTGATGGCAATCCCGCCGATTCATTGACGCCTACGCAGGCTCGCCGTCCACGCGGAAGAACAAGCCGGTTTGCCCCTTCAGGCCGGCATCCAGGAACTCGAACTCGACGCGCCTGCCTGGTTCGACCACGTCGCCCAGGTATTCGACCCGATACATCACGCCGCCGATACGGTAGTTGTGGACCAGCGAAACGATCGCGGAGTTGGGACTGCGCAGCCGGTAAACCACGGCCTCCTCGACCACGCCCCGCACCCCATGCTTGTAGATCCCCCGCTTCAGCTTGCGGCTACGCATGCCGAACAGCATCGCCAGGATCGCGAAGATCGCCGCCACGAACAGCAGCGGCGGCAGAAACAACCCTCCCACGAGCGGCACGAGGGCAAATATGAGCATGAACTTGCGCGCGTCCAGCTCCTCGCGGCGCACCGCCGCGCGGTCGGCATCGCTGATCTCCTCGACCGCGACCAGGGATTCCGCGCTCATCGGGTACTCCGCCCGCAACAGCACGGCAGGCGCGTCGGGCTGCAGCGTCAGCAGATGCAGGCGCACCGGCAGATCCGTCAAACCCACGGCCGTCGCGGGCCCGTGCCCGCTGCGGGTGTCGCTGGCGATCTCGTTCCAGAACGGCAAGGCTGCCTCCACGCGCTGCTCGCCGAAGCCATAGCACACGCCCGGCGTCGAGCCGCCCGGACCGAATGAGGTCAGCCGGCCCGAGACGATCTGTTTGGTCAGCCGTCCCTTCAGCGCCCGGTCGAGGCTGCGCCAGCCTCGCGGAATGCGCAGCAGCTTGCGCCCAAAAAACACTGCCAGCGCTCCCATCACGGCGATGGCCGTCAGCAGCATCGCGCCCACGCCGAAGTCCAGCGTGCGCCAATCCGACAGGCCGAGCGCGACAAAGGTCAGCACGGCAAGCGCCAGCAGCACCACCACCAAGCCGCCGAACACGGCCATCAGCAGTCTCCCGCGGCTGCATTTGCGCAGCAGCAGGATGTCGTCCTCGGTAAGCGCGGCGTTCTCGACGTGCAGGGTCTGGTTCATGCGCTGATCACCGCCTCCCTTGCTCAATAGGTTCCGATGGGAACCTCGATCTTCAGCACCGCGCCGCCTTTGGCCGGGCGCAAGCCATACGTGTACAGGCCGCCGTCATCGTCGGCAAGCGCCGTGTCCTTGCGCTCCACGGCATAACGTTGCCCATCGATATCCAGCGTGCGCGCAGCGACGGCGTCGGCATGGTCGGGCACCAGCAGCCCGCCGACCCCGTCGCCAACATCGGCGAATTCGTAGTCGCGCAATTCCCCGTCGACCCGCAGCAGCTGCACGCGCGGCCGGTAAGGCGCGGCGTCCAGGTTCCAGCCATTGGTCAGATCGGTGATCCAGGGGCCAGGAATGTCGTAGACGCTACCCAGCTGCTCCTCTGAAACCTCCGGCCCTGCCACCACCAGGCAGCACACCACCTTGCCCGCGCGGGCGTCGTAGACCGCCCAGTTGCTGCCGATGGCCGCCACGCGAGGCAGCATCGAGAAATGGAATTGCCGGTTGAACTGGCTGTCCGACACCTGGCGCCAACCGCCGACATTGGGGGCCTGCGCGGGTGATTGCGCCTGGCTGGCCATGGTCATCAGGACGCCAGCAGCCAGGACGCTTGCTCGGAACAGTGAACGGATCATCTCGGTGCCTGTCTTGGGCTCGTGGGGGGTCATCGGACTGGGGCTTTGCGCCGGCATAGTACCAGTGCCAGCCCCGCGGCCACGGCCTGCGCGCCTCTGGCCCGCTGGCGGCACGCAATCTTGGCTACTATCGATGCATGGCCCATACCATTCCACCCTCGATCGCCCCCCAAGTCGCGGCCGCCAGCAGCCTCATCGAACGGCATCTGGGCGCCAACCTCGTCGCCATCCACCTGTTCGGCTCCGCCGTGGACGGCGGCCTGCAACCCCACAGCGATATCGACCTGCTTGTCACAATGACGCAACCGCCGGACGAGGCCGTGCTACGCGCGCTGGCCAGGGAGCTATTGACGATCTCTGCCCCACCCGGCGCATCACCCCGCTTGCGCGCGCTCGAAGTCACCGTGCTGGCGCTTCCACACATCGTGCCCTGGCGCCATCCGGCCCGGCGCGAACTCCAGTTCGGCGAGTGGCTGCGCGCCGATCTGGAGGCAGGCGTCGTGGAGCCGCCCATGCCGGATCACGACCTGGCCATACTGTTGACCAAGGTCCGCGGCCACAGCATCCCTATCGTGGGCCCGCAGGCCGACCAGTTGCTGCAGGACGTACCCCGCGAAGACCTGAGGCGCGCGCTGCTGGACAGCGTTGCGCAGTGGAACACGCCGGAAGACTGGGCCGGCGATGAAAAACATATCATCCTGGCGCTGGCGCGCATCTGGTACACGGCTGTCACCGGCGGCATCGCCTCCAAGGATCGGGCAGCGCAGTGGCTGTTGGAGAGGTTGGAATCCCCCTACCGACCCGTCCTGAGCAAGGCTCGGGCGATCTATCTGGGGCAAGAGGAAGACGATCTGGCGCAACGGCACGATGCCGCAACGGCGGCGTTCATTGCCCACGCCCGTGCCGCCATTGAAAGACTGGCCAGCGTACGGTAACCCAGGGACATGTGAACGACCGGCTTGCCTGCGCTGACGCAGCGGGCAACCCGTTACGCCATCACGGCTTCAGGTCGATTTCCATACGCACGAAATCCCCGCGATACGTCACTTCGCCCAGATAGATGACGCGGCGTTCCGGCCCGGTGAACACGCGCCGGACTTCCGCCACGGGCGCGTTCACATTGATGCCCAAATGCCGCGCCACCTCGACATCGGCGGTCGAGATGGTCAGCACCTGGCGGGCGGAAACGATATCCACCGAGGACATGCCCATCAGGATGGGAATGACGGTTTCCTTGCGAAAGCGCGCGGGGTGCTTGGCAAAGATGGCAGCGTCCAGGTAGATGTTGATGACGCAGTACGGCTGCCCGTTGCGGGCATGGATGCGCCGCATGAAGACGTACTTTTCCGCGGCGACGCCGTCTGATTCGTTCAGCAAGGGCGCGCGCGTCGACTCGTCGATGTTGAGGATGGTCGGGTGCGTATCCCGGTAGACGCTGGACAGGTTCTCGAGCGTGGTCTCGACGCGGAACCAACGGTTGTCCTGGGGCGCGCCCGTCACGAAGGTGCCGCGCCCGCGCTGCGGTGAAAGCAAGCCGTCGCGGGTAAGCCTTTCGATCGCCTGGCGCACCGTGACCTTGGCCACGTGGAACTCTTCGGCCAGCGCGTCGAGCGAGGGCAATTTGTCGCCGTTCTTCCACACGCCCTTCAGGATCCGCTGCCGGAACAGATCCGAAAGTTGAACATAGAGAGGGGCTTGGGCGGTGTCGAGAATCATGGCGTCAAAGTGTCCGCGACTATATCACGCGCTTGCGGCCGGGCAGCGCCGCGTGCATCCTCGAGAATCAGCGCGGCGCCCCTCTCGCCGATCATGATCGCGGCGGCGTTGGTGTTGGTCGACACCATGCGGGGCATGACCGAAGCGTCGACGACCCGCAAGCGCTCCACCCCGCGCACACGCAAGCGCGCATCGACCACGGCTGCGTCATCGCCGCCCATGCGGCAGGTGCCGGCGGGATGGAACACCGTGCCGCCCTTGTGGCGGGCGAATTGCTCCAAGGCATCGGCGGTCGTGACGTCGTTGCCCGGCAGATACTCCACGCCGGTCACCAGATCGCGGAACGACGGCTGGGCATAGATGTCGCGCAGCATGCGCAGGCCCGCGACCAGGACCTTCGCATCGCGCGGCTCGGTCAGGTAGTTCGAGACGATGCGCGGCGCCGCCAGCGGATCCGTGCCCACGATCTCCACGGTGCCGCGCGAATCCGGCCGGCATTGCGTCGCCGACGCGGAGAAGCCGGAAAACCGGTGCAGCGGGTCGCCAGGCTTGTCGACCGACAGTGGCATGACATTGAAGAGTATGTCCGCGCGGCCGCCCGTCGCGTACTCGGTCGCCGCCAGTCCGCCCACCTGGCCCGCGCCCACCGTGAGCGGTCCCTTGCCCTGGAACAGCCACTGCGCTCCCATGCCCGCAAGGCTGAACGGATTGCGCACCGCATCGTTGAGCGACATGCGCCGCTTCAGCTTGACGATCACGCGCGCCTGGTAATGGTCCTGCAGGTTGCGGCCGACTTCCGGCGAATGCGCGGCGACGGCGATGCCGTGCCTGGCAAGCAGCGCCGCATCGCCCACGCCGGAGAGCTGCAGCACCTGGGGCGATTGCAGCGCGCCCGCCGCCAGCACCACCTCGGCGTCCGCCATCGCACGTTTCAGTTGGCCTTCCTGCACCCACTCCGCGCCCAGCGCCCGGCCGCCCTCGATCAGGATGCGCGTGACGTGCGCCCCGGTCTCGATCACAAGGTTCGGGCGCGCTCGGGCCGGGTTCAGGAAGGCGGTCGCGGCGTCGCAACGCCAACGGCTGCCCAGCGTCAGCTGGTAGGGGCCGACGCCCTCCGATTCAGCCCCGTTGAAGTCGTCATTGCGGCGGCAGCCAGCCTCGACTGCCGCTTCCACCCACGCAGCCGTGTAGGGATGTTCATTGCGCAGGTTGGAGACACGGAGTTCGCCGCCAGCCCCGTGGTACTCGGACTCGCCCCCGTCGTAGCGTTCGGATTTCTTGAAATAAGGCAGCACGTCCCGATAGGCCCAGCCCGTCGCGCCCAGATCGGCCCAATCATCGTAGTCCTCATGCTGCCCGCGGATGTACAACAGGCCGTTGATCACGCTTGAACCGCCCAGCGCCTTGCCGCGCGGCCACATGATGGCGCGATTGCCGGTCTCGGCCTGGGCCTCGACCGGAAACAGCCGGGCGAATCGCGGATCGTAAATGGTCTTGAAATAGCCCACCGGCAGCTTGAGCCAGAAATTGTGCGCCGCCGCGCCCGCCTCCAGCAGCAGCACGCGCACCGCCGGATCGCGGCTGAGCCGGTTGGCCAGCACGCACCCGGCAGAGCCGCCGCCGATGACGATGTAATCAAAGCCCGTGCCAGCCGGAATGCTCATGCCTTGATCGCCTCCAGATAGGCCGAAGGATCAAAGTAGCGCGAGGCGGGAACCGGATTCGGGATGTTCCCGGCCTGCGCAAAGAAGTCGGTCACCTGCTGCAGCCAGCGGGTCACCGAGCCGTCCTCGTACTTGGTGCGCCACTCGGCCGTGGAGAAATACTTGGCCTGCTTGAACTGCGCCTTGAACTCGGCCAGCGGCACATCCTTGTACTGCGTCTTCTGCAGCGTCTCCACCGCGGCGTCCGGGGTTTTCACGATGACGTCGTTGGCCTCGCCCCAGGCGGCGATGAGGCTGCGGATGGCCGGCTTCTGGGCCTCGTAGAAGTCATTCCTGGCCGCCCATCCGCCCATGATCGCCGCCTCCGGATAGAACGCGGACGCATCGATCAGCATGCGCGCATTGGGCACCTTGGACCGAACGATCGTGTCGAATGGCACCCACAGCGCGACCGCGCTGACCGCGCCCGACACGAACGAGGTCACGGCATCGGCCATGCGCTGGTTGACGATCTGCACGTCCTTGCCCGGGTCGAGCTTGGCCGCGCGCAAGGCCCGGTCCAGGAACACATGGGCGGTCGTGCCCGTGGTCGTGGAGATCTGCTTGCCCTTCAGGTCGGCCGCGGTCTTGATCGACTCGTCGCGCACCCAGAGCTGGGCGGTGCCGTACTCGATGTCGTTCACAAGAAAGACCTTGCCCTGGCCGCGTGCGGGAAAGTTCGACACGACCGCGCCGGTGGCCAGCACATCGAGGCTGCCGCCTATCATGGCCTGGAAGATTTCCAGGCCCGTGGTGAAGACGATGGGTTCCAGTTCCAGGCCATGCTTGGCGTAGCTGCCCATCTGCAGGCCCAGCCACAAATGTCCGTCGACGGCAGGCGTATGCAGGTAGCCCACGCGCAGCTTCTTGCGCGCCTGGCCTATGGCGGGCGCCGCGATTGCTGCGATGGAAGCGGCCATGCCGGCCTTGAGTAGGGTTCTGCGGTCGAGCTTCATGGAGTCTCCTTGTGGTGGGGCTGCTGAAGCACGCTCAATCGGTCGGCCGGACGGATTGGCGGGCCTGGGCTTGGTACTCGAACATGACCAGCTCCCGGATCTCGCGGCTCAACTCGACAAAGCGAGGGTCCTCGTGGACACGCTCCGAACGGGGGTAGCCGAAAGGCACCTCTATCACCTTGCGGACCTTGGAAGGCCGGGCGGTGACCACGACGATCTTCGACGACAGGTAGATGGCCTCTTCCACCGAGTGGGTGATCAGCATCACCGTCTTGCCTTCGGTCTGCAGCACTTCGAGCAGCAGATCCTGCATGGCGGTCCGGGTCTGCGCATCCAGCGCGCCGAAGGGCTCGTCCATCAACAGGAACTGCGGCTTGACGGCGTAGGCGCGCGCGATCGCCAGTCGCTGCCGCATGCCGCCGGACAGGTGCTTCGGAAAGTGATCCGCGAAATCGGTCAGGCCCATCAACTTCATGTAGCGCTGGCAGATCTCGGCGCGTTCCCGCGGGCTTACCTTGTTGGCCGCGAGCTTCATGCCGAATTCGATGTTGCCGCGGACCGTGAGCCACGGGAACACGCCGTATTCCTGGAAGATCACGCCGCGGTCGGGCCCGGGGGCCGTGACGGGCCGGCCGTCCAGCGTCACGGCGCCAGAGGTCGGCTGCACGAAGCCGCCGACAATGTTCATCAAGGTCGTCTTGCCGCAGCCCGACGGGCCGATGATGGACACGAACTCGCCATCCCGGATGTCCAGGGTCACGCCGTCCACCACCCTCATCGGCCCGCTGGCGGTGGGA
This sequence comes from Achromobacter sp., assembly GCA_032153965.1. Lineage (GTDB taxonomy): Bacteria > Pseudomonadota > Gammaproteobacteria > Burkholderiales > Burkholderiaceae_B > Achromobacter. The sequence continues at coordinate 8,958 of JALDYL010000028.1, read as the reverse complement.
AAGTCCACGGTGACGTTATCGAACCTGATCCTGACCTCCGGTTCCTGGGACGGCTTCGGCGTAGCGGTATCCACGCTGCGTAGTTGAGTGCTCATGGTCATGGTCGAATATGTCCGGGACGGTCTCAGGCGATGCGGTCTTGCCAGGCGACCAGACGCCGGCTCGCGGCCCTCAGCGCCAGGTCCATCAACATGGCAATGAAGCCGATGCAGATGATCCCGACGTAGATCACGTCCAGCTGGAAGAACGACGAGGCATTCTGGATGAGCGCCCCTAGCCCCTGCTGGGCCGCAATGAGTTCGGACGCCACCAGCGTGGCCCAGGCCACGCCCAGCGCCACCCGGATGGCCGTCAAGATGTGCGGCACGGTCAGCGGGACGATGACCTTGATGAAGATCTCCACGTCATTGGCGCCCAGCGTCCGCGCCACGCGCACGAAGATCGGGCTGATCTGGGCGATGCCCTCGTACATCACGATGACGCCGGCAAAAAACGAGGCATAGAACAGGATGACGGTCTTGGCCGACTCGCCGATCCCGAAGTAGACGATCACCAGCGGAATCAGCGCGATCGGCGGAAGCGCGCGAAAGAAGTTGATGACGGGATCGATGAAGACCCGCAGTCCGCGATACCACCCCAGGCAAAAACCCACGGGCACCGCGACCAGAATACCGAGCGCAACCCCGGTGAAGACGCGGCGGGCCGACATCCAGATGTCCAGCCACAGCCTGTCCTTGGAAAGCTCGATGAACTTTTCGACGACCGCGGCGGGCGAAGGAACGAGCGCGGGACTGACGAGTCCGCTGGCGCGCACTGCCAGCCACAGCAAGAGGATGCATAGCCATGGGGCCGCGATCAGCAGCGGACGCGAGATGAAGGACGGAAGGCGCATGGTGTGGATAGAGGGTTAGACCTGAGTTGCAATCCATAAGTGCTAAACATACTATAGACCAGCACTTAGAATCTTAAAGCCATGACAAACCCTAATGCCAAGCAATCCCTGACCTCCGGGCCGTTCGCGCTGGCGCGCATCGATGCCTACGTCCTGCGCTGGCCGGTCAAGCGTCCGGTACAGACCTCCTTTGGCACCATGCTTGACCGCCCCGCCCTGCTGGTGCGGGCCGAGGACGCGGACGGCGCGGTGGGCTGGGGAGAGGTCTGGTGCAACTTCCCGAGCTGCGGCGCGGAACACCGCGCCCGCCTGCTGGAGACCGTCGTGGCGCCGCTGGTCGTCGGTCAGTCCTACGCCTCGGCCGAAGCCGCGTTTGCCCACATGAGCGCGCGCACCGCGGTGCTTGCCATCCAATCCGGCGAGCCGGGCCCCATCGCGCAGGTGATCGCCGGCATCGACCTGGCCGTGTGGGACATGCTGTCCCGCCGAGCAGGCGTGCCGCTGTGGCAATTCCTGGGCGGCGCCTCGGACGCGATCCGCGTCTACGCAAGCGGCATCAACCCTGACCGCCCCGAAGATACGGTGCGCGCCAAACACGCGGAGGGCTATCGCGCCTTCAAACTCAAGGTGGGCTTTGGCGAAGAACGGGATCTCGCCAACGTCAGAACGATCCATGCCTGGCTGCCCCCGGGCACCGAGCTCATGCTGGACGCCAACCAGGCCTGGGACCTGGAGAGCGCGCTGAACATGGCCCGCCGCTTCAGCGAGTTCACGCCGCGCTGGCTGGAGGAACCGCTGCGCGCGAACCGCCCCCTATCGGAATGGGCGCAACTGGCTGAGCAAACGGAAATCCCCCTCGCGGCCGGCGAAAATCTCATCGGTCCAGATGCCTTCGAGGCGGCGATCAATAGCAGGACGTTGAAGATCGTGCAGCCCGATCTGGCCAAATGGGGCGGCATTTCCGGCTGCCTGCCCGTCATCGACAGGATTCACGAGGCGGACCTGCGCTATTGCCCGCACTTCCTAGGGGCGGGCGTTGGCCAGCTCGCGTCTGCGCACATCCTCGCGGCCCGCGGACGAACTGGCGGCATGCTCGAAATCGACTCCAACGAGAATCCTCTGCGCGCGGTTCTGAGCCCGGCATTGGGTGCAATCGTCGAAGGAGAAGCCAGGCTCGGAAACGAGGCGGGTCTGGGCGTGGAGCCAGACATCGCGCAGTTGCGCGATATCTGCGGTTTGCGTCGATAGACGCCCCTTCCTTGCCTGGGCGGCCTGCCGCGCGCGATAGCTGGCGCCTGGCGGGGGGCGCATGGCGGTCAGAGCGACGAACCGATCTGCAGGACCGTGAAATCGCGCTGCATATAGCGGTTCATGACCTGCGCCAGTATCGGGTTGCCAGCATTCTCCGCTTTCGGCGCCGTCACGCTGACGATCGCCGCGCACAGCTTGCCGGCCTGGACGGTACGCCCGGAAACCTCGGCCTGCACCGCGCTGGCCATGCTTTGCTTCCATGCCGCGCCCACGCCATCCACGGCCTGCTTGGCGGTAGAACAATCCGCGTAGGACAGTGAAATCACGACGGCAGGCACATTCTTGATCTGCGCGTCCGCAATCACTCCCGCAAAGTAAGGCGGGATACCGCGCCCGCTCGATTCAGCCAGGGCCTTGAGCTTCTGCTTCGCAGTCTCCATATCGCCCGGTGCGGAAAAAACGACCTTGCTCGGATCCAGAGCCTGGAGACCCAGAACAGGCGATATGACCGCCGCCTGCACGATTTGGCCGCTGGCCGCGGGCACCGCTTCCTTCAAACCGGCGATAGAGGCGGCAACGAATTCACTGTCTGCAACGGATGGCTTGGGTTGGCCCAGTATCTTCATTCCCGTTGCCGCGGGCGCCTGGACCAATGCTGCCCCTAGAGGCAGGACGAAGCTTGCGCTGCCCATCGTCCCTCTCCACGGATCGCGTCCGCGGGCCTTGGTCATATCGGGTTTATTGGCCTCGCCATTGGCGATCAGGCCCGAGACGTCGCCATTTACCGCAACGAAATCGGCCTGTTTCAGGCGGTCCACCAACTTGTCCGCGGCCTGCCTGTCCTTCAGCCCCCAATACGTGATATTGCCGGGCGCCTGGCCAAATCCGGCGAAGTAGGAAAGCTCATCGAAAGAGATTCTTGCGCTGGCGGACCACGGGTCCAGGCCGTAGCCGATGGATTGAAGCGGGCTGATCCACTGCGCGAAGGACAGTCTGCGCATGCCATCCGCCGACGGCCCGGCTTTCTCCAATCCCCGCCAGGCCTGCACGTCCACGAAGAACACCTGCATCGCTTCAGGCGCGGCAAGCGCCACCTGCGGTATCTGCATCAAGGCTTGCCGCAAGGTTTGAGTGCTGTCTTGTGCAGCGGCCGAGCCACTCCATCCAGCCATCAAGCACAGTGCAAGAGTCTTCAAGCGCATCCTATATCTCCCATTGCGTGATTCTTTCGGTGTTTGCGCGGATAGCTGCAAACCACCAGAGGCATGACAGGATCGCGACCCGAGGGGAGTATATCAATGACCTTTTTGCTTGCTGCGACCTGTCGATCTCCCGTTCAAAGGAGCCTGGGGACTAGTCCGCCAGCAAGCAGGAGCCCTGCACCAATAACAGCCAGCGGCTCGCAGTTTCCATGCTCGCCTTCGACGTGTTTGTCGCCGGGACCGGCAAGAATGCAGAGCGGACGCTAACGCAGCGCAGCCTGCAAAAGCGCCTGATGATCCGCATAGACCGCGGGCTCATCGAGCGCCCTTGAACACATGACCACTACCGCTCGATTGTTGGCGAGGTCGCTGAGCCATGAGGTTCCCAGTCCTCCTGACCAGCCCACGGTTCCTCGCAAGGCGTCAGTGAAGGTCCGCCCCGCGTCAACGGAAACGCCATACCCCCAGCCGCGGCCATCGAGAAAACTGGCGGCATCGGCGCGCTGCCTGGCAGTCAGATGGTCGGTCAGCATGCGGCTGATCCAAGCCTTGCCCAGCAGCCGCCCCGTGGGTGTTTCGCCCCCCGCATGCAGCATGCGCACGAAGGCCATGTAGTCGGCAGCCGTTGAGACCAAACCGCCTTCGCCGCCCTCGAATGCGGGAGGGTTTGCCCAAGCGCTCTCCTCTTTCGGACCGTCCGCGAGCCGGAGATCGCTGAAGTAAGCGGGTGTGAGGCGGGACAACTGCCCGCCGTCAACGCAAAAGCCTGTGTCCTTCATCTCCAACGGCTCGAACACATGCGTAGCCAGGAACTCAGACAAGGCCATGCCGGATAGGCGGGCGATCAGCACGCCTTGCACATTGGACGCGACCGAATAAAACCACCGGTCGCCGGGATGCGCCAACAGCGGCAATGCGCCGAGCCTTCGAAGCCACTCCTCCGACCCCATGGCCGCGGCAGGCCGGGGGGCACCAAAACCCATGAGCTGCTGGCGCGCCACTTCCCGCTGAAACGGCGTGCTGCCGGGAGCGGCGGGCACGATGCCCGTGCCCAGCCGGGACGTCAGGACGTCCTCGATAGTGATCTCGCGCTTCGCCGGAACCGTTCGATCCAGTTCACCGTGCAGATCGACCAGCACCGTCGGCTTGCCGAGCTCCGGCAGCCACTTGGCCACGGGCTCGGTCAACTCGATATTGAGTCTCTCGATCAACATCATGAGGGCGACCGCCGTGATCGGCTTGGTCATCGACGAGATACGGAAAATCGCGTCAGGCGCCAGAGCGGCTGAGCGCTCCATATCGACGTGCCCGGCCGCGGTAACGCGGCTTGGTGATTTTCCGCTGAAGCGCGCCACGATGGCGCCTGGACTAAGCGCGCCCGCTTCCGCCAATACCGCGTCGATATCGCCCATGGTTTCTCCATTGTCCTCGAATCCCTGCCTTTTACCCGGCGCGGCGCTCTCCGCCTTGAACGAAATTGCAGATGGCCGACTGTGGCCAAGAATTCTCGCAATCCGCTGCTCGCCGTGGGAATGGCGTTGAAAAAATATTGTTTACCATTCAGTACATTATTACCTATAATCCGACGCGTGAACTGCGGCGAAGGACAAAAACCATGAGCGGAAGGCCCAAAGAGTACGACGACACTGCCGTCATAGACGCCGCGATGGACGTTTTCTGGACCAACGGTTACGAAGCCAGCTCAACCCAAGAGCTGTGCGAACGCACAGGCTTGGGGCGTGGCAGCCTCTACCATGCCTTTGGCAGCAAGCAGAACCTCTACGAACAAGCCTTGCGCCGCTATCAGGAGCTGGGGCTGCAGGCGCAATCAGACATCCTCAACGGCCCAGGCACCGCCAAGGAGCGCTTGCGCGCGTTACTGCAATGGGGCGTCGATGGCGACCTGGATCCGGCCAGACGCCGCAGTTGCATGGCTCTTTTTTCGGTCATGGAGCGCAGCAGCAAAGATCCCGTCATCGACCGAATCAACCGCAGCTATGTCAACAAGCTGGAAGCAACGATCTGCCACGTCATCGCCGTGGGCCAGCGCAATGGCGAGCTGACAAGCGGCCGGCAGGCGCTGGAAGTGACGCGCGCGTTCCTGGCAAGCTACTACGGGCTGCGCATCCTTGGACAATCCATGCCGGACCGGGCGTTTCTTCAAGATGTGCTGGAGGGCACCTTGGCCAGTCTATGAGCCATGAAGCCCGCGTTGGAATCACGATAACCATCGCAGGCCCCGGCCTTTTTTTTCAATAATTGTTTATCAATCAGTACACTATCAATCAAAAAGAGCCCATATGAATCATCCTTCAAACACTGATGTACGCCGCGTGGCAACCAGAACGGGCGCAGTCGCGATTCCCGCCTCTCTGGAGTCTGATGTTGCGCAGTACCACTATGCGCCGGCGCGCCGCGCTGGCGACTTTGTGTACCTCTCGGGCATCGTGGCTTGCAACCCGACCAGCGAGCCGATGAGCGAAGCCACGTTCTGCGATGAATTGCGCATTGTGTTCAAACAGATTGAGCGCCTGCTTTCCGCCTGCGACGCGCAGATGGAGGATGTCATCGAATTGCAGATGTTCCATGTGTTCGGCAGTGGCCACCTGGACCTGGACAAGGCCGGCCAGTTGGCCGCCATAGGCCGGGTCCGGGATGAATTCTTCTTCGCTCCCTACCCTGCCGCGGTGGAACTGGAAGTTGCCGACTTGAACCCCGACGGCGGGCTGGTGGAGATCAAGGCGGTGGCCTTTGCACCACTTGCTCGCACAACTGCCAACGAGGCCGTCACCCCATGAGTACGCACGCACGCCGGACCGCATGCCCATCGCCCCGGCGGTGAAGCCACGAGAAGCCTGCTGCCCCAAAATGATCACCGGCCCGCTGGCCGGTTCTTTTGGGGCAATTTTGTACTGATCAATAAATTTTTAGGAGTTTTCCCATGCCATTAGCGGTCTATATCCTGGGATTGACCATCTTCTCATTGACCACCTCCGAGTTCATGGTGGCCGGCATGATGGCATCGCTGACGCAAGCCTTCGGCGTTTCGGTGACGCAGATCGGCTACCTGATCTCGCTGTATGCCATCGGCATGGTCGTCGGAGGACCGCTGCTCACGGTCGGCCTGATCAAGCTGCGCGTACCCAACAAGAAGGCGCTGCTCTGGCTGCTGGGCTTCTACGCCATCGCGCAGTCCGTTGCCGCGTCCGCGACCAGCTACGAAGTCATGGCGGCCGCCCGGGTCGCGACGGGGGTGGCCGGCTCCGCGTGCTTTGGGGTGTCGCTGGCGATTTGCGCCCAGATTGTCGCCACCCAGTCGCGCGGACGGGCGGCGTCCATCGTGATCGGGGGATTGATGCTGGCAACGGTGCTGGGTGTTCCCATCGCGACGGTCATCGACCAGCATCTGGGCTGGCGCGCCAGCTTTTGGCTGGTGGTGGCGCTTGCCGTGCTGTGCGCGGCGGTCATCGCCATCCTGGTGCCGCGCTCCCAGGCCTCTGCAACGGTCAGCCTCGCCGCGGAAATCGCGGAGTTCAGGAATCGGCACCTGTGGGCGGCGTTCGCCACCAGCGGGTTGATCATCGGCGCCACGTTTGCGGCCTTCAGCTACTTCGCTCCGATCCTGACCGAAGTGACCGGTTTCGCCGCCTCTTCAATTCCCTGGTTGTTGGGAATCTACGGGGCAGCCAACGTAGTGGGGAACATGGCCGTGGGGCGCTATGCGGACAAGTACTCCATGCCCATCATGGCAGGTGGCTTGATCATATTGGCCGCAGCCCTGGCGCTGTTCGCAGTGTTCGCCAAAAGCCAGGTTCTCAGCCTGAGCGCGTTGATCGTGATCGGCCTGGTCGGCGTGCCCATGAATCCCGCGATGATCGCCCGCGTCATGCAGACCGCGCATCCGGGCGCGCTGGTCAATACCGTCCATACGTCGGTGATCAACATCGGACTGGGGGCTGGCGCCTGGATCGGTGGGCTGGGCATCGCGGCGGGTCATGGCGTGCGTTCGCCGCTGTGGGTGGGCGCCGCATTGGCCGTGCTTGGGTTGGTCAGTTTGTTGCCTTATCTGGGGGAAAAGGCGCGAGGCGGACGTGCGCTGGCTGCGGGTCGGTAGCAGAAAAAAGCCCGCATTTATGCGGGCTTGAGGAGCTTTTAGTGCTCATTGGTGCCGGTCCATGCCGGACGCGGGATCATTCCCACTCAATCGTCGCCGGCGGCTTGCTCGACACGTCGTAAACAACGCGATTGATGCCGCGCACTTCATTGATGATCCGCGAAGAAACCCGAGCCAGCAACGGATGCGGCAGCGGCGCCCAATCGGCCGTCATGAAGTCAAACGTCTGCACGGCGCGCAGCGCCACCACGTATTCGTAGGTACGCCCATCGCCCATCACCCCCACCGACTTCACCGGCAGGAACACGGCAAACGCTTGCGAGGTCAGCTCGTACCAGGTCAGGCCGCTGGCCTCGTCCTTGGTGTTGCGCAGCTCTTCGATGAAGATCGCGTCGGCGCGGCGCAGCAGTTCGGCGTACTCGTGCTTGACTTCGCCCAGGATGCGCACGCCCAGGCCGGGGCCGGGGAACGGGTGGCGGTAGACCATCTGCGGCGGCAGGCCCAGGGCCACGCCCAGTTCGCGGACTTCGTCCTTGAACAGTTCGCGCAGGGGTTCCAGCAGTTGCAGGTTCAGCGTGTCCGGCAGGCCGCCCACGTTGTGGTGCGACTTGATGGACGTGGCCTTGCCCGTCTTGGCGCCAGCGGATTCGATGACGTCGGGGTAGATCGTGCCCTGGGCCAGCCACTTGGCGCTTTGCTGCTTGCCGGCTTGTTCCTGGAACACTTCGACGAATTCGCGGCCGATGATCTTGCGCTTGGCTTCGGGGTCGGCCACGCCAGACAGCTTGCCCATGAATTGGGCGGTGGCGTCGACGTGAATGATCTTCACGCCCATGTTTTCAGCGAAGGTCTGCATGACCTGCTTGCCTTCGTCCAGGCGCAACAGGCCGTGGTCGACGAACACGCAGGTGAGCTGGTCGCCGATGGCCTTGTGGATCAGCGCCGCGGCGACCGAGGAGTCCACGCCGCCGGACAGGCCCAGGATGACTTCGTCCGTGCCGACCTGCTCGCGGATGCGGGCGACGGCTTCGGCCACGTAGTCGGGCATGTTCCAGTCGCCTTCGCAGCCGCAGATCTCGTTGACGAAGCGGGCCAGCATGGCCTTGCCCTGGACGGTGTGCGTGACTTCGGGGTGGAACTGGACGGCGTAGAAGCTGCGGTCTTCGTCGGCCATGCCGGCGATGGGGCAGGACGGCGTGGACGCCATCAGCTTGAAGCCCGGGGGCAGCTCGGTGACCTTGTCGCCGTGGCTCATCCAGACCTTCAGCATGCCGTGGCCTTCGGGCGTGGTGAAGTCGTCCAGGCCTTCCAGCAGCTTGGTGTGGCCGTGGGCGCGGACTTCGGCGTAGCCGAATTCGCGGTGGTCGGAGTAGCTGACGACGCCGCCCAGTTGCTGCGCCATGGACTGCATGCCGTAGCAGATGCCGAGCACGGGCACGCCCAGCTCGAACACCGCGTGCGGCACGCGCATGGAGCCTTCTTCGTAGGCGGAAGCGTGG
>JALDYL010000027.1:0-44103 GCA_032153965.1 Achromobacter sp. | reverse complement strand
GTTGCCGCCCGAGGCGCGGGCGGCAACGCCCTGCAGGATGGCGGCCATGCGGAAGAAGCTGTAGGCCAGGTAGAAGCCCCAATCGGACACGCCGGCCAGCCCGCGCGCCCGGCAATACGCCGCCACGGCCTCGTCCTCGCTGGGGATGCCCAGCGCGCCGAGATCGGCTCCGGCCACGCCGCGCCACAGTTGCGGCGATACGCGCCAGCACATGCAGTAATAGGCCAGGTCCGCCAGCGGATGCCCCAGCGTGGACAGCTCCCAATCCAGCAGGGCCAGGGCGCGGGGTTCGGTGGGGTGGAAGATCAGGTTGTCCAGCCGGAAATCGCCATGCACCAGGCGGGTTTCGTCGCTGGCGGGAATGTTGCGGGGCAGCCAGTCGATCAGCGACTCCATGGCGGGCAGGTCGGCGGCTGGCCGGCTTTCGCGGTATTGCCGCGTCCAGCGCGAGATCTGGCGGGCGTAGTAGTTGCCGGGACGGCCATAGCTTTCCAGGCCCAGGGCCGCGTAGTCCAGTTCATGCAGGGCCGCGAGCACGCGGCTGGTTTCGGCGTAGATGGCGCCGCGCTCGGCCGGCGCCAGACCCGGCAGGGCCGGGTCGACGAAGCTGCGCCCCTGCACATAGTCCATCAGGAAAAAGGGCGTGCCGAGCAGGCTGTCGTCGGCGCAATAGTCCAGCATGCGCGGCACGGGCACCTCGCTGCCCTGCAGCGCCCGCATGACCTGGAACTCCCGGTCGATGGCGTGCGCCGAGGGCAACAGCTTGCCCGCGGGCTGCTTGCGCAGCACGTACTGGCCGCGGGTGGTAGTCACGACGTAGGTCGGATTCGACTGGCCGCCGGCCAGGCGGCGCAGCGCCACCTCGCCGGCCTGTCCGGCGTACCCTGCGCGCACCAGGTAGGCGGCCAGCGCGTCGTGGCCAGCGAACGCGTCCGCCGCCGCGCCGGTCACGATTGCGCCCCGGCTCGCTCCTGCGCTTGCCAGCGCCAGAAGTCGTCGCCCTCATCCATCAGGAACCGCGCCAGCACCATCTTGTGCACTTCCGACGCGCCATCGACCAGCCGGGCCTGGCGCGCATAGCGGTAGATCCAGGCCAGCGCCGTATCGCGCGAATAGCCGCGCGCGCCGGTCAGCTGGATGGCGGTGTCGACCGCCTTGTGCAGCGTCTCGGAGACGACGATCTTCGCCATCGAGACTTCCTTGCGCGCGAAGCTTCCCTGGTCCAGGGCGACCGCGGCGCGCATCGTCAGCAGGCGGCCGATCTCGATGGCCATGGCGCATTCGCCCAGCATCCATTGCACGCCTTCGCGTTCGGCCAGCGCGGTGCCGAAGCTCTGCCGGGTCGCCACGTAATCGCGCGCGATCGCCAGGGAGCGGCGGGCCAGCCCCAGCCAGCGCATGCAATGCGTCAGCCGCGCGGGTCCCAGGCGGATCTGCGTCACCTTCAGGCCGTCGCCCACGCCGAGCAGACGGTTCTCATCGGGAATCTCCAGCCCGTCGAACACCAGTTCGCAGTGGCCGCCGTGTTCCTCCGGACCCATGATGGGGATGCGCCGTTCGATGCGCCAGCCGGGCTGGTCCCTGTCGAAGAGAAAGGCCGTCAGGCCCTTGCGCGGATCATCCGAGGTCTTGGCCATCAGGATGAAGTGCTGGGCCACGCCCGCGCCGGTGATGAACCACTTTTTGCCGTGCACCCGCCATGTGCCGTCTTGCAGGGTGGCTGTGGTGCGCATCATGGACGGGTCGGAGCCGCTGCCCGGATGCGGTTCGGTCATGGCGAACGAGGATCGCACCTTGCCGTCCACGATGGGCTGCAGCCAGCGCGCCTTCTGCGCCTCGGTGGCGACCTTCTCCAGCACCATCATGTTGCCGTCGTCGGGCGCCGCGCTGTTGAACACCACGGGTCCGAAGATCGACACGTTCATTTCTTCGTAGCAGGCCGCCATGCCGACGCGCGACAGGCCCTGGCCGCCGCGTTCGCGCGGCATTTGCAGCGCCCACAGCCCGGCTTCGCGCGCGCGGCGGCGCAGCGGCTGCAAGACTTCCTCGCGGATGTTCTCGTGTTCGTCGTAGGAGGACGGGTCCGCCTCCACCGGCAGGATGTGCGTCTCGACAAAATCCTTGATGCGCAGGCGATAGCTTTCGATTTCTGGGGTAAGGCTGAAGTCCATGTTGCGTCCCGGAGTCAGAGCGTGGAAACAAGATGCCCGCCGTCCACGACCAGGACCGAGCCTGTCATGAATGAGGAGGCGTCGGAAGCCAGCAGCAGCAGGGGAGCCGACAGCTCCCGAGCCTGCCCGAGCCGGCGCTGCGGCACGCGCCGGATCAGCGCTTGTCCCGCGTCGCTGGCAAAGAATTCGCGGTTCAGGTCGGTTTCGATATAGCCCGGCGCCAGCGCATTGACGCGGATGCCGTGGCGCGCCCATTCCAGCGCCAGGGCCTGCGTCAGCTGGATCAGGGCGGCCTTGGAGGCGGAGTAGGCGGGCACCTGCTGGGCCACTCGCAGCCCCAGGATGGAAGCGATGTTGATGATGCTGCCGCCGCCGTGCGCCTGCATGTGGCGCCCGGCCGCCTGCGCCACGCGCCAGGTGCCGTTGAGATTGACGTCGATCACGTCCATCCAATCGGCTTCGGTGTGTTCCAGCGCCGGGCCGGTGGCGGTAATGCCGGCGTTGTTGACCAGGATGTCGATGGCGCCGCCCAGGCGCTCGGAGGCGGCATCGAACAGGCCCGCGACGCTGTCGGGCTGGGTCACGTCCAGCGCGATGGCGCATGCCTGCCGGTCCGGGGCGGCCAGTTGCGCGGCCAGCTGCTCGCCGGCCTGCAGCCTGCGTCCGGCCAGGGCCACGTGCGCGCCCGCGGCGGACAGGGTGCGCGCGAACTCCGCGCCCAGTCCGCCGAAGGCGCCGGTCACCAGGGCCCGCTTGTTGCGTAGGTCCTCGAACATGCTCACTCTCCTTCGGGCGATGCCGCCGCGGGGGTCATGCAGGCTTGTACGCCGACGCTTCCACTTCGATCAGCCACTCGGGCCGCGCCAGGGCCCGCACCACGACCAGCGTCGCGGCGGGGCGGGCCTCGCCCAGATAGGCCAGCCTGACGGGACCGAGCAGGGGCAACTGGCTTTCGTCCGTGATGTAGGTCACGACCTTGACCAGATCGCCCGCATTCATCCCCGCAGCCTCCAGCATGGCCTGGATGTTGCGCCAGGCGGCATGGGCCTGGGCTTCGAAGCCCTGGGCGAGCACGCCTTCGGACGATACTCCCACCTGGCCGGCGATGTGCAGCCAGCGCCCGGCGCCTTCGGTCAGCATGCCCTGGCTGTAGGGACCCAGCGGCGCGCAGACGCCCGCGGGATTGAGTGGTTGGCCTGCCATGGGGACTCCTTGTGAAAGATCAGGCCCGGCCCGCGCCGGGCAGCAGCAGATCGAGCGTCTTGTTGAACAGCGGATAGCCGCCGCCGGCGAAATCGGTCAGCAGATCGAAATGGTTGCGTTGCGGCACCACCAGGTTTTCGACCTCGTGGCCGTGGTTGGCGCAATGTTGCGAGAAATCCCGGCTCTGGCCGCGAAAGCCCTCGGTTTCCAGGGCGCCGGCCGCGAACACCATGGGGACTTCGTACAGCGCGGCTTGTTGGTACAGCCCCAGGTCGCGGGCTTCGGCCGCGCTCATGTGGAGATCGCGGTTGATGGAAGTGCGCAGCAGCGGTTCCAGATCGAACAGCCCGCTCAGCCCCACATAGCCCCGTATCCTGCCCGTCAGGGCGGGCACCAGGTCGCGGCACAGCGCGCGGGCGGCCATGTGCCCGCCCGCGGAGTGGCCGGACAGCACGATGCGGCTGGCGTCGTAGCCGTGGCGCTCGCCCTGCGCGGTCAGCCAGGACACGGCGGCGCAGGCTTCGTCGACGATTTCGGAGACGCTCGCATGCGGCGCCAGCGTGTAGTTGGGCAGCGCCACGGCCACGCCGCGCGCCAGGTATTCGTCGGCGATGAACGAGAAGCCGTGCTTGTCCAGCGCGCGCCAATAGCCGCCGTGGATGAAAACCAGCAGCGGCGGCGCCGGCACGTGGCCGGGAACGAACAGGTCCAGCACGCTCGAGGGCCGCTCGCCGAAGCGCAGGTCCAGGCGCGCTTCGGGCCGGTTGCGGGTATTCGCGCTGCGGCGCGAGTAGGTAAAGTAGATTTCCTCGCGTTCGGGATGCCGGGCGCGCAGGTTGTACTGCGCTTCCTGCTCCGGATCGATCGCCTGTGCCTGGGTAGAACACGTCATCGCGTCACCTGTCTCCTGTCAGGCGCCCAGATAGGCGGCCTGTACCCGTGTATCGTCGCGCAGCGCCTGGGCGCTGCCCGAATACGCCACCCGGCCTTCCTGCAGCACGTAGCCGTAGTCCGCGGCGCTCAAGGTCAGCCTCGCGTTCTGTTCGGCGATGAACAGCGTCAGTCCTTCCTGCTTGAGCCGCCGCAGCGACAGGAAGATGTCCTTCACGACCAGGGGCGCCAGGCCCATGGAGGGTTCATCCAGCATCAGCAGGCGCGGGCTGCTCATCAGCGCCCGGCCGATCGCAACCATCTGCTGTTCGCCGCCGGACAGCGTTCCGGCGGGCTGGCGGGCGCGCTCGGACAGCCGCGGAAACAGGTCCAGGACGAAGTCGAGGTTGCGGCGGAATTCCGACTGGCGGCGTTGCTTGAGCAGCTTGTAGCCGCCCATTTCCAGGTTTTCGCTGACCGACAGCGGCGCGAACACGCGCCGGCCTTCGGGCACCAGGACGATGCCGCGGTCGACGATGCGGTCCGCGGGCAGCGCTTCTATCGCTTCCCCTTCGAAGCGCACGCTGCCGCGCAAGGGGCGCAACAGGCCGCTCAGGCTGCGCATGACGGTGGTCTTGCCGGCGCCGTTGGCGCCGAGCAGGCAGCCTATCTGTCCGGCGGGAATTTCCAGGCTGGTTTCCCGCAGCACGTCGCCGGCGCCATACGAGGCGCACAGGTTGGTGATTTCAAGCATCGGGCATGTCCTCCCCGAGATAGGCCTTCAGGACCAGGGGGTCGACGCGCACTGCATCGGCCCGGCCTTCGGCGATCTTGCGGCCGTAGTTCAGGACCAGGATGTCGTCGCACAGCTGCATGACGAAGCTCATGTTGTGCTCGACCAGCAGCACGGTCACTCCGCTGGCGTTCACTTCGCGTATGACCTGGGCCACCTGCGCCACTTCGGCATGCGGCACGCCCGCGACCGGTTCGTCCAGCAGCAGCAGCGCCGGATCGGCGGCCAGGGCGCGGGCGATTTCCAGGATCTTGGCCTGGCCGAAGCTCAGGTCCGCGGCCAACACGTCGGCCTGGCGGGCCAGATGCAGCTGTTCCAGCCGCTGCATCGCGATGTCGCGCATCTGCCGTTCGTCGCGGCGCTGGCGCGGCGTGCGCAGCATGCAGGCCCACAGGCCGGAACCGAAGCGCGCATGGCAGCCGACCATGACGTTCTCCAGCACCGTCAGGTCCTTGAAGATCTGCAGGTTCTGGAAGGTGCGGGCGATGCCCAGCCGGACGCGCTGATGCGGCGGCAGGCCCCGCACCGAGCGGCCGCGAAAGCGCACGTCGCCGTTGCCCGGCTGCAGCAGGCCCGCGACGATGTTGAACAAGGTGCTCTTGCCCGCGCCATTGGGGCCGATGAGGCCCTTGATCTGGCCTTGCTTCAGGTCGAAGGTCAGGTCGGCAAGCGCGGCCAGCCCGCCGAAATTGATGCCCAGGTCCCGCACCGCCAGGAAATCGTGATCAGCCATGGCGCACCTTTCCCTTTGTTGCCGCCACCGGGGATGCCGGCAGGCGGGCTGAACGCCGGCACAGCCGCTGCGCCAGTCCTGCCAGTCCCCCCGGGAAGAACATCAGGACCAGGATCATGCCCAGCCCGAACAGCAGCAGCTCGACGTCGTGGAAGGCGCGCAGCAGTTCCGGCACCGCGGTGTAGACCAGCGCGCCGAACAGCGGCCCCCAGTACTTGCCCCAGCCGCCGACCGCGACCATGACCAGCAACAGCACCGATGCCGAGAAGCTGAAGGTCTCGGGCGACGCGAACTGGTTGAAGTGGACGTAGAACGTGCCCGCCAAGGCCGCGACCGCGGCGCAGAGCACGAATACCGCCACCTTGAGCGCATAGGTGTTGATGCCCAGGCTGGCCGCGCCGACCTCGCTGCCGGCCACGCTGATCATGGCGCGGCCGATGCGCGAGCGGGTCAGGTTGAGGAAAGCCCACATCAGCAGCAGGCCCGCGGCCCAGGCCAGGTAGAAGAAGCGCCGGTCGGTATCGAAGGCATAGCCCGCGACCGTAATGGGTTCGACCCCCGACAGGCCGTTGGGGCCGCCGGTGTAGTCCACCAGTTCGACGAACAGCACCGACAGGATGGCGTTGAATCCCAGCGTTGCCATCGCCAGGTAGTGCCCCCGCAGCCGCAGTACCGGCAGGGCGATCAACAGCGCCGCCGTGCTTGCGACCGCCAGCGCGGCCGGGATGCTGGCAAGCGCGGGCAGGCCGTACTTGGCCGACAAGGCGCCGCTGACATAGGCGCCCAGGCCGAAGAAGCCGGCCTGGCACATGGAGATCTGTCCGCAGTAGCCCATCAGCAGGTTGAGGCTGGCGATGAGCATCAGGTTGATGCTGAACGTCACCGCCAGGCCCACGGCATAGCTGTTCGGCGCCACCAGCGGAAACAGAAGGAAGAGCCCCCACAGCGCCAGCAGGATGCGCAGGTCGTGGCGCGCGCCGTCTCCGGGCGGATGGATTTCGGATTTCATCGTCACCCCCTTTCAGACCTTGTTGATTTCGGCTTTGCCCAGCAAGCCCTGGGGACGGTAGAACAGCACCAGCAGCAGCACGATGAAAGACAGCGCGTCCTTGTACTGCGAGGAAATCAGGCCGCCGCCAAGAGCTTCGATCACGCCCAGCAGCACGCCGCCGAGCAGGGCGCCCTGCAGGCTGCCCAGGCCGCCCAGCATGGCGGCGCTGAAACCCTTGAAGCCGAGCATGGTGCCGTGGTCATAGGAGGTGAAGGTCAGCGGCGCGATGATCACGCCCGCGATGCCGCCGGCCAGCGCCGCCAGCACGAAGGCCACCGTCACCGACCGCCGCACGTTGATGCCGACCAAGGCGGCGGCGTCGCGGTCGATGGCGGTGGCGCGCAGGGTCTTGCCCAGCAGGGTGCGTTCGAAGAAGAAATGCGTGCCCAGCATGAAGATCAGCGCCACGCCTATCACCCAGAAGCTTTGCGGCGGGATCTGCGCGCCAGCCAGGGGCACCGGCGCGTCGCCCGAGAATGCGGGATAGCCCATCGGGGTCTTGCCCAGCCCCAGCATCACCAGGCTCTTGGTGCAGATGGCCAGGCCGATGCTGAGCAGCGTCACCAGCAGGGGCGCGGGCTTTTTTAGCGGATGGATCACCAGGCGTTCGGACACGCCGCCCGCCAGCGCCACCAGGGCCACGGCGGCCAGGCAGGACAGCCATAGCGGTAGCTCGGCGACCGCGTAACAGGCCGCCGCCACCATGCCGCCCATCATGACCCATTCGCCCTGAGCGAAGTTGATGGCGTCGGTGCTCTTGAAGATGACGTTGAACCCCACTGCCACGATGGCGTAGATGCTGCCGGTGGTGATCCCGGCGACCAGCAGTTGGATGATTTGCGCGGACATGTCCATGGCTGGGCCCCCGGCGCCGGCTCAGTTGGGCCGGCGCGCGGTAAGCGCGATGCCCGGCAATTCGACGCCGAACTCGGCCAGGCGCCGCGTCACCGTCTCCAGGTACGACCACAGGACCTCGTACTCCCGGTCGGCGGACGCGGCCCCCAGGCCGGCCTCGGCCGTCAGCGCGTTGGCACGGCTTTCGGGGCCGTCGGGTTCCGCCAGCCAGGGGCAGTGATAACCCCGCAGTTCGACGTCGTTCAGATAGCCCGACACGGCCTGGGCCACGGCGGCGCGGTCGGCGTCGGTCCAGGCGGCGGCGCGCTCGGCGACATAGAGCCAGCCGAAGGTGGCGTGGCGCTCCTTGGCCTGCACGCACTGTTCCAGGATGCGGCGCGCGACCGGTTCCCTGGCGTTTTCCAGGTAGGCGCGGAACAGTTCCAGCTCCAGTCCGTCTTCCACCGCGGCGTGCGTGGTGAAGAAGGCGTCGGCATTGCAGGCGGCATCCAGCACCTGGCGATGCCGGCATTGATTGAAGATGGCTTCCTGCCGCGGGCTGGGCGGGCGGTTCAGGTAGCCGCCCAGCAGCGTGGCGTAGCGATGGAAGCACTCGATCTGCCAGGCTTCCTCGGTATTGCGCACGGTCAGGAAGTACTTGGGGTCGGACTCGCGGCCGCTCTCCAGGCACAGGCGCACCAGCAGCGCCGGCGTTTCGCTCAGGCCCGCGTACTCCACCCAGGCGCGGCGGCTCCAGGTCAGGCGGGCCGCGTCGCGGACCTGCGCATCGAGCGCGCCGAGGTCCAGGCTGGCCCAGGGGATGTCGGTTTCCGGCGCCCAGCGCTGCTGCTTGCCGGTTTCGTAGAGTTCGCGGATCGAGGTGATGGACTGCTTGAGCGTCAGCGGGAAGCGGCGCTCAACGGGAATTCTGGTCGTAGCTGCGTTCATGGCGGGTCCTCGGGGTCAGAATTCGCCGATCTTCGGGTGGTGCAGCAGGGGCAGGCGCACGCCCCAAGGCTCCATCTGGCGGCGCACGCGCTGCACGGTTTCAACGAACAGGGGCTTTTCCAGTTCTTCGACCGTGGAGCCCAGGCCGGCTTCCCAGGTGAGCCGGTCCACTTCCATTTCGGCGCGCGAGGCCGGGTTGTCGGGCGCCAGCCATGCGCTGTGATAACCGTTGAGCTCGACCTTTTCCATCATGTTGATCACGGCGTTTTCCACCACCTTGATTTCGGCGGCGGACATCTGCGGAATGCGGTGGTCGAGGAAGCGCCAGCCGAACGCGCAGTGCCGCACCTCGTCGCGCATGATGCGGGCGCAGATCTGCTTGGCGACGGGGTCGCGGGTGATCTCGACCAGGTGGCGGAAGACGTCGAACGCGATTTCCTCGGCGGCGCAGACCAGCGCCGCAAGAATCGCCTCGACCGACACCTCGGGGTCCAGCGCCATCTTGCGCACGCCGTGGGTGGCGACGGAGCCCTGGTAGGCGGCCTGGGCCGGCTGCTCCATGTAGCCGCCCAGCGCTTCGGCCATGCGGTAGCAGGCTTCGGCGTGGCGGCTTTCTTCCTGCGAACGGATGGTGAAGAACAGGCGCAGGTCGGGCTCGCACTTGTCGTGGCAGAAGCGGATCTGCAAGGCCGGGCTTTCCGAGATCGCGCCGTATTCGCTCCAGGCGCGGCGGCTCCAGTACTGGCGGGCCGCGTAGCGCTGCTCGGGCGTGTACTGCGAGGCGTCGAACAGATGCCAGTCGATGTCGGTGCGCGGGTCCCACTGCTTGACCGTTGCCAGGTGGTAGAGGTCGCGGATCTTGGGGATCCGGGTATCCAGATCCAGCGGAAAGATGCTTTCCGGATCGTCCAGGATCGTACGCGGCTCGGCGCTTGCTACGTTCATGACTGCACTCCCTGGTTTGCCGCGCCGGCGGCGCGCGTGAGTGGAGGTTGCGGAGATGGAACTGCTTTACTTGTAGTCGGCCAGCCGGAACTGTCCGTCGCGGTAGCCCAGCATGACGATGTCGTCCTTGGCCAGGCCCGAGTGGCGCTGGGGCGAGAAATTGAAGACGCCGCCCACGCCCTGGTAGCCGGTGATGGCGGCCAGCTGTTCGCGGGTCTTTTCCTTGTCGCCGCCGCTCTTGTCCAGGGCGGTGCGCGCCAGCATCATGGCGTCGTAGGTCTGGGCCACGAACTGGTTGGGCTTGCGCTTGTAGCGGGCCTCGAAGCGCTTGCTGAGGTCCACGATGCGGGCCTTGATGGGATCGGCGTCGGGCAGGTCCTGGCCCACCGGGAACTTGACGCTGACCAGCAGCAGATCCTTGACCGAGTCGCCCGCCAGCTTCATGTAGCGCTGGTCGACAAAACCGTAGCTGTGCACCAGCGTCAGCTTGTCCAGGCCCAGCTGCTGCGCCTGCTTGATGAACACCACGCCGGCCGGGGTGACGGTCCAGCAGATGATGGCCTGCACCGACGCGTTCTTGATGCGCGTGAGCTGCGGGGTCAGGTCGGTGTCGGCGGGGTTGAAGGATTCGTAGGTGATGTCGATGCCGCGCTTGGCGGCAAGCCGCTTCATCTGTTCGACGGCGCTCTGGCCGAAACCGCTGTTGTCGGCCAGCAGGGCGGCGCGCTTGATGCCTTTCTTGTCGAAGTAGTCCAGCACCCGGTCGATCACCTGGTCGTCGTCCACGGTGCTCTTGAACACGTACTTGCGTTCCGCCACCGGCATCACGATCTGCATCGAGCCTTCGGTGGAAATGAAGGGCGTGGCGGCCTTGTCCACCATCGGCACCATGGCCATGGCGATGCCGCTCATGTTGCCGCCGCCGACGATGATGTCCACCTTGTCCTGGGACAGCAGCCGCTTGGTGGCGTTGATCGCTTTGGCGGT
Organism: Achromobacter sp.; assembly: GCA_032153965.1. Classification (GTDB taxonomy): domain Bacteria; phylum Pseudomonadota; class Gammaproteobacteria; order Burkholderiales; family Burkholderiaceae_B; genus Achromobacter. The sequence continues at coordinate 33,568 of JALDYL010000027.1, read as the reverse complement.
CTGGCTTTCGGCGTCGTAGAACACCCATTCGACCTTCTTGCCGCCGATGCCGCCGGCGGCGTTGATGTCGTCGATGGCCATTTCCATGCCGGCCTTCATGTCTTCGCCCAGAAAGGCGGCGGGACCAGTCACGGACAGGATGGATCCTATCCGCACCGTATCCTGCGCGCTGGCGGCGTGCATGCCCAGCATCAGCGCGGCGGCCGGCAGCGCAATGGCCGCGCGGCGCGAGAACTCCAGAAACGTCTTTATGCAAGTCATGGTGCTACTCCTGTGCCTGATGCGGGATTTAAGGGGTGCAGCAACTTCCACGGACAGCGAAAACGTCGGCGGTCTAGTTCTCCGTCGCGCCGGGTGGGTTGCGGAACTCGAGCGAGTCCGACACCTGGTCCGTCTTGCCTGCGCCGCTCTGCAGCGGCACGCGTACCGAATACCGGACCTGGTCCGCGCGATAGTGGGAAAAACCGGACATGACCGGCTGGTCCTGCTTGTCGAAATAAACCAGCTGCCGCGTGAGGATGGGATCTCCGGGCAGCAGGCTGAGGTAGTCGGCATGCTCGGCCTGCACCGCGCCGCCCTCGATCTTGAGGTTGCCGTAGGCCAGTTCGACCTGGCGGCCGATCAACTCCAGCAGGGAGCCGGCCTCGACCTGGCTGGCGTCGATGCGGGGGATGCGGTCGACGCGCACGTAGCGGTAGTCGATCGAAATCGGTACCAGCTGGACCGTGCGCAGGCGCAAGATGCTCCAGACCGGCGTGCCCGGCGCCACGTCCAGCTGGCGCGCTACCGTCGCGGTGGCGGGTTCCTGGGCACAGTGCAGCACACGCAGGCTCAGGGGGCGGCCGTGAGCGGACCATTGGTCGATGAAGTCCATGGCCGGGCTGAACTGCTCGTCGATCTTGGGGGCGCAGACGAAGGTGCCGGAGCCGCGGACCCGCCGCAGATAGCCTTCGTCCACCAGTTCCTGGATGGCCTGGCGCACCGTCATGCGGCTGACGTCGAATTGTTCGCTCAGCTCGTGGTCGGTGTGGAAGCGGTCGCTTTCCTGCTGCCAATTCAGGATCATCATCAGCACGCGCCGCTTGATCTGCACATAGAGCGGCAGAGGGGAGTCGCGGTCCAGCGCCACGGGGCTGCTGGAGACGGGGGACTCGCTGCGGACGTTCGTAAGAGTGGACATGACAGCTGGATTCCGGAATATGTATATAGGATTTGTATATTTGTCTAGTTAACTAGACTTTATGATATATTGATTTCGAAAGTCAAGTACGGATTAGCGATATGAATATTTCTACGCTCGACCTTGCGCTGGCGCTTGCGCCCCACAGCCTGGATGCCGTTCTGTCCTTTGATCAGCCCGCCTCGCTGGAGCGGGCGGACGTGCTCATATGGAATCCCGCCGGCCTGTACCCGGTGCTGGAGGCCGCCTGCGAACGCGCCGATCCGCCGGTGCTGGGCGTGGGCGCGTCGGAATGGCTGCTGGCCACCAGCCGCCACTGGCGCGAGCAATTCAAGCGCCTGCTGGGCGCGGGCGGTACGCTGGTCGTCCTGGTTCCCGCGCCGCGCACGGTGGGCGTGCACACCCTGCAAGACATTCTTCCCTACGACTGGTCCGATCCGCTCTGGCCGCGGACGGTGCGCAGCCAGCCGATGGATGGCGCTGCGCCGCCGCGCCAGGCGGGCGAGCCTTTCCGCACGCTTTTCACCGAAGCCGCGCGTTGCTTCCAACCCTGCGCGACGCTGGCCGAGGCGCCAGGCGCGAGCATCCTGGATGACGGCCAGGGCATGACGTTGGCGAGCTACGCCAGCGAGCCGCCGGGCCGCCTGTTGTTGCTCCCGGCGCTGGCCCCGGATCTGGCACGGGACGAGGCGGGCGCGGCGCTGTTCCTGCAGGAGTTGCGCCGCTGCATCGAGCGCCTGGGCCAGCGCAGCGGCGTGCGTCTGGCGGGGTGGCTGGACCTGCAGCGCGGCCAGGCAGACGAGCAATTGCATGCCCGCCGCGCGCAGTGCCTGCGCGAGCGCCATGCGCTGGACCTGGAGCTGCAGGAACTGGATCGCGCCATGGCCGAGCGCGACTTCTTCAAGCAGCTGCTTGCCGGCGAAGGCCTGGGAGCGGGGCTGGCGGCCGCGGAAGTCTTCCGCCGCAAGAGCGTGCCAGTCCACGCGGATTGGGTCGAGAAAGACCTGCACATCGTCGAACTCGAGCAGCGCAACCTGCTGCTCAAAGTGCGCCTGGCGGACGAGCCGCTGGACGCGGCGGCGTTGCGCCGGCTGGAAGACGCCCGCTTGCGGGTGGCGGATTACTTTTCCAGGCCCACGTCCATCCTGGTTGCGGACTGCGCCGACAATGCCTTGCCGCCGTCCGCGCGCGCGCCGCGCCGGCATGCCGTGCTGGAAGGCCTGGACGATGCCTATGTGCTGAACGGGCTGCACCTGTATGGCTGGCATCTGGAAACTTCCGGCGACAGTCCCGACCGCCTGCTGCAGCGCTTGATGCAGGCGGACGCGGACCTGAGCGATTCCCTGCTGCGCGCAACGCTGCGCGGCCTGTCCCCGCTAGCCGGCGCCTGAAGGGCGCGGTGAGCGTTTCGCTTCTGTGAGACTCCGATGCCCGCCGACACCCCCGACCATCATGCGCAGGATATCGAACGCAACAGCGCCAACCATCTGGCGCTTTCGCCGCTGACCTTCATCGAGCGCGCGGCCAAGGTCTATCCGGAACGCACCGCCATCGTCCACGGCGCGCTGCGCCAGAGCTGGCGCGAAACCTATGCGCGCTGCCGCCGGCTGGCCAGCGGGCTGGCGCGACTGGGCGTGCGGCCCGGCGATACGGTGGCCGTGATGGCGCCCAACATCCCGGCGCTGTACGAGGCTCACTTCGGCGTCGCCATGGCAGGCGCGGTGCTCAATGCCCTGAATACCAGGCTGGACGCGGAAACGCTGTCCTTCATCCTGGAGCACGGCGCGGCGGCGGTGCTGCTGACGGACCGCGAGTACGCGCCCGTCATGGCGCAGGCGCTGGCCAAAACCCGCAGGCGGATCCGGGTGGTGGACATCGACGATCCCGAATACGACGGGCCGGGCGCGCCGATCGGGGAAATGGACTACGAAGCGCTGCTGGCGCTGGGCGATGCGGCGGCCGAGTTTTCCTGGCCGGAGGACGAATGGCAATCGCTATGCCTGAACTACACGTCCGGCACCACCGGCAGTCCCAAGGGCGTGCTGTACCACCATCGCGGCGCCTATCTGAATGCGATGGGCAACGCCTTGGCCTGCGACATGCGCCAGCATGCCGTGTACCTCTGGACCTTGCCGATGTTCCACTGCAATGGCTGGAGCTTTCCCTGGACCATCGCGCTATTGGCGGGAACCAATGTCTGCCTGCGGCGGGTCGAGGCCGGCGCCATCTTCGACGCCATCCAGGCGCACGGGGTCGATTATTTCTGCGCCGCGCCGGTGGTGCTGGGCATGCTCATCAACAGTCCGCCAGCGATCAAGCGGCGCGCCGTGCGGCCGGTGCAGGCGCTCACTGGCGGTTCTCCGCCGCCGGCCGCCGTCATCGCGGCGATGGACGAACTGGGCATAGACGTCACGCACCTGTACGGGCTGACAGAGAGCTATGGCCCGTCCATCAGTTGCGCCTGGCATGAGGCCTGGAGCGATCTGCCGCTGGATGAACAGGCTGCGCTCAAGGCCCGCATCGGCGTGCGCAAGCACACGATGGAACAGGTCCGCGTGCTGGATCCCGCCACCCTGGCGCCCGTGCCGCCGGACGGCGTCACGGTGGGCGAGATCATGATGCGCGGCAATACGCTCATGAAGGGCTATCTGAAGAATCCGCAAGCCACGGCCGAGGCCTTCGCCGGAGGCTGGTTCCATACCGGCGATCTGGGCGTGGTGCACCCCGACGGCTATATGCAGATCAAGGATCGCGCCAAGGACATCGTCATCTCCGGCGGCGAGAATATCTCGACGGTCGAGGTCGAGGATGCCCTGTACGCGCATCCCGCCGTGCTGGAAGCGGCGGTGGTGGCGCGGCCGGATGCCAAGTGGGGCGAGACGCCTTGCGCCTTCGTCACGCTGAAGGACGGCTGCGCCGCGACCGCGGACGAGCTGACCGGCTTCTGCCGGGGCCGCCTGGCGGGCTTCAAGGTGCCGCGCACCTTTGTGTTCGGGCCGCTGCCCAAGACCGCCACGGGCAAGATCCAGAAGTACCTGCTGCGCGAACAGGCGCGGCAGCTGTGAGTCCGCCGCCCGCGCGGCCCTAGGCGCGCGGCAGCAGATCCAGCGCCTGTGCGTCGAAGCGCCGCAGGTTCGGGAACACCAGGCCCAGATCGTCGCGGCTGGCGCCGAACCAGCCGCCCAGGGACGCGCCGAGCTGGTCCACGGCCAGGGTCGGCAAGAGGCGGCCGTTGTCGACGAAGCCGGGGCCGTCCAGGGCGATTTCGGGATGGCTGCCGTAGTAGCGGCCGCCCTTGACGGCGCCGCCCAGCACGAAGTGATGCGAGCCCCAGCCATGGTCGGAGCCATTGCCGTTGGAGCCCAGGGTGCGGCCGAATTCGGATGCCGTGAACGTGGTCACCTGGTCCGCCACGCCGATCGCCGACAGCGCCTGCTGGAATGCGGCCAGGGCCTGGCCCAGTTCCTTGAGCAGGGCGGGGTGGGTGTCGTTCAGTCCGGCGTGGTTGTCATAGCCGTTCTGCGATACGAAGAAGACCTGGCGGCGCGCGCCCAGCGCCTGCCGCGCCGCGATGATGCGGGCGACGATCTTCAGCTGCTGCGCCAGGGGCGTCGAGAACTCGCCCGGCACGGCCACGTCGGCAAGCGCCGCGCGCAGGCGCGCATCGGCGTCGATGGACTGAGCGGCGATGCGCGACATCTCGCGCTCCATCAGGTGCTCGCGCGGCTGCGTGATCAGCTGGCGCAGCAAGGCCGTGCAGGCGCTGGAGCCATACATGTCGCGGGTCAGCAGGTCCATTTGCGTGGAGCCATGGATGCCCACGCGGTATCCGGCGATCTTGCGTCCGGCCAGCAGCACGCTGCTGCCGCCCGCCGTGATGCCCGTGAAGGTGCGCTGCGCGTTGGCGTCCGCGAATAGATCGGTCAGCCTGCCGGCCCAGCCCGATGCCGCGCCCTCCGGCGCCAGCGCCTGCCAATACGATTGCTGGTCGTTGTGCGAGAACAGCTTGGGCGGCAGGGGCACGCGCGCGCCTATGTATTCCTGCTTTGACGTGGGCACCACCAGCGGGCCTATGTTCAGCAGCACCGCCATGTCGCCGCTTTCGTACAAGGGCTTGAGCGGGGCCAGCGACGGCGCCAGCGCGAACTGGGCGCCGCCGGCGGCGGGTTCCTTGCCGCGCAGCGCCGTGGCCTGCAGGGCGTTGCGCGGCAGGGCGATGTCGGTGCGCGCCTGGGCATAGGCCTTGTAGGCGGCCGTGTCGTAGGGCACCAGCGAGTTGTAGGGGTCGTTGCCGCCGTACAGGAACACGCAGACCAGCGCCTTGTAGGAGGAGGCCGGCGCCGATTGCGCGGCGGCCGCGCCCAGGGCCGCCAGGTTCAGCGCCAGCGGCGCGGCGGCCCCGGTGGCGCCGAGCGCGCAGGCGCGCAGCAGGAATTCGCGGCGGCTGGCTTGCGCGGCGTGGCGGGAAGTCTTCATTTCTGCACCAGGTATTCGGGGCTGGCGGCCACCAACATGATGGCGGCGCGCACGCGGTCGCGCGGCCGGCCCGCGGGTATCGTGGCCACCGCGCGCGCGATGCTGCCGGCGGTCTCGGCGGAATAGGCATCGCCCGCCAGCAGCAGCACCACTCGCGCCACCAGCGCGGTCGGATCCTGCGCCAGCGCGATCTCGGCGGCGTAGGGAGTCTGCAGATCCTCCCAACCTCGGTCCACATAGATGGCCAGGAAGTTCAGGTAGCCGGCGATGCTGGTCTCGTCGGTGATCTGCAGTTCCGGCGCCACTAGGTGCTGGCGCGCCAGCTCGGTCACCGGCGGCACATAGCGCGGGCGGAAGAAATTGAAGACGCTGGCCGAGCGCATCGGGCTCTGGGCCAGCCGGATCGTGTTGTCGGTCGTGTCCGGCATGGCCCAGGCGCCGTTATTGGAGGTGGCGCCGAACGCCCGGGCCCAGGCCGCGAAGCGCACGATGGGTTCGCGCACCTTGCCCCAGCCGGGCGCGGCCAGGTCGGGCTGGCGCGCCTCGGGGTCCAGCAGGACGGCGCGCACCACGGCTTTCAGGTTGCCGCGCGCGCCGCTGCCGTCGTCATTGAAGGCGGCGGACACGCGCGCGACATAGGCGCGGCTGGGATTGCTGGTGACCAGCCGCTGGATCAGCTGGGTGCCGATGAAGGGCCCGACGTTGGGATGGGCGCAGATCACCTCCATGGCGCGCTTGAGCGACAGGTGGCCGTCGGTGCCCGCCGGCACCACCGCGCCCAGAAAGCGCTTTTCGGCCAGCGAGTGCAGCGCGTTGTTCAGGGCCATGGGACGGCGGTGGAACTCCACGTCGGTTTCCGGACCGTTGATGTCCCAGCCGGTGAAGACCTTGGCCAGCCCCTGCACGTCCGCGTTGGCGTAGGTTTCCACGGGCGCGCCCTTGACCATCCTGACGGCGCCGTCCGGTTCCAGTTCCAGCAGGCCGATGCTGAACAGCTGCATGACCTCGCGGGCGTAGTTCTCGTCGGGATGACGGCCGGTCTTGGGGTCTTCCTTGCGGTTGCCGCGGTAGGTCAGCATGCAGCCCATGGACAGGTTGCGGGTCACGGCGGTCAGCAGCTGCTGGTAGTTGCCCAGGGCATGCTCGGCCAGCAGGTCCATGAAGCCCGCAGCGCCGAACAGCGGCCAGGACGCGGTGATGGACGACACGCCCACCACGAAGATCTCCGACAGCGCGAACGCCACCCGCGTGCGCACCTGGTCCGGGGCGGAGATGAACTTGCGCCACAGCGTGGATTCCAAGGGGGCGTTGATGCCGTTGCCCTTGAATTCCTCGGTGTTCTTGCGCTGCTGCAGCAGCCAGTCGAAATGGGTTTGCGACGGCGGCATGGCCAGCTGCGCGTCCAGCCAGGGCGCGTAGCCCTCGCGCACCACGGCGTCGATGTCGGCGGGCGTGGGGCCGAACGTGGCCTGCGCCAGGAAACGCGAGGCCTGGCCCGGGGTCGGTCTTGCGGGGGACATATCGGCGGACTGCGGCGCAGCCGCTGACGGCGTAGCGGACATGCGCGGCACCTCGTCGAATGCGAAAACCTACGGTACTGAAGCCCCGGGCGGGCTTCAATACCGTCATTCGGACGAGAGGCTAGTACAAAAGAATGAGATTCAGACCGAGCGCGTGATGCCGCCGTCGATGCGGATGTTCTGGCCGGTGATGTAGGAAGAGGCGTCGGACGCCAGGAAGGCGATCAGGTCCGCGACTTCCTCGGCGGTGCCGTAGCGGCCCATCGGGATGCGCGTGCGGCGGTCTTCCTTTTCCGGCAGGCTGTCGATGAAGCCGGGCAGCACATTGTTCATCCGCACATTGTGTTCGGCGTATTCGTCCGCGAACACCTTGGTGAAGGCGGCCAGCCCGGCGCGGAACACGCCCGACGTCGGGAACAGCGCTTCGGGTTCGAAGGTGGCGTAGGTCGAGATATTGACGATGGCGCCGGACTTCTGCTGTTTCATCACCGGCGCAACCAGGCGCGCGATGCGCACCACGTTCAGCAGGTAGTACTCCATGCCCAGATGCCAATCGTCGTCGCTGATTTCCAGCAGCGGGCCCTTGGGACCGTGGCCGGCGCTATTGACCACGGCATCGATCCTGCCCCATTTCTGCCGCGTGGCGTCCACCAGCCGCGCCAGGTCCTCGGGCGAGCGGTTGGAGCCCGTGATGCCCAGGCCGCCCAGTTCCTGCGCCAGGGCCTCGCCCTTGCCCGAGGAAGACAGGATGGCCACGCGCCAGCCGTCGGCCGCCAGTTTGCGCGCCGCCGCCGCGCCCATGCCGCTGCCGCCGGCGGTGACGATCGCCACTTTTTCCGTGCTCATGCTCACTCCTGGTCTTGAATTATTGGGGAGCGGCCATTGTAGAAGCGGGAGCGACCCGCCACACGACATTGCCGACGTCGTCGGCCGTCAGCAGGCCGCCCTGGCGGTCTATGGCCACCCCTACCGGCCGGCCCAGGGCTTCGCCGTTCTCGTTCAGGAACCCGGTCAGCACGTCGCGCGCCGCTCCATCGGGCATGCCGTCGCGGAACGGCACGAAGATGACTTTGTAGCCGCTGCGCGGATCGCGGTTCCAGGAACCGTGCTGGCCCACGAACATGCCGTCCGTGAATGGCGCGGGCAGGCGCGATCCGCCCGACCAGGCCAGCCCCAGCGAGGCGGTGTGCGGACCCAGCGCGTAATCGGGCACGATGGCGCGCGCCACCAGGTCGGGGCGCGGCGGCTGGACCCGGGTGTCGACGTGCTGGCCGAAATAGCTGTAGGGCCAGCCGTAGAAGCCGCCGTCCCGCACCGAGGTCATGTAGTCGGGCACCAGGTCGCTGCCCAATTCGTCGCGCTCGTTGACGGCCGTCCACAGCGTCTTGCCGTCGGGCGCCCAGGCCATGCCCACGGGGTTGCGCAGTCCGGTGGCGTACAGGCGCGTGTTGCCGCTGGCCACGTCGATTTCCCAGATGGCGGCGCGCCCCTCTTCGATGTCCATGCCGTTTTCGCCGACATTGCTGTTGGAGCCCACGGACGCGTACAGCTTGCTGCCGTCTGGGCTGGCCAGCAGGTTCTTGGTCCAGTGATGGTTCAGGCCGGCGGGCAGGTCGGTGACCTTCACGCCGGGGGCGCTGATCCGCTCTTGGCCGATTTGGTAGGGAAAGCGCAGCACGGCGTCGGCATTGGCGACGTAGAGCTGATCGCCGATCAAGGCCATGCCGAAGGGCGAGTTCAGGCCGTCGAGCAATACGCTGCGCGTTTCGGCGACGCCGTCGTGGTCGGCATCGCGCAGCAGGGTGATGCGGTTTGCGCTCGGGGTCCTGGCGCCGGCGCGTTTCATCACCAGGCCGGCGACCCAGGACTTGAAGCCGCCGGAAGCTGATTCGGGCTTGGGCGGCGCGTTGGTCTCGGCCACCAGCACGTCGCCGTTGGGCAGCACGTACAGCCAGCGCGGATGGTCCAGGCCGCCCGCGAATTGCGTCACCGCCAGGCCGCTGGCGGCCGCCGGATGCGCGCCCGCGGGCCAGCCTACGGCCTTGGCCGTCTTCACGGTGGGGATGGCGGTGGGATTGGGGGCGGGAAGTTGAGGCGATGGGCCCATGCCGGCTTCGACCGGCAAGGTGGCCATTTCGCCGCAGGCATTGAGGGTGGCGGCGGCCAGCGCGGCCGCCAGCAGGAGACGTGGGTTGGGCATGGCGCATGCTCCAGGGGCGGTGAGGTCCATCATACGCTTGGACCTGCGTCCGCCCCGGGGGCCATCGGCGTTCTGCATACGCCTGCTGACGCGTCCACGCCGGTGCTTCAGTCCTTGATGCGGCTGCGCAGGACGGCGCCGCTCTGGGCGTCGACGCGCAGCTTCACGCGCTGGCCCTGCGCGTCGTCGGCCTTGACGTCGTAGCGGCCGTGTTCGAGCTCGATCTCGGTGATGTTGCGATAGCCCGCGGCGGTCAGCGTGTCGTAGATCTGGCGCACGGTCAGCGTCGCGTTGGCGGGCGCCGTGGCGGCGGGCTGGGCCGGGGCCGGCGTCTGGGCGTGCACGGCGGCGGCGCCGGCGAGGGTTGCGGCGCCAAGCGTCAGGGCGGCCAAGGCGTTGCGGATTGCGGTCATGGAATGGCTCCTAGGTTGTTGCGGGTTGCCGGAATGGCGACCATGACCGCATTATTCGGGTGTGCGGATGAACCAATTCTGAAGCCGCCGTTCACGTGCCGTTCATTTTTCCGGCGCTATAACTGGGCGGACAATCGCCTCTCATGGCGAACCCTGAATGGCGAAAGGAATCATGACCCGAGCAACGCGTACCCGAATCTGGCTGTCCTGCGGCGCGCTGATGCTGGCGCTGGCGGCGAGCCCCGGCGCGGGCCTGGCCGACGAAAGCGACCATGAACAGGCGCGTCAGGCCCTGCAGGCCGGCAAGGTGCTGCCCCTGCGCTCGGTGCTGGACATCGTCGAGCGCGACTATCCGGGGCAGGTGGTCAAGGTCGAATTCGAGGAAGACGACGGCGAGTTCATCTACGAGATCCGGCTGCTGCAAAGCGGCGGCCGGCTGGTCAAGCTGAAGATCGACGCGCGCGACGGCAAGGTGCTGGGCGTGAAGGGGCGCGACATCCAATTCCGGGACAAGCACTGATGCGCATACTCGTGGTTGAAGACGAACCGACCCTGGCCACGCAACTGGCCGATGCCTTGCGCCAGGCGGGCTATACCGTCGACACCGCGGCGGATGGCGGGACGGCCCAGTACATGGGCGCGGTCGAGACCTACGACGTGGTGGTGCTGGACCTGGGCCTGCCGGTCATGGACGGCCTCACGGTGCTCAAGCAATGGCGAGCCGGCGGCCAGGGCATGCCGGTGCTGATCCTGACGGCGCGCGACAACTGGCACGAGAAGGTCGCCGGCATCGATGCCGGCGCCGACGACTACCTGACCAAGCCCTTCCACATGGAAGAGCTGCTGGCGCGGGTGCGGGCGCTGTTGCGCCGCTCCAGCAGCCACGCCAGCGCGCAGTGGCGCTGCGGGCCGTTGATGCTGGACACGCGCCTGGCCAAGGTCACGGTGGACGGCCAGGCGCTGTCCCTCACCAGCCATGAATTCAAGGTGCTGGCCGTGCTGATGCAGCGCGCGGGCGAAGTGATTTCGCGCAGCGAGCTGACCGAGCACGTCTACGCCCAGGACCACGACCGCGATTCCAACACCATCGATGTGTTCATCGGCCGGTTGCGCAAGAAGTTGCCGCCCGACACCATCGAAACCGTGCGCGGCCTGGGTTACCGCCTGGCCTGCGCCGCATGATGCCGCAGCGCGCGCGCGCGCCGGGCTCGCTGCGCTGGCGCCTGCTGGCCGGCACGCTGGCCTGGATACTGGTCACGGTGGCGCTGGCTGGCTGGGGCCTGGGCAGCCTTTTCCGCCAGCACATTACCGAGCAGTTGCGCGCCGAACTGACGCTGCACCTGAATCAGCTGACGGCCGCGGTGAATACCGGTCCCGATGGCCGCCTGGTGGTGTCGCCGCCCTTGAGCGATCCGCGGCTGGAGCAGCCGCTGTCCGGCCTGTACTGGCAGATCGACCGGCTCGACGAGCAGGGCCGCGCCGTGGCCGTGGGCGCGGCGCGCTCGCGTTCGCTCTGGGACCAGGCGCTGGCGCTGCCCGCCGCGGACAGCGCCGATGGCGTGTATCAAATCGCGGGGCCGGAAAAGCACAGCCTGACGGCCCTGACGCGCACGCTGGAACCGGCCGAGACCGAGGCATCGCCGTTGCGCCTGATCGTGGCCGCCGACAGCCAGGTGCTGGCCGAGCCTATCGAACGCTTCAATCACATGCTGCTCATTTCGCTGGGCGCGCTGGCGGCCGGCTTGACGCTGGCGGCCGTGGTCCAGGTCTTGGTCGGGTTGCGGCCGCTGGCCAAGCTCAGGCGGCAGCTCGCGCGCCAGCACGGCGGCGCCAGCGTGCGCCTCGAGGGCAGTTTTCCCAGCGAGATCCAGCCGCTGGTCGATGACTTCAACCGCGTCCTGGGCGTCAATGCCGACATGGTGCAGCGCGCGCGCACGCAGGCCGGCAATCTGGCGCATGCGGTGAAGACGCCGTTGACGATCCTGGGCAATGCCGCCGCGCGCGAGGAAGGACCGCTGGCGGCGCTGGTGCAGGAGCAGGTCGGCATGGCGCGCCGCCAGATCGACTATCACCTGGCGCGCGCCCGCGCAGCGGCGGCGTCCGGCGCGGCCGACAGCCGCACGCCGTTGCGCAAGCCCATCGAGGGCTTGCTGCGCGTCATGCAGCGCTTGTACGCGCAGCGTGGGCTGCAGCTGGAAATGCCGGCGTTCGCCGACGGCCTGGTGTTCCGCGGCGAGGAGCAGGATCTGCAGGAGATGGTCGGCAACTTGCTGGACAACGCCTGCAAATGGGCCGAGCGCCAGGTGCAGGTCAGCGCAAGCGCCGCCGGCCCGGGCCAGTTGCTCATCCAGATCGACGATGACGGCCCGGGCATTGCCGACGAGGAGCGCGAGCGCATCTTCCTGCGCGGCGTGCGCATGGACGAACAGCGCCCCGGCTCCGGCCTGGGCCTGGACATCGTGCGCGATCTAGCCGGCACCTACGGCGGCCAGGCGCGCGCCGAACGGTCGCCGCTGGGCGGCCTGAGGGTGTCGTTGTGGCTGCCGGCCGCCTGAGGCCGGCATCTGGGGGTTACTTCACCAGCGTGACCGGCGCTTCGGCCAGTTGCAGCACCTGATTGGCGACCGAGCCGATCAGGATGTTGGCCAGCGAGCCGTTGCCGCGCGTGCCCATGACAATGCGGGCGCAGCCGTGGTCTTGGGCGTAGCCGGCGATTTCCGTGGCGACGTGGCCGAATTCGACGTGGCTGATGTAGTCGGCGCCGGTCACGTCCAGCAGCTTGCGAGCCTCGTCCGTGGCCTCCTGGCCTTCGCGCAGGTAGAACTCGTCGATCATGTCCTGCGTGATCAGGCGCGACAGGCCGGCCCGGCCTTGCACGGGCGTCTGGACGTTGAGCAGGTGGATGCGCGCGGCGCCGGCGCCTTGGGCCAGCTGGCGGGCGTACAGGACGGCGCGGTTGGCGTTCTCGGAGCCGTCGACGGGGACCAGGATGTTCAGCATGGATGCTCCTTGACGCTTACTTGACCAGGGTGACGGGCAACTCCGTCAGATGCAGGACGCGGGTCGCGACCGAACCCAGGAACCAGGACGACACCGAGCCCAGCCCGCGCGAGCCCATGTAGATTTCGTCGGCGCCGGACTCGCCGGCCACGCGCACGATGGTCTCGGCGGCGGCGCCCACTTCGATGCGCGTCTGGAAGGGCACGCCGGCTTGCGTCAGCAGCTCGCTGGCGGCCTGCAGCGCGTTGCGGCCTTCTTCTTCGTGATAGGCGTCGATTTCGGCCTGCGACAGGCCGCGGCCGATCTTGCCGGCCTTCAGGGGGATCTGGACCGTCAGGAGTTCCACGCGTTCGACGGGATCGTAGCTGCGGGCGTCGAGCAGGGCTTGGACCGCGTGGACGGCGGGCTGCGAGCCGTCCACGGGGATCAGGATGCGTTTCATGAGCGTCTCCTTGTGCGCGCCGCGGGCGGCGTTGTAGTCCACTGTATCCGAATTATTGGCCGAATCGGACAGGCGCGTCATGCGCGGGATCAAACCGGGCGCAATCAGCGCGCGCCGCCGGGCGCCGGGCTCGATGCGGGCTCAGCGCCAGCGCGGCTCCAGGACGTGCGCGGCGGGGGCCTGTCCGAGCAGGCGGACGGCGAGGGTGCTCAATGCCTCGGCCGAGCCGCTGGTCTCCAGGCGCAATCCGCCCGGGCCATCGGTGCGCAGCAGGCCGCGTTCCTGCAACTGGTGGCGCAGCCGGCGCGCCACTGGCGCGCCCGTTTCCAGCAGCGGCACGTCGGCGCCGGCAGCCGCCTGGATCGCCTCGCGCAGGAAGGGAAAGTGGGTGCAGCCCAGCACCAGCACGTCGGCGCCCGCCTCGCGCAACTCCGCCACGGGCGCGCGCACGGCGGCCTCGGCCTCGGGGCCGCTGAGCACGCCTTGCTCCACCAGCCGCACCCACTCGGGGCAGGGCCTGAACAGGATGCGGACCTCGGGGGCCTCGCGCTGGACCAGGGCGGCGAATTTGGGGCTGGCCAGGGTGCCGGTGGTGGCGAACACGCCGACCACGCCGCTGTGGGTCAGGTGCGCGGCGGGCTTGATGGCCGGTTCCACGCCGATGATGCTCAGCCGCGGATGGCGCAGGCGCAGCTGGGCGATGGCGGCCGCCGTGGCGGTATTGCAGGCCACCACCATGGCCTTGGCCTGGCGCGACACGAAGTAGTCGGCGATCACGCTGGCGCGCTGTTCGACGTAGTCCTGGGTTTTTTCGCCGTAGGGCACGTGGGCCGAGTCGGCCACGTACAACAGCGATTCGTGGGGCAGGGCGTCGCGGATGGCGCGCAGCACGCTCAGGCCGCCGACGCCGGAGTCGTAGATGCCTATGGGTGAATCTGGAAACATGGCTGCAATGCGGAGTGCGGGTGCCGGGCAGTGTAGCGCCGCGCGCTCAGGGCAGGGATTCCTCCCGTTGCCGCCGTGCTTCGTCGATCAGCTTGCGGGTGGCGCCTGACAGGGGTTCGTCGCGCCAGATCAGGTTCAGCGGCGCGTGCAGTTCCGCCGGCTGGGCCAGGTTGACGTAGACCACGCCCTCGATGTTCACGCGGCGCAGCGACGCCGGCACCAGCGACACGCCCAGGCCGGCCGCCACCAGGCTCAGGGTGGACAGCATGCGCGGTGCCTCCTGGGCCACACGGGGGCTGAAGCCGGCGGCGCCGCAGGCGGCGATGATGGCGTCGTACAGGCCGGGCCCGCTGTGGCGGCGATAGAGGATCAGCGATTCATCGGCCAGTTCGGACAGTGCGATGCGCTTGCGCGCCCGGCCCTTGACGGCCGGGTGGTCCGCGGGAAACGCGGCCAGCATGGGTTCTTCCAGCACGGTCTCCACCACCACGCCAGGCCCCAGCCCATAGGGGCCGCGGATGAAGGCCACGTCCACGCGGCCCGCGCCGACGGCCTCCATCAGTTCGCCTGTGCTGCTTTCCTCCAGCACCAGCCGCACGTTGGGCGCGGCTTCGCGGAAGCGGCGGATGACGGAAGGGACAAAGGGGTGGAAAGCGGCCGATCCGGTGAAGCCCACGGTCAGCCGCCCCGCCTCGCCCTGCGACACGCGCCGCACGCCTTCCACGGCCTGGTCCACCAGGGCCACGATGTTGCGCGCGTCGTCCAGCAGCGCGCGGCCGCTTTCGGTCAGTTCCATGCCGCGCGGCAGGCGGTGGAACAGCGTCACGCCCAGCTCCTGCTCCAGCACGCGGATCTGCTGGCTCAGCGGCGGCTGGCGTATGCCCAGCCGCGCCGCGGCCTTGGTCAGGTGGGATTCCTCGGCCACGGCCAGGAAGTAGCGCAACAGCCTCAAGTCTACGGATGCCATATTCAACCGATATGAATATATAGAGAGTCATATATTAGACATTATCCAAGGCGAAGAGTAGGCTGCAATCTCGTTGTCCTTCCCGTGGTTCCACCCCGCGCCCCTTCCGCGGCGCCGGCATGAAAATGATGAACGCAGCACCTTCCCTCTCCCAGGCCGATCTGCGGCCTCCGCCCACTTGCGGGCAATTGTTCTATGGCTTCCTGATGCTCGGCCTGACGGCCTTCGGCGGCGCCTTGCCGCTGGCGCGCCGCATGGTCGTCGAAAAGCACCGCTGGCTCAGCGGCGCCGAGTTCACCGACCTGCTGGGCCTGTGCCAGTTCCTGCCCGGCGGCAACATCATCAACCTGTCGGTCGCCTTGGGCATGAAGTTCCGCGGCCCGCGCGGCGCGTTCGCGGCGCTGATGGGGCTGATCCTGGCGCCATCGGCCATCGTGGTGCTGCTGGGCATGGTGTACGACCGCTTCCAGAACGATCCGCACATCCAGCACCTGTTCGCCGGGCTGGCGGCGGCCGCCGCGGGCCTGCTGATCTCGATGGCCGTGAAGATCGGGCTGCCGGTGATGAAGCGCCGCGACTGGCTGGCCGGCGTGGTGGCCACGGCCTGCTTCATCGCCATCGCCGTGCTGCGCATTCCGCTCCTGCCCACCATGGCGGTGCTGACGCCGCTGAGCATCCTGATGGTCTGGAGGCAACGTCGATGATCCATACCCTGATCGCCCTGGCCCTGATCTTTTCCGAACTGTCCGTGCTGGCATTCGGCGGCGGCAACACCATCCTGCCCGAGATGCAGCGCCAGGTGGTGGAAGTGCACGGCTGGATGAGCGCGGCGGATTTCTCCGCGCTGTTCGCCCTGGGTCAGGCCGCCCCGGGCCCCAACTTGATGGTGGTCACGCTGGTGGGCTGGCATGTGGCGGGCGGCCTGGGCATGCTGGTCACCACCATCGCCAAGTTCGGCCCGTCGTCCATCATCACCGTGATCGCGCTGGGCCTGTGGGAACGTTTCAAGGACCGCCCCTGGCGCGGCGTGATCCAGGCGGGCATCTTCCCCATGACGGTGGGGTTGGTGGCGGCCAGCGCGGCGCTCATCACCGAGGCTTCGGTGCATAGCTGGCTGCTGGGTGTCATCACCGCCGTGGTCGCGCTGCTGGGCAGCGTCACCCGCATCCATCCGCTGTGGCTGCTGTTCGGCGGCGCGCTGGCCGGTTTGCTCGGCATCGGTTAGCGTTAGGGCTGCTCACAGCAAAAGGAGCGCCGCATGCCGCCGCTCAAGGATTTCGAGCCCGAGGACGATTCCGCTGCTGGCGCAGCCCTGCCGTTCTTCCATGCGCATCGCCGCCTGGTCGGCTGCGCCGCGCTGCTGCTGGTCATGGCGGGCGGGCTGTATGCCTTGGGCGTGCCGTGGGTGCTGGCGCTGTTGCTGGGATTCGATGCGGGGGCGCTGGTGTTCCTGCTGATGACGGCCCGGGTGTTCGGCCGCACCAGCGCGGCGGCCATGCGCCAGCATGCGCAGCAGCAGGACGTGGGGCGCACCGGCGTGCTGTGGAGCAGCGTGGCGCTGTCCTGCATGGTGATGATGGCCTTGTGGGTGGAGCTGCAGGGAGAGAGCGGCGTGGGCAGCCTGCTGGCCATGCTGGCCGCCGCCGCGACCATCATCCTGTCGTGGCTCTACATGAACATGATCTTCGCGCTGCACTATGCGCATGGCTATTACGGCCATCGCAATGCCATGCACAAGGGGCTGGATTTTCCGGGCACGGAAGACCCGGATTACTGGGACTTCGCCTATTTCGCGCTGGTGCTGGGCATGACGTTCCAGGTGTCGGACGTGCAGATCGTCAACCGGCGCCTGCGCCGCACCGCCCTGACGCACAGCGTCATCGCCTTTTTCTTCAACGTCTTCATCATCGCCATCAGCGTGAACGTGGCGGCGGGGCGGGCCTAGGGCCGCGCCCCTGGGCCTTGCGGCAGGTCGCGCCGCGGCAGGCGGGGCCGCCTCAGGCCGCGCCCAGGCGCCACAAGGACGTCACTTCCTTCGAACGGGCCGCATGCAGCGGATCGCTCGCGTCTTGCGCGCGGCCGTGCGTGGGGCGCGTGTCGATGCGCTCGATCACGCGCAGGCCGGCCTGGCTGATCATTTCCAGCAGCGCTTCGCGGCTGCGCAGGCCCAGGTGCTCGGCCAGGTCCGACAGGATCAGCCAGCCTTCGCCGTTGGGCGTCAGATGGGCCGCCAGTCCATTCAGGAAACCGCGCAGCATGCGGTTGTCGGGATCGTAGACCGCATGCTCGACGGGCGAGCTGGGGCGGGCGGGCAGCCAGGGCGGGTTGCAGACGATCAGCGAGACCCGGCCTTCGGGGAACAGGTCCGTTTCCTCGACGTCGACCTGCTTGGACAGGCCCAGCCGCTCCAGGTTTTCGCGGGCGCAGGCCAGGGCGCGCGGATCCGTGTCGGTGGCGATGACACGCTTGCCGCCGCGGCGCGCGATCACGGCGGCCAGCACGCCGGTGCCGGTGCCGATGTCGAAGGCCACGCTGCCGCGCGGCATCGGGGTGCGCGCCACCAGATCGACGTACTCGCCGCGCAGCGGCGAGAACACGCCGTAGTGCGGATGGATGCGGGCGTTCAGCGCGGGGATTTCCACGCCTTTCTTGCGCCATTCGAAGGCGCCGATCAGGCCCAGCAGCTCGCGCAGCGATGCGACGTAGGGTTCGGCGGCCGGGCCGTGGGCCTCCTCGCAGGCCTGCCGGGCGTCGGGTGCGCGGCGCAGCGGAATGTCGTGGCCGGCGTCGAAAGGAATCAGCAGCATGCCCAGGATGCGGGCGCGCTGGGACTGGATCTGGCGGTGCTGGTTGAAGGCGTCCAGCAGGCTGTCCACGGGTTTTCGGGGCCGCTTGTCGACCCGCCGCGTGATGGCCTGCAGCAGTTGCCGCGCGTTCTGGAAGTCGCCGCGCCACAGCAGGCCGACGCCTTCGCAGGCCTGGCGGTAGGCCATGTCGGCGGTCATGGTGTCGTCCGCGACCACCACGCGCTTGGGCGGCGCGGCGCCGGATTCGGAGCGCCAGCGGGCGGCGTGCGGGGTCTGGTTTTCTTCCCAGTGGATTTCAGGGATGGTCAACGTGTCGCTCCAGCAAGGCGGGGCGCGCGGGGCAGGGTGGTCATGGAGAAAGCAAAAAAGAAGGGGCGCGGGCTGCCAATGTAGCAGCTTCGCGCCCGGTCGCGGCAGGCGTCGCTTGCTGCGACGCCCGATGCCGGCTTCAGTGGAACAGCACCACCGCCTTCTGCAGCGTGGTCCAGATGCCCCAGGCCAGGGGGATGCCCACGCAGGCCCAGGCAAACGCCACCAGCGCCGCCGGCGTGCGGAACGCGGATGTTCCGACCCCGTGGGTTTCCGTGGCGACTGCGCGCTCGTGGGCCAGGGCCTTTTCACGCGCCAGTTCTTCGTCGTTCATGAAGTACTTGGGATTAACCGGCCGGATCGCCAGGTTGCACAGGAAGCCCAGCACCAGCATGCCGGCCAGGATGTACATGGTGATGTCGTACACCTGGGCGCGCGGCACGCCGATGGACAGCTGGTACTCGCGGATGTAGTTCACCAGTACCGGTCCGAAGATGCCCGCCGCCGACCAGGCCGTCAGCAGCCGGCCATGGATGGCGCCGACCATCTGCGTGCCGAACAGATCGGCCAGATAGGCCGGCACGGTGGAGAAGCCGCCGCCGTACATGGACAGGATGATGCAGAAAGCGGCCACGAACAGGGCCAGCGCGCCGATGTGCGCGGTCCAGGGGATGGCCGAATACAGCGCGAAGCCCAGCACGAAGAACACGAAGTAGGTGGTCTTGCGGCCCAGCTTGTCGGACAGGCTGGCCCAGAAGAAGCGGCCGCCGATGTTGAACAGGCTGAGCAGGCCGGTGAAGCCGGCGGCGATGGCGGCGATGGCCGCCAACTGGCTCTTGTCCAGCTGCGAGTAGCCCAGTTCAGGCTGGTTGATCAGGCCGCCGCCGAACACTTCCTGCAGCAGCGGCGAGGCCATGCCCAGGATGCCGATGCCGGCCGTGACGTTCAGGCACAGCGCCCACCACACCAGCCAGAACTGCGGCACGCCCCAGACGCGCTGCACATGGACGTGGCCCTTGGTGATCATGGCGTTGCCGGCATGCTTGGCCGGGGCTGTCCAGCCCTCGGGCTTCCAGCCGGTGGGCGGCACGCGGTAGCCCAGCGCGCCCGACATCATGAAGACGAAGTACACCGCCGCCATGGTCAGGAAGGTCTGCCAGACGCCCGGCGAATCGGGGGTGGCAAAGTGGCGCATCAGCAGGTCGGCCAGCGGCGCGCCTATCATGGCGCCGCCGCCAAAGCCCATGATGGCCATGCCCGTAGCCATGCCGCGGCGGTCGGGGAACCACTTGATCAGCGTGCTCACGGGCGAGATATAGCCCAGCCCCAGGCCGATGCCGCCGATGACGCCCGAACCCAGCCACAGCATCCACATCTGGTGCAGGTATACGCCCATGGCGGAGATGACCAGGCCGCCGCACCAGCACAGGGCCGACACCACGCCCGCCTTGCGCGGGCCCGCGCGTTCCAGCCAGCCGCCCCACAGCGCGGCCGAGCAGCCCAGCAGCACGAAGAACAGGGTGTACATCCACCCCATGGTCGAGATCTTCCAGTCGCAATTGGTGGCGAACAGCTCGGCGGCGAGGCTCATGTCCGCGGGGCAGGCCAGCGGCTTGGCGCCGCCCACCACCTTGGACAGCGGCAGCCAGAACACCGAGAAGCCGTAGGCCATGCCGATGCACAGGTGGATGGCCAGGGCGGCCGGGGGCACCAGCCAGCGCGAGAAGCCCGGGCCGGCGATGGTGCGTTCCTTATCGAAAAAACCCGGCTTGGAACCGGGCAGGTCCAGCGTGGCAGTGCTTTGCATGTTGTCTCCTCTTGGGGGCCGCTCGATGGCGCGCGTAGTCCGGCAATCAGCCAGTCCCGCCGCCTTTTTCTTGTGATGTGCTTGTCGTCTTGCCTGACGCCGCCGGGCTACGCCACGCGCGCCAGCGGCGTGAGGCGCTGGCGGTTCTGCGTGACCGCTTCCAGCACCAGCGGGTGCAGGCGTTCACTGCCTGCGTCGCCGTCGGGGCTTTGTTCGAGAAAGTTCAGGAGTTCATTGCGCATGCGCGGCTCCCAGAACTTGTGGATATGGTTGGCCACGCCTTCCAGGGCCTCTGGCCGGTCGGGCATGGCTTCAAAGAATTGGCCGATGCGGTTGGCCATGCGGATCAGGTTGCCGATTTCCATGCTTGCGTGACGTCCGGTTCAGGAGAGGATGCGTTGGGGGTGTGAGTACAGCGTGGCGTCTTCGCCGCGCAGAAAGCCCAGCAGGCTGATGTTGGCTTCATCGGCCAGGCGGATGGCGAGTGCGGTAGGCGCGGAGACGGATGCCAGCACCGCGACGCCGGCGGCGGCGGTCTTCTGCACCATTTCGAAGCTGGCGCGGCTGGACACCACCACGATGCCGTCGCCAGCATGCATGGTTTGGCGCGCCAGCGCGCCTATCAGTTTGTCCAGTGCGTTGTGGCGGCCCACGTCCTCGCGCACCAGCGCCACGACGCCGTCGGCGCCCGCCCAGCCCGCGGCGTGGGTGGCGCCGGTGATGTCGTGCAGCGCCTGGCGCGCGCGCATGTCACGCATGGCGGCCAGCACGGACTGGATGCGCACTGGCGCTCCATTCGTGACTGGCGCCACTGGCCGCAGCACTTCGGGCAGCGTTTCCACGCCGCACAGGCCGCAGCCTGTACGCCCGGCCATGGCGCGGCGGCGCGACTTCAGCCGCACCTCGCAGGCAGTGGAGATTTCCAGCTGGACCACGATGCCGTCGCATTGCGGCAACAGGTCGATGCCGCGCACGTCGTTGACGCTGTCGACGATGCCTTCGGACAGCGCGAAGCCCACGGCGAAGTCTTCCAGGTCTGTCGGCGTGGCCAGCATGGTGGCGTGGCTGATGCCGTTGAACTCCAGCGCCACCGGCGTTTCCTCGGCCACGGAGTCGGTTTCGACCTCGGGGACCAGGGCGCCGCCCCGCACGCGGGTGACCTGGACCTGCGTGCAATCGGGGCGGGAAGGTGGTGGCGTGGGCATGGCGGCGTCCTGGCGGGTCGGGCTGGCGGTTATTTCCCGGTCAGCGCCGCTTCGCTTTCGCGCGAACGTTCGCGCAGCAGCTTGTGCTGGATGTCCGCAAAGCGCGACCACTGGCGTTGCCACTCCGAAGGCTGCGACACGCGCGTGACCTGCACGGCCGTCACCTTGTATTCAGGGCAGTTGGTGGCCCAGTCGGAGCTGTCGGTGGTGACGACGTTGGCGCCGGACTCGGGAAAATGGAAGGTGGTGTATACCACGCCCGGCTGCACCCTGTCGGTCAGCGTCGCCCGCAGCACGGTCTCGCCCGCGCGGCTCTGGATGCCGACCCAGTCGCCGTCCTTCACGCCGCGGTCCTCGGCGTCCTGCGGATGCAGTTCCAGCACGTCCTCGCCATGCCACATGACGTTGGGGGTGCGCCGGGTCTGCGCGCCCACGTTGTATTGCGACAGGATGCGGCCGGTGGTCAGCAGCAGCGGGAAGCGGCGCGTGCTGCGCTCGTCGGTGGGCACGTACTTGGTGATCATGAACTTGCCCTTGCCGCGCACGAACTCGTCGATGTGCATGATGGGCGTGCCATCCGGCGCTTCGTCGTTGCAAGGCCATTGCAGGCTGCCCTGCTTGTCCAGCTTTTCGTAGCTGACGCCGGCGAAGGTGGGCGTCAGGCGCGCGATCTCGGCCATGATCTCGCGCGGGTGCTTGTAGTCCATGGGGTAGCCCAGCGCGTTGGACAGCGCCACCGTCACTTCCCAGTCGGACTTGCCGTTCTTGGGTTCCATCACTTTGCGCACGCGCGAGATGCGGCGCTCGGCGTTGGTGAAGGTGCCGTCCTTTTCCAGGAACGAGGAGCCGGGCAGGAATACGTGGGCGTACTTGGCCGTCTCGTTCAGGAACAGGTCCTGCACCACGATGCACTCCATGGCCGCGAGCGACGCCGCCACGTGCTGGGTGTTGGGGTCCGACTGCACGATGTCCTCGCCCTGGCAGTACAGGCCTTTGAACGTCCCGCCCAGCGCGGCTTCGAACATGTTGGGGATGCGCAGGCCCGGTTCGGGCTGCAGGGTCACGCCCCAGTCCTGTTCGAACTGCGCGCGCACCGTGTTGTCGGAGATGTGGCGGTAGCCCGGCAGCTCGTGCGGGAACGAGCCCATGTCGCAGGAGCCCTGCACGTTGTTCTGCCCGCGCAGCGGGTTCACGCCCACGCCTTCGCGGCCGATGTTGCCGGTGGCCATGGCCAGGTTGGCGATCGCCATGACGGTGGTGGAACCCTGGCTGTGCTCGGTCACGCCCAGGCCGTAGTAGATGGAGCCGTTGCCGCCTGTGGCGAACAGGCGCGCCGCGCCGCGCACGGCCTGCGCCGGCACGCCGGTGATTTCTTCCATGGCTTCCGGCGAGTTTTCCGGCAGCGAGACGAAGTCGCGCCATTCATTGAATGCCTTGGCCTCGCAGCGTTCGGCCACGAAGTCCTCGGCGATCAGGTTTTCGGTGGCGATCACGTGCGCCAGCGAGGACAGCAGCGCGGTGTTGGTGCCGGGGCGCACCTGCAGGTGGAAGTCGGCCTTGATGTGCGGCGAGCTGACCAGTTCGATGCGGCGCGGATCGATCACGATCAGGCGCGCGCCCTGGCGCAGGCGGCGCTTCAGGCGCGAAGCGAACACCGGATGGCCGCTGCTGGGGTTGGCGCCCATCACGATGACCACGTCGGTGTGCATGACGGAATCGAAGGTCTGCGTGCCGGCGGATTCGCCCAGCGTCTGCTTCAGCCCGTAGCCGGTGGGCGAATGGCAGACCCGCGCGCAGGTGTCGACGTTGTTGGTGCCGAAGGCGGCGCGCACCAGCTTCTGCACCAGCCAGGTTTCTTCGTTGGTGCAGCGCGACGAGGTGATGCCGCCGACCGCGTCGCGGCCGTACTGGTCCTGGATGCGGCGGAATTCGGAGGCTGCGTAGTTGATCGCCTCGTCCCAGGACACTTCCTTCCAGGAATCGGTGATGTGCTTGCGGATCATGGGCTTGAGCACGCGTTCCTTGTGCGTGGCGTAGCCCCAGGCGAAGCGGCCCTTGACGCAGGAGTGGCCGCGGTTGGCCTGGCCGTCCTTCCAGGGCACCATGCGCACCACTTCCTGGCCCTTCATTTCGGCCTTGAAGCCGCAGCCCACGCCGCAGTAGGCGCAGGTGGTCACGACCGAGTGCTCGGCCTGGCCCATCATGATGACGGTCTTTTCCTGCAGGGTGGAAGTCGGGCAAGCCTGCACGCAGGCGCCGCAGGATACGCATTCGCTGTCCAGGAAGGGCTGATCCTGGCCCGGCGACACGCGCGATTCGAAGCCCTTGCCCGAGATCGTCAGGGCAAAGGTGCCCTGGGTTTCCTCACAGGCGCGCACGCAGCGGTTGCAGACGATGCACTTGGACGCGTCATAGGTGAAGTACGGATTGGACTCGTCCTTTTCGCTCTTCAGGTGGTTGGCGCCGTCGTAGCCGTAGCGCACGTTGCGCAGGCCCACCACGCCGGCCATGTCCTGCAGTTCACAGTCGCCATTGGCCGGGCAGGTCAGGCAGTCCAGCGGGTGGTCGGAGATGTACAGCTCCATCACGCCGCGCCGCAGGTCGTGCAGCTTGGGGGTTTCGGTGTAGACCACCATGCCGTTCTCGGCCGGGGTGGTGCACGACGCCGGATAGCCGCGGCGGCCTTCGATCTGCACCAGGCACAGCCGGCACGAACCAAAGGGTTCCAGGCTGTCGGTCGCGCACAGCTTGGGAATGTTGATGCCGGCCTCGGCGGCCGCGCGCATCAGGGAGGTGCCCTCGGGCACCGTGATTTCCTGGCCGTCTATGGTCAGGGTGACGGTTACGGCGGACTCGCGCGCCGGCGTGCCCAGGTCGCGATCGCGCTTGATGACGGTTTCTAGCATGTCGGTCTCGGGTTCAGGCCGCGTGCGCGGCAGACTGGGAGGACTCGATGCCGAAGTCCTGCGGGAAATGGTTCAGCGCGGACAGCACCGGGTAGGGCGCCATGCCCCCCAGCGCGCACAGCGATCCGCCCAGCATCGTGTCGCACAGGTCGCGCAGCAGATGCACCTGCTGCTCGCGGCCGGGGCCGCCCGCGACGATCTTGTCTATGGTTTCCACGCCGCGGGTGGAGCCGATGCGACAGGGCGTGCATTTGCCGCAGGATTCGACGGCGCAGAACTCCATCGCGTAGCGCGCCATGCGCGCCATGTCGACGGTGTCGTCGAAGGCCACCAGTCCGCCGTGGCCGACCATGGCGGATATCTGGATGTAGGCCTCGTAGTCCAGCGGCACGTCCCATTGCGATTCCGGCAGGTAGGCGCCCAGCGGGCCGCCCACCTGTACCGCGCGCAGCGGACGGCCGGAGGCGCTGCCGCCGCCGAAGCCGTACAGCAGGTCGCGCAGGCTCAGGCCGAAGGCCTTTTCGACCAGGCCGCCGTGCTTGAGGTTGCCGGCCAGCTGGAACGGCAGGGTGCCGTGCGAGCGGCCCACGCCGTAGTCGCGGTAATAGGCCGCACCCTTGGCCAGGATGATGGGCACGGTGGCCAGCGAAATCACGTTGTTGATCACCGTGGGCTTGCCGAACAGGCCCGAAATCGCGGGCAGCGGCGGCTTGGCGCGGACCACGCCGCGCTTGCCTTCCAGGCTTTCCAGCAGGGACGTTTCCTCGCCGCAGATGTAGGCCCCCGCGCCCTTGCGCACTTCCAGGTCGAAGCGGCGGCCGCTGCCGTGCACGTCGTCGCCCAGCCAGCCCACGCTGCGCGCCCGCGCGATGGCGGCTTCCAGGGTGTCGATGGCCTGCGGATATTCGGAGCGCACGTAGATGTAGCCGTAGGTCGCGCCCACCGCCAGGCCGGCGATGGTCATGCCTTCGATCAGCACATAGGGGTCGCCTTCCATCAGCAGGCGGTCGGCGAAGGTGCCGGAGTCGCCTTCGTCGGCGTTGCAGACGATGTACTTCTGGGCGCTGGGGGTGCCGGCCACCGTCTTCCACTTGATGCCGGTCGGGAACGCCGCGCCGCCGCGGCCGCGCAGGCCGGAGGCCACCATTTCGTCGACGATCTGCCCCGGCTCCATGGCCAGCGCGCGTTGCAGGCCCTGCAGGCCGCCATGGGCGGCATAGTCCTGCAAGGACAGCGGATCGGTCACGCCGACGCGGGCGAAGGTCAGGCGTTCCTGGTGTTTCAGATAGGGGATTTCTTCCGTCAGGCCCAGGCGCAGCGGGTGCTCGCCGCCCGCCAGCCAGCCGGCGTCGAACAGCGCGGCGACATCCTCGGGCTGCACCGGCCCGTAGGCGATGCGGCCCTGCGCGGTGGCGATTTCGACCATGGGTTCCAGCCACAGCAGCCCGCGCGAGCCGTTGCGCACGATCTGCACCGACAGGCCGCGGGCGTCGGCGGCGCGTTCGATGTCGCGCGCCACCGTGTCGGCGTCCATGGCCAGCGCCGCGGCGTCGCGCGGCACGTAGATGACGATGGGTGCGCTCATGATTGGGCCTCCAGCGTGCGGGCCAGCAGGCGGTCCAGCTTTTCGGGCGTGACGCGGGCGTGGGGCCGGCCGTCGATCATCACCGCCGGAGACTGGGCGCACAAGCCCAGGCAGTACACCGGTTCCAGGGTGAAATCGCCGTTCTTGCTGTTGGCGTGGAAATCACAGCCCAGCGCCGTGCGCGCATGGGCGGCAAGATGTTCGCCGCCCATGGCCTGACAGGCTTCGGCGCGGCAGACCTCCAGGGTGTGGCGCGCCGCGGGTTCGCTGCGGAAATGGGGATAGAAGGTGATGACGCCGTGGACCTCGGCGCGGGACAGGTTCAGGGCCTCGGCGATGGTCTGCACCGCCGCGGCCGGAATACAGCCCAGTTCATGCTGGACCGCATGCAGCACGGGCAGCAGCGGGCCGGGCTGGTCCTTCAACTGGGCGAGTATGCGGGCGGTGGCCGCGATGGCCGGGGTGGGGGACGCTTGGGCCGCGTCCAGGGCCATCTGGCCGCCGCGGGCGCCGCCGCTGGACGCCAGATCGGATGTTGCCTCGCGCTGATGCACGTCGGTCTCCTCCTGTGTTGCTGTTGTGTCGGGCTGGATGTCGTTCGGTTTTATATGTTCTAAAAAACATATAAAAATCCCTCCAGCCGCGTTATTTGTGTACTCTAGCGGGGTAATTCACCGTCTTCAATAAGAAATAAATGACATATAAGTTCCGTATCGGCCTGCGGCCGCAATGGAGCCTGGGCGGAGACGACGACCCGGCGCCCGTACCGCTGCAGGATATGCTGGCGCTGCTGTCGGCGATCGACGCCACTGGCAATATTGCCGGGGCCTGTCGCGCCTGCGGCCTGTCGTACCGGCATGCCTGGGGCGTGCTGCGCCGTTTCGAGGCCATCTTCGGCACGCAGTTGCTCATCACCAACCGCCGTCAGGGCACTCAATTGGCGCCTTTTGCGCAGCGCCTGCTGTGGGCCAACCGCCGCATCGAGGCGCGCCTGATGCCGACGCTGGACAGCATGGCCTCGGAACTGCAGGAAGAACTGGAGCGCCTGCTGCCCGAGAGCAGCCCGCACCTGCGGCTGCATGCCAGCCACGGTTTCGCGGTGGAATCGCTGATGCAGCACATGGGCAACCGCAAGCCGGGCCTGGAGCTGCGCTACCGCACCGCCATCGAGGCGCTGGCCTCGCTGGAGCGGCGCGAGTGCGACCTGGCGGGCTTCCAGGTGCCGCTGGGCGATTTCGAGGCGCCCATCATGGAGCGCTACGCGCAATGGCTGCATGCGGACGAGTACATGCTGATTCACCTGGCGGTGCGCAATGCCGGCCTGTTCGTCACCGCGGGCAATCCCAAGCACATACGCGGCATGGCTGACCTGGCGCGGCCCGACGTGCGCTTCGTCAACCGCCAGATCGGTTCCAGCACCCGCTATCTGGTGGGCCTGATGCTGCAGCGCGCGGGGGTCTCGATCAGCGAGGTCCAGGGCTACGAAACCAATGAATTCACCCACATGGCCATCGCCGCGCACATCGCCAGCGGCATGGCCGACACGGGCGTGGGGGTGGAGACGGCCGCCTGCCGCTTTGGCCTGGACTTCATTCCGCTGGTGCGCGAGCGCTATTTCTTCGCCATCCGCAAGTCCTCGCTGGAGACGCCCGCCATGCGCGACCTGCTGTCCATCATGCGCAGCCCTGACTATGTCGGCTACGTCAGCCAGCTGGCAGGCTACGACGCCCGCGACACCGGCCGGTTGCAGTCGCTGCAGGAGGCTTTTCCATGAGCGCGAAACGCGATGCGCCGGGATATGATGCTCCCATGAGCAAAGTGATCTTTCTTGCCGATCGCCGCAGCGGCCCGCTGGCCCCTCTGGCGCCTGGCGAACTGCCGCCGCACGGACAGCCCGCGCTGGACCAGCGCGCGCGTCCCCTGCGCGACCTGCGGATCTCGGTCACGGACCGCTGCAACTTCCGCTGCACCTACTGCATGCCGCGCGAAGTCTTCGACAGCAGCTACACCTTCATGCCGCATTCGGCGCTGCTGTCGTTCGAGGAAATCAGCCGCCTGGCGGGCATCTTCACGCAGCTGGGCGTGGAGAAGATCCGCCTGACCGGCGGCGAACCGCTGCTGCGCAAACACATCGAGAACCTGGTGGGCCTGCTGGCGGAACTGCGCACGCCCGCCGGAAGTCCGCTGGACCTGACCTTGACCACCAACGGCAGCATGCTGGCGCGCAAGGCCGTGGCGCTCAAGAGCGCGGGCCTCACGCGCGTCACCGTCAGCCTGGACGCGCTGGATCCGGCCATGTTCCAGGGCATGAGCGACAGCGGCTTCACGCCGGACGACGTGCTGCGCGGCGTCGACGCCGCGGCCGAGGCCGGACTTGCGCCGGTCAAGGTCAACATGGTGGTGCGGCGCGGCCTGAACGACGGCCAGATCCTGCCCATGGCCGAACGCTTCCGCCATTCCGGCCACATCCTGCGTTTCATCGAATACATGGACGTGGGCAACACCAACGGCTGGAATCTTGCCGAAGTGGTGCCCAGCCAGGAAGTGCTGGACCGCATCGGCGCGGCCTATCCGCTGGAACCCGTGGCCAGCGGCGAAATGGGCCGCGTGGCCGAACGCTGGCGCTACCTGGACGGCGGCGGCGAGATCGGCGTCATCTCCAGCGTCACGCACGCCTTCTGCGGCGGCTGTACCCGCGCGCGCCTGTCGCCGGAAGGCAAGCTCTTCCTGTGCCTGTTCGCGCACGACGGCTACGACCTGCGCGCGCCGCTGCGCGACGGCGCCAGCGACGCCGAACTCGCCGGCATCATCGCGGGCATCTGGGCGGGGCGCAACGATCATTACTCCGAGCTGCGCGGCCGCAACATGGCCGACCCCGCGCGCAAGATCGAGATGAGCTACATCGGTGGCTGAAGCGCCTGCCAGCAAGGGTATCGCCGGCCTGGTCCTCGCGGGCGGCCAGGGCGCGCGCATGAACGGGCAGGACAAGGGGCTGGTCGTGCTGCGCGGCGAGCCCATGGTGGCGCACGTGGCGCGCCGGCTGGCGCCGCAGGTATCGCGCCTGATCATCAGCGCCAACCGCCACCTGGACCTTTATGCCCGCTACGGCGAGGTGGTTCAGGACGGCGAAGCCGAACTGGGGGCCTGGCAAGGGCCGCTCCTGGGCATCGCCGCAGGCTTGGCGGCGGCGCAGCAGGATGCCTGGCTGGTGGCGGTTCCCTGCGACACGCCCTTTCTGCCATCGGACCTGGCCGCGCGCCTGGTCGGCGCGGCCGAGGCGGCCAATGCGCCCATGGCCTATGCCATGGCAGGCGGACAGCGGCATTCGGCCTGCATGGCCTTGTGCACGTCGCTATTGCCCGAGCTGCTCGCGTACCTGCGGGGCGGCGACCGCAAGGTGGGACTGTGGCAGGCGAGGACGGGCGCGGTGGAAGCCTGCTTCGACGACGCGCCCGATGCCTTCATGAACGTCAATACGCCAGCAGAGCTGGCGCAGGCCGAGCGCTACGCCAGCCAGTGACGCAGGTCGTAGTAGGCGACCCGGTCCTTGTCCTGCACTTGCATGTCGGCCGGCAGGCGGGCCAGGCCCGTCGACCACGGCAGCGAGCTGATCACGCCGGAACCCTGATGGCCGTAAGGCACCAGTTCGGCGCTGCCGTCGTCGGCCAGGCGGCGCTGCACGCGCAGGAATTCCTCGCGGCTGTCCTGGCGTGGGTGTTCAGTGCGCAGCGGCAGCAGGCTGGTCGGCGGGAACAGCGTCTCGCGGCCCTGCATGCGGCGCATCAGCGGCGTCACCAGCAGGGTGAACACGGCGTAGGCCGACACCGGGTTGCCGGGCAGGCCGACCACGGGCTTGCCGTCGATCTGCGCCAGCGCCACCGGCTTGCCCGGCTTCATGCGCACCTTCCAGAGCGACAGTTCGCCGCCCAGCGCGGCCAGCGCCGGCTTGACCAGATCGCGTTCGCCCACCGACACGCCGCCCACGCTGACCACCAGGTCGCAATCGGCCAGCAGCGTCTTGAAGGCGGCCAGCAGGTCGGCCTCGGTGTCGCGGGCGTGCAACACGTGCACGGGCAGGGCGCCCATGCCGCGCGCCAGCGCGGCCAGCATGGGACCGTTGGAGTTGTAGATCTGCTCGGCCGCGCGCGGCTGGCCGGGCAGCACCAGCTCGTCGCCCGTGGTCAGGATACCGATGCGCAACTGGCCAAAGACATGCACGCGGGCCAGGCCTTGCGAGGCCAACAGCGCCACGTGGGCCGCTTCCAGAACCGTGCCGGCGGCCAGCAGCGGGGCGTCGGTCATGGTGTCTTCGCCGCGGCGGCGGATGTGTTGGCCGGGCTTGGGAGCGCGCGAGATTTCCACCTGGCCGTCGGCTTCGGTAGTGTCTTCCTGCATCACGACCGTATCCGCGCCTTCCGGGATCAGGCTGCCGGTGAACAGGCGGATGGCGTGGCCGGGCTTGAGCGGCTCGGGCATTTCGCCGGCGTAGCAGCGCTGCTGGATGGGCAGGCGCACGCCGGCGCCCCAATCGGCCACGCGCAAGGCATAGCCGTCCATGGCGCTGTTGTCGGCCGGCGGGATGTCCACGGTGGCGCTGAGATCGGCGGCCAGCACGCGGCCGGCGGTATCGGCCAGGCTCACCTCTTCGCTGCGTTGCAGCGGCCCCGCGGCATTGGCCAGCAGGGTCTGGGCTTGATCAAAATCCAGCATGGGTCAGTTGTCTTCTTCGCGTTGCTTGAAGTGGGTGGCGAAATTGCAGGGGCGGTGGCTGCTGTCCAGCTGTTCGCGGATGATCTGCGACCAGGCGGTTTCGCAGGCGTTGTTGGAGCCGGGCAGGCAGAAGATCAGCGTCTGGTTGGCCGAGCCGGCAAAGGCGCGCGACTGGATGGTGGAGCTGCCGATCTCGGTGTAGGAGATCTGGCGGAACAGTTCGCCGAAACCGGGGATGTCGCGGTCCAGCAGGGGGCCGATGGCCTCGGGCGTATGGTCGCGGTGCGAGAAGCCCGTGCCGCCCGTGGTCAGGATGATCTGCACTTCGGGATCGGCGATCCAGTCGCTGATGACGCGGCGGATCTGGTAGATGTCGTCCTTGACGATGTCGCGGCGCACGCACTGATGGCCGGCATGCGCGAGGCTGTGGGCCAGCAGATTGCCGGAGGTATCGTCGCCCGCACTGCGGGTGTCGCTGACCGTCAGCACGGCGCAGGCCAGCGAAACAAGGCTTTCGTCGCTCATGGATGCTCCTTCTTCGAGGTGGTGTCTTCATCCCAGGACTGCGTGCGGTCCTGGTCGGATTGGCGTTGTTCCACCCAGAAGCTGCTGCCGCCCGCCAGGGTCTCGCGCTTCCAGAAGGGCGCGCGGGTCTTGAGCGCGTCGATGATGTATTCGCAGCCGCGGAAGGCGTCGCCGCGGTGGGCGCTGGCCGCCGCCACGAAGACGATCTGGGCATTGCGGTGCAGGGCGCCCACCCGGTGCACGATGACCGTGCCGTCCAGGCTCCAGCGCGCGCGGGCGGTCGCGGCTATCTCTTCCAGCTCGCGTTCGCACATGCCCGGGTAGTGTTCGAGAAAGAGCGTGTCGGTGGGCGTGTCGGGCGCGTAGTCGCGCACATAGCCCACGAACGTGACGATGCCGCCCACGCCCGGGCCGGCGCTCTCCCGCAGCGCGGCCGTGAGCGCGGCGCCGTCGAAGTCGGCTTCCTGGACGCTGATCATGGCGTTCAACCTCCGGTGACGGGTTCGAATACCGCGACCTCGTCGCCTGCCCGGATGGGGGCCGACGGCTTGGAGTGGGTCTGGTTGATGGCCAGTTTCAGGCGCGCCGAGGGCGCCAGCTGGGGGTAGCGTTCGCCCAGCGCGGCAAGCAGCTGCGCGCCGGTGGATTCGCCTTCCAGGGGCCAGGCTTCGGCGCGCTTGCCGACCAGTTCGGCCACGCGCGCGAAGTAGAGAAGATTAATCGTTGCGCCATTCACCGCTTTTTCCTCCTGCCTTGTACTTAAGGCGAACTTGCTCGATGACGATGCCCTTGTCGGCAGCCTTGCACATGTCGTAGATGGTCAGCGCGGCGACGCTGCAGGCCATCATGGCTTCCATTTCCACACCGGTCTTGTAGCTGGTGCGGCAGGTGGCCAGCACGTCGATGCGGTGCTCGGCGTCGTCCAGCGCGAACTCGACGCCGACGAAGGCCAGCGGCAGGCTGTGGCACAGCGGAATGGTGTCGGCGCAGCGCTTGGCGGCCAGGATGGCGGCGACGCGGGCGGTGTTGAGGACCTCGCCCTTGCCCTGGCCCGGCTGGGTCAGCAGGCCGTAGGCGACGGCGTTCATGCGCACGCTGGCGGTGGCGATCGCCACGCGCTCGGTGTCGGTCTTGGCGATGACGTCGACCATGCGGACCTGCCCGGCTTCATCCAGGTGGCTCAAGGTTGGGGTGGGCGTGGACATGGGAATCGGGAGCGATAATTGTTAATGATTGAAAAGGGCGGTCCCGGCTGGCCGGATCGGCCCATCGATACGCCTATGATAGACGAGCGGTGCAGGGGGCGCGATAATCGCGCCTGTAGTCATTAGAAGGACGGAAACGCTCGTCCTTCATTCGTATCAGGAGACGCGCAATGCCCTTGCGGATGCCCAAGCTTCGGTTAACCCGCCGGGTCGGCAAGATTCTTCTGGGTATCGCGGCATTCGTACTTGTCCTTTTCGGGGTTGCCGCCTGGCAGGTCCCCAAAGTGCTGCATAACGTCCTGGTGCAGGACGTCTCCAAGATGATCGGGCGGGAAGTCTCCGTCGGCGACATCAGCTTCAATCCCTTCACGCTGACCGTCCGGGCGCGCGACCTGGCCGTGGCCCAGCCCGATTCGCAGACGCCGCTCTTGACGCTGGCCGAGCTGGACGTCAGCGCGGCCTGGACTTCCCTGTTCTGGTTTGCGCCGGTCGTTGATCGAATGACGCTGCGCGAGCCTAACATCGCCATCGTCCGCGAGGACGTCACGCGCTTCAATTTCTCTGATATTCAGCAACGAGTGGCCGAATTGACGGCCGCCCAGCCCGAGGAACCGCCCAAGCCGGACGAAGGGCTGCCGCGCTTCTCGCTCAACAACATGGTGATCGAGAATGGCACCATCACGCTGGACGACAAGGTCACCGGCCGCAAGCAGGTGGTCGACGAGCTGGGCGTGGGCGTGCCGTTCATCTCCACCTTCGGCTATGCCACCGACATCGATGTGCAGCCGCGCGTGCACCTGCGCATCAACGGCAGCCCCTTCGATTTGAACGGCGTGGCGCGCCCCTTCGACAAGGTGCCCTCGTCCACGCTGCGCGTGGCCTTCAATGGCCTGCAACTGGAAAAGTGGGCGGACGTCTGGCCCATGCCGCTGCCGTTCAAGGTCGAAAGCGCGCTGCTCGATTCCAACCTGCAAGTGGTGTTCGAACAGCCCAAGGACGCGTCGCCCAAGATCCGCGTGGTCGGAGACCTGGGCCTGCGCCGGCTGGACCTGCGCGATACCGCCGGTGCCAACCTCGTCGCCTGGAGCGCGCTGACCGTCAGCCGCCTGGAGCTGGAGCCCATCGCGCGCCACGCCTATGTGGGCGAGGTGGGCTTGTGGGCGCCGCAGATCCACGTGCGGCGCTACGCCAATGCAAACCTGAACTGGCTGGACGTGGTCGCCGGGCTGAAGCGGCTGGGCGGCGTCGAGCCGACCGCCACGCCGGTGGCCGACAAGCTGCGCAAGGCCAGCGGCCTGGATCCCGCCAAGGCGGGCGGCAAGGCCGCCCCGTCCGCGGCTGCGGCCAAGGGCGCGCCGGCCGCAAC